>NZ_CANCLE010000037.1 GCF_947378715.1 Phenylobacterium aquaticum
CCAGTCGAAGCGCCCCTCGTCCCCGAAGGCGTAGAACACCACGCCGTTGGGGAACATCACGAGGGAGATGCCGCCATAGCCCGACAGGAACGGCGTCCAGACCGGTCGCGCGCAGCCGATCAGGTCGGAGATGTCCCGGGCCCAGACGCCATGGGCGTAGCGGAACCTCGGCGAACCCGCCGGCCAGCCGGCCTCGACCCTTTGCAGCGCCTCGCCGATCAGCCTGGAATCGAACAACTCATCCTGCCGGGCCTGGTTGATCGGCGACAGGAACAGGCCAAGCCGCGCGGCGTCGTCGGGGCGCAGGAACAGGCCCCAGCCGGTGAAGGGCTGGCGGGCGGCGTCCAGAGTCCGGCGGGTTTCGTCGAGGGCTGGGCTGAGCTTCAGATCGCGCCAGATCGGTCGCAGCACCGCGTCATAGGGATCGCCGCCCACTGCGCCGGCCAGGGCCTCGCCCAGCAGGTAGCTGTCGGTCGTATGATAGACCCAGGTCCCGCCCGGCGCGGCCCGGCGCGGATAGTGACCGCAGGCGAAGGCCAGCTTCTCCGCGCGGGTCTGCGACAGGAAGAACCCCGCCATGTCGGTCGCGTCTTCATCCGCCTCATAGGCCTTGGCGCCATAGCGCCCGGTGGTCATGTCGAGCAGGTCCAGCGCGGTGACATCGGTCCAGGGATCGGCGGCTTGGCAGTCCGGGACGAGGCTCACCACAGGCCGCCGGGCCAGGCCAGGACGCTCCCGCTCCAACCGCATCAGGCCCAGCCCTCCGACCAGGGACTTGGCCAGGGAATAGGACGGCAGCAGCCGGCCTTCGCAGAAGGGGTCGACGCCGAACCGGGTCGGACAGGGCGCGGCGTAATTCACGCCGTCGGCCACCAGCCCATAGACCGCCTGGTCATCGCCTGAAGCCTGGGCCAGGGCGGCCAGGCTCACCCCGGGGTGTTTCGCGACCAGCTCCGCCAGGGGCCGAACGGGAGCCTGGGCCGCACGGGTCTCGCGGTCGCGGGCGATCCGGGCGTCGCGATCGGCCGGCGCGCCGGGGACGAACCGCGCCCGGGGCGCCGCCCAGGCGTCGAACTTGGAATAGAGACAGGTCTCCGCCCCGATCCGAACCTCTGCCCCCGACACGGCCCCGGCGGTCAGGACCAGGCGCAGCAGGCCGTTGTGGACGCAGTTGGCGTTGGTCTCGCGCAGGGCCACCGGCAGGACCGCCACATCGCCCTTCGCAGTCGACCAGACCCGGCCAGGTCCCACCGACCAGTCCCAGGCGGCCGATCCACCGCCCTCGGGAACCTCGGCGATCAACCGTCCGCCGTCATCGGCGACGCTCAGGGCGAGCGCCGGCCAGGCCAGGCGCAGATCGGGCCCCCGTGGCGGGTCATCGTCGCGCAGAACCTTGAGCCCGCCCGGCCGCGCGCCGAAGGTCAGGGTCAGGCGGCCCTCGAAGGGATGGGCCGGCGCCCGCGCCTCTGGCGGCGGTGTGAAGGCGGCCATGGTGGGGGGCGCGGCCCGCGCCGTCCCGGCCAGCAGCGCGGCGGCCAACAGCCCCAGGAACAGCGGCTGTCTCACGCCAGACCCTGGGCGCGCAGGCTCTGAGCCAGGGGCTGGAGTTCGGCCTCATAGCGACGCCACAGCGACAGGGAGTCCCGGTAGATGGGCCGCCGGACCTGGGCGGCGCTGGCGGTCGCCGCCGGTGCGGGATTGGCGTGGAAGTCCAGGCAGGCCGGCTCCCACGCCAGCCCCAGGCTTTCGACCAGGCGGCGGCTTTCTCCGGCCTGGTCGCCGACCAGGGTCTCGTAGTCGATCTCGACCATCCGGCCCGGCAGCACGGTCCGCCAATGGTCCATCAGCCGGTGATAGGCGCCGATATATTGGCCGAGGTCCGACTGGCTGTAGGAATAGGGACAGCCGGTGCGGAACAGGGTTTTCAAGAGGGCGTAGCCGTTGTCCATCGGATCGCGGCGGACATGGACGATCCGCGCCTCCGGCAGGCTGAGCGCGATCAGGCCGATATAGAGATAGTTGGCCGGGGTCTTGTCGATCACCAGCGGCGCCGCGCGGCCATAGGCGGTCAGGCTGTCGCGGTAGGTCTGCCCGAGGGCCGCGAAGTCCATGCGGCCGGACCGGGCGACCATGTCGCCCTTGTCCGTCGCCCGGCCCACGGTGCGCACCAGGGACAGGGCGAAATCACTGATCTCGCCCAGGCTCTCCACCTGGCTGTGGGCGCTGAGAATCCGGTCGACCAGGGTTGTGCCGCTGCGGGGCAGCCCCAGGACGAAGACCGGTCCTGAGGGCGCGTGGCGGCTGCGGACAGCGGCCATGGTCGCGGCGTCGAACACCTCGGCGATCTGGGCCATGGTCGCCAGATCAGCCTCGACGCGATAGCTCAGCAGGCTCCGTCGCCGCGCCGCGCCACGGGCCAGCCACGACCAGGACGCCGATGCGTCGCCCAGGTCCTCATATTGCTTGGCGAGCGCGTAGCAGAGCGCCGCCTCGGCGCCCGGGCGCCGCACCCGCTCCACCGCCGCCGCCATCTCAGCCAGATGGTTCTCGGCAGGGCTCCACCTGCGCAGCGTCGCGCGATTGTAGAAGGCGTCGCCGTCGGAGGGGTCCAGGGCGATGACCTGGTCGAAGGCGTGCTCGGCGCTGGCGAGATCCCCGCAGGCCACCAGCACAGAGCCCAGGTTGTAGAGCGCGCCTGGATCCCTGGGGGCCAGGGCCGCCGCCTGGCTGTAGCAGCGCAGGGCGTCCTCGAACCGGGCGTTGGCCATGAAGATCTCCCCCGCCGCCTGCAAGCCGCGCGCATCCCCGCTGAGCCCCGGCTCCAGCGCCAGTAGCCGGCGATTGGCCTCGTCCCGGCGGCCGGAATGAACGAGCGCCCGCACGGCCTCCAGCTCCCCGCGTCCGTCGCCGGACGCGGGTTGGCCGATCGATCGCGGGGCGCCCGGGTTGGTCATGACCTCAGAACGGATAGTCGAGGGTGAGGCCGACGGTGCGCGGCAGGGTGATCAGGTCCTTGGCGCCGTTGCCGTAATAGCCGTCGGCCGGATCGGTCCCCATGTAGCCTTCGGTGAACCGGCCGGTCACCCCGTCGGCGTTGAAGATGTTCTTCACGAACAGGGTCGCCGACCACTTGTCGAAGGTCGCGGTGGCCGAGGTGTTCCAGATCTGGAACGGCGCCAGGCCGACGTTCAGCCGCGTCGAGGTGGTGACCGCGTTGCGGGTGGCCGACTGGTAGTAGCCGTTCAGCCGGCCCGTCAGCACCACCCCGTTGGACAGGGTCATGGCGTGGTCGAGGGCGAAGGTCACCGCATGCTCGGCGGTGCCGGGCAGCCGCGCGCCCTTCCGCGCCACGGGCGTCAGGCTGCCGGTCGGGGGATAGGCGTTCTCGGTCAGCTTGGCGTCGGTATAGGTGTAGCCCAGGCTGTAGTGGACGCCTTCGAGACGGCCGTCGATCTGCGCCTCCAGGCCCTGTGAGCGCGCCGTGCCGCCGTTCTGGGCGACGAAGAAGCCCCAGTTCGGCGTCACCGTGTTGATCTGGATGTCCTTCCAGTCGACGTAGAACAGGGCGGCGTTATAGGTGATCCCGTGGCTGATCCCCTTCAGGCCGGCCTCGTAATTGACCACCCGGTCGGGGCCATACTGCTGCCAGCGGGCGTCCTCGGCATAGCGGCCGATGGTCGGCACGGCGTTGGCGCCGCCGCGCCGATAGCCCTCCGACACCGTCGCATAGGCCAGGCCCCGCTCCCCGAACTTCCAGGAGACATTGGCCTTGTAGAGCGCCTTGCTGTCCGACTTCTGGAAGCTGGCGTTGGTCGGCGCCGACAGCGACGTATAGACCGGCACGTCCATGAAGGTGTGGCTCTTGGACTGGTTGTCGAACCAGCGCACCCCGCCGGTGACCTGCAGCCGGTCATTGACGTGATAGGTCAGCTCGCCGAACAGGGCCTTGTCGGTGAAGTCCTCGTGGCGGTCATAGGCGAAGTCCTGGTCCGACTGCACCTCGGCCTTGAAGGCCGGATAGGCCGCGTCCCACCACCGCTTGAACCCGCGCAGATAGCTGGCCTGGGTCGCGCCCAGCTTCTGCTTCTCGTAGAAGCCGCCGACCACGTAGTCGAGCGGTCCCTTGGTCTGGGAGACCAGCCGGATCTCCTCGATGAAGGCGCGGTCGGAATAGCTGCGGACCGCCGAGGCCATCGGGCGCGGGAAGTTGTAGTAGAAGGATAGCCAGCCGTTCTTGGCGTAGTAGCCGGTGTTCTCGCTGACGCTGTCGCCGTGGTGGTCGTAGGACGAGGTCGATGAGGTCAGGGTGGCGAAGCCCAGGTCGACCGTGGTCTCCAGGGCGGTCAGGCTGACCTCCCGCGACGAGGGCTCAAGCTGCACCGAGCCGTTGTCGTACTTGCCATAGACGTGGCCGTAGCCGTCCACGCCCCGGGTCACCTGGCGGCGGCCGCCGATGTCGTCCGACTGGCGCGCATAGGACAACGTCATGTCCAGCCATTCGGCGGGCTGCACCCGCAGGGCCGCGCGGCCATACTTGATATTGACGGTGTCGGCGTCCTTCTTGGTCTCATAGACCGCTGCGGAGGACAGCACGCCGTTGGGCGCCACGGGCGCGCCGGTGGAGTCCAGCTTGTAGATGTTCACGTAGTCGGTCAGGCCCGGATAGTCCTGGATGCTGCCGGTGATCCGCAGGGCCACCTTGTCGCCGAGCGGAATGTTGATCGTGCCGTCCCCGGCCCAGCCGAGCCCGCCGGAGCCCGTGACCTGGGAGGTCGTGGCGCTGACCTTGCCGCCGAATTGGCCGAGCTCGGGCGCGTGCAGGATGTAGCGGATGGTGCCGCCCAGCGAGCCCGAGCCATAGAGCGTACCCTGGGGTCCGCGCAGCACCTCGACCCGGTCGACATCCTTCAGGGCGAAATTGGCGAACAGCGGGGTGTCGTTGACATAGCTGGACACCGGGGCGACGGCCGAGACCGCGTAGTCGCCGAGGATGGCGCTGTCGACGTTAAGGCCCCGGATCTGGATGCTGTTGGACACCCCCTGGTTCCGGTAGCCGCGATCGACCACCGAGACCCCCGGCACCGTGCGCAGCAGTTCGGCGGTGCTCTGGACCTTGGCCTGGTCGATGGCCTGGCCCGACACCGCCGAGATATTATAGGGCACGTCGAGCACCCGTTCCTCGCGCCGGGTGGCGGTGACCACCACCTCGGCGACCGTGGCGTCGGCCGCCGGCTTGGCGGCCTCGGCGAGCGCCTGGGACGCCATCAGGGACAACGACACAGCGGTCGTCGCCATCAACATGGATCTGAACATCTACCCCTCCGTCTGATCTTGAATCTTGAGCGGCGCCGGCGGCGCCAGGCCTTGCGGCTTCTCGAGCGGGCCCAGGACGGCCAGGGACGCGGACACCGCGCCCTCGCGATAGGGCGGGAAGCTCGCAGGACCGTCGCGATAGCTCTTCAACACCTGGCCCAGGCCGTGCCAGCCGCGCTCCCGGACCCGGCGCACATGGGCGAGGTCCAGCTCCACGGCGATGATGTCCCGGCCCGACCCGGCCTCGTAGATCACCTCGCCGCCCGGCCCGAACACCGCCGAGCGGCCATTGCCCAGGTGGCCGGCCAGGTTCACGTCGACGAAATAGCACTGGTTCTGGGCGGCGCTGGCCCGGGCGATCGCCAGTTCGACATCGCGGTCGATGGTGTTGGTCATGCCCGGGTGCAGGATCACCTCGGCGCCCATCCAGGCCAGGGTCCGGGTCGTCTCCGGGAACCACATGTCGTAGCAGATCGACACCCCGATCCGGCCGACCTGGGGAATGTCGAACACCATGCATTCGGCGCCGGCCGCGACCCCCGCCTCATAGGGTCGGAACGGGTAGATCTTGCGGTACTTGAGCACCACCTCGCCGTTCGGATCGATCACCGGGCAGGTGTTGTAGATCACCCCATCCACCCGCTCGAAGATCGAGCCGCCGACCAGCCAGACCCGGTTATCCCGGGCGATGGCCCGCAGACGCGTCTCGGCGACGCCGCCCGGATCCTGGGCGTGGACCACCGAGGGACCATAGGCGCTCAGCTCTCCGATCAGGACGAGATCCACCCAGGACAGACGCCGCTTGGTCGCGGCGACCTCGTCGGCGATCCTGTCCAGATTGTCCCCCGCCTGCAGATCGAGCTGCAGACCGGCGACGGCCAGATGCGACATGCGAAAGTCCCTTCAACGCGTCTTGTGAAGAGACAGTGACGGTCGGGCGACGCCTCGCGTAGGACCAGATTAGCTCAATCTATGGGGCCAGATTTTCGACTTCAGTTGTGTCGCTCAACGCCGCCAGAGGCTTAATGATCCCGCGGTTGAACAGCAGGTGGTCGTCGCGGTACCAGCGGATCTGGTCGCCCTCGACCACGGTCAGGAAGCGCGCGGTCTCGCCATAGGACCACTCTGTCCAGCGGCGGCACCAATAGTCCCCCTCCATCCACCAGGCCCCGACATCGCAGTCCTCGTGGGCGTAGCCGGCCTTGCCGACCAGCCGACCGTCGGGCAGCACATCGACCTCGTAGGGATCGCCATAGGCCGTGCGGCAGAGCAGCTTGGCCCCGGCGATCAGGGCCTGGAGATCGCCGCCCGCCAGCCAGGTCGGTCGGGCCGGATCCAACCGGTCCAGACGCGGCTGGGTCAGACTCTGGACCACCTGGGCCAGGACCGCGACCCCCTCGCGGATACGCGCGCGCGGTATGCCCGTCACCCCCATGCGGAAGCAGTTCTCGGCCCGGGCGGCGGTGGAATAGAACCGGTCGGCGGGTTCGATCAGCACGCCGCGCTTGGCCGCTTCATTGGCCAGTTGCCGGGCCGAGAGATCGGGAGGGCCTTCGACCCATATGGCCGACCCGTTGGCCCGGGGATCAATCGCGACCAGTTGGGGCAGGTGATAGTTCAAGGCGTCGCGCAGGGCGTTCAGACGCTCATGCAGGGTCCGGTGCTGGCGGCCCAGGATCGCGTCATAGTGGCCTAGGGACAGGAAGAAGGCGGCCGTTCGCTGGGCGGCGCGAGGCGCCGGGCCGGAGACCAGGGTCCGCAGGCGGCGCAGCTCGCGGATCAGGTCGGCGTCGCCGACGATGAAGCCCAGGCCAAGGCCTGGGCTCAGCACATCGCAGAGGTCGGCGACATAGATCACCCGCCCCCCGCGATCCATGCTGCGCAGGGCGGGCGCGGCCTGGTCGGCGAAGCCGCCGCTGGCGGCCAGGTCATATTCCACCACCAACAGATCGGACTGCTCCGCCCGGTCGAGCAGCGCCTTGCAGCGGATCGACGACAGCCTCGCCCCGGTGGGCAGCTGACAGGCCGGGGTGACGAAGACCAGGTCGGCCGCGCCCAGGCGCTCATCGACGACCATGCCCTGGGCGTCGACCGGAACGGCGATGATGTCGGCGCCCTGGAGGCGCAGCAGATGGGTCAAGTCCGGCGGGCCTGGCTCCTCCACCGCCACCGGCGCCCCCCGGCCGACCAGGGCGCGCGCCAATAGGCTGAAGGCCTCCCGCCGACCGCCGACCACCAGCACCTCCTCGCTGGTCGCCTGGAGGCCGCGGCGTGGCAACACCTTGGTGCGGATCTCGTGGATCAGGCGCGGGTCATCGGCCTCCCCGCCGTCCTGGCTCCATTCGGCGAATTCCTGGGCCTGGAGGGTCGAGCGGACCGCGTCACGCCACTCGGCGCCGGGCGACAGCGAGGCGTCATAGGCGCCGTCGAGGAAGGGATAGGGATTGAGCTCCCAGCTCGGCGGCGGCCGACCCTCGACATCCACCCGAACCACCGCCTGCAGCCGGGCGCGCCAAGGCGCCGAGGGCGACACAGGCCGGCTCGCCCGGTCACGTCCGGGCCGGACGGCCTCGAACAGGGCGTCGCTGACGAAGACCCCACTGCGCTCCCGGCCCGACAGATAACCGTCGGCGACCAGCTGTTGATAGACCAGGGTCACGGTGTTGCGGGCGATGTCGAGGTCCCGCGACAATCGCCGCGAGGACGGCATCCGCACGCCGGGCTCCAGACTGGCGGAGACGATCGCGTCGATGATCCTTTGCCGCAGCTGGGACTGCAGGGTCTGGGGGCTGGCGGGGTCGAGATAGAAGACAACCGCCGCCATGATGCGCTCCCAGCCATTGCTCTGGCCCCATCATAGAGGCGCCTCTGGCGCCAAGGCCAGCCGCGCGAAAGGCTCAGCCCGGTGGCGGCGGGCCTGCGCGGTCGCGATCAAGCGGCTGATAGAGCGCATCGCTCGGATCGGGCCAACCGAACGCTTCCCGCACTTCTGACAGCACCCGGCGATAGACGTTCACGTCGACATAGTTGGCGTGGCGCGGGCTATCGACATAGGTCGAGGCGCCGCGCAGGTCGGGCGCGGCCTGCGCCTTCATCCGCCGCCAGATCTCCAGGTTCGCGCCGGACTGCTCGAGCACGGCGTCCATCGCCACCATCTGCGCCATCTCGTCGAAGCGCTGATAGCCGGCCGAGGCGAACTCGACATAGCCGACGACGGCCAGGCCGCGCAGGCGCCGGTGGAAGATGTTGAGATAGAGCTGCGGTCGCCCCTGCTTCCAGTCGAACAGAGCCTCATCGAGGAAGGGCATGCGGTAGTCGTAGCCGGTGGCGAACAACACCATGTCGAAGGCCTCGACCGAGCCGTCCTTGAAGACCGCGCCCGTCTCGCTGAACGACACGACGTCCTCCTTGGCGGTCAGGTCGCCATGGGCCAGATAGTGCAGGATCTGGGTGTTCATGATCGGGTGCGACTGCATCGCCTTGTGGTCCGGCGCCTTCAGGCCATAGCGGGTCAGGTCGCCGACGATGGCGCCCAGCATCTTGTCCGGATCGTCGGGGATCACCACGCCCTTGGGCGGATGGACGCCGCCGCCCAGGAACACATCGGTCGGCACGCCGAACATGTGCTTGGGCACGAAGTGATAGCCCCGTCGCAGGCTGATGAAGGCCTTGCCGGCGTGGCGCGCGGCGTCGCAGGCGATGTCGACCCCAGAATTGCCGGCGCCGACGATCAACACGCGCTTGCCCGTGAACTCCGCCGGCCTCCGATAGGTGACCGCGTGGCGGACCTCGCCCTGGAACCGCTCAAGTCCGGGATAGGTCGGCAGGCTGGGATGCCAGGTGACCCCGTTGGCGACGACAAGCCCCTGATAGGTGCGGGTCTCGCCGTTCGACAGCTCCACCCGCCAGCCGTCCCGCGCATCCTCCCCCAAGGGCGTGGCCTTCACCACCTCGACCCCGAAGGTGATCTTGTCCTTCAGGCCGAAGCGGGCGGCGAAGTCGCGGATATAGGCGAGCAGCTGGCGGTGGTCGGGATAGTCCGGGTAGCTCTCCGGCATGGGCGCGCCGAAGAAGGCGGAGGTGTATTTGGACGAGATGAAGTGGGCGGACTCGTACATCGATGAGCCGGGATTCTCGACGTCCCAGATGCCGCCGACATCGCTGTGACGCTCGAACTGATCATAGGGGACGCCGGCCAGGGTGAAGGCGCGCGCGGTCAGCAGGCCGCAGGGGCCGCCGCCGATGATGCAGTAGCGGCCGTCGAACGCGACCTTGGGGATTTCACGCGCACTATCGGCCCGCAGGTGGGTCTCGGCCAAGACGCTGTAGGCCTTGGCCCGATAGCGCCGCATCCAGGCGGCGAAGCCCAGGCCGAAGGCCACGGTCACCGCGAACAGCCAGGGCAGGCTGGCCATCTGCGGCAAGGTCGATGAGACCAGCAGGCTGAAGTTCTGCGCCACCAGAGCCGCCGCGATGATCAGGCCCACGGCGCCGGCCGCCGCCGCGCCCAGCACCGCCCACTGGCCCGCGGAGCGACCGCGCCACAGGTAGGCGAAGATCGCCGTGCCGGCCATGGCCTGGATCAGGATGATGCCGAAGGTGCCAAGCCCGATCAGGGCCGGGATCAGGGACAGATAGGGATCGAGCCGGGTCATGCCGAAGACCGCGACACCGGCCAGGGTGATCAGGCTGACCGCCAGGCTGGCGTTGGAGGGCGCGTAGCGGGCCGGATGGAACTTGCCCAACACAGGCGGCAACAGCTTCTCGCGGCTGAGCGCGAAGAGGTAGCGGGCGGCGGCGTTGTGCAGGGCCAGATAGGAGGCCAGCAGCGAGGTGATGACCAGGAGGCCCATGATCTGCTCGACCGTGTCGCCGACATAGCGGCCGGTGAGGTTCAGCATGAAGGCGCCGCCCTCGGCGGTCGCGGCGCGGCTGGCGTCTTCCGCCCCCACCGCCCCGACGGTCAGCCATGCGGTGACGAGATAGAATATCCCGATCAGGATCACCGAGGCATAGGTGGCGATCGGTATGCTGCGGGTCGGTTCCTCCGCCTCCTCGCCATAGAGGGCGGCGGATTCAAAGCCGATGAACGAGGTGAAGGTGATCATCAGCCCGACACCCAGGCCGGGCCCGATCACGGCGCCAGGCGCGAAGGCGGCCAGCGGCAGAGCGTGCCAGCCCTTGGCCATCAGGACCGCGACGTCGAACACGGCCAGCACCCCGACCTCGGCCGCCATCAGCACGCCGAGCACCTTGGAGGACAGGTCGATCGACCGGTAGCCCAGCACCGCCACGATGGCGATCCCGCCCAGGGCGATCAGCAGCCACGAGACATGAAGACCGGCGCCGCTTGCGGCGAGCGCGCCGAAATATCCCAGGAATGCGGCCAGGCCCACCGTATAGGCGACATAGGCCAGCATGGCCGTGAAGGCCGCCGACACCCCGATCGGCTTGCCCAGCCCCTTGGCGACATAGGTGTAGAAGGCGCCGGTGCTGACGACGCGCCGGCTGATCGCGGCATAGCCGACCGAGAAGCACAGCAGGGTCAGGCCCGCGAACAGGAAGGCCGCCGGCGTCGCCGCGCCGAGGCCCCGGCTGAGCGCGATCGGCAGATTGCCGACCATCGCCGCCAGCGGGGCGGCGGCGGCCACCACCAGGAAGATGATCTTCTGGGTCGACAGGAACTTCCGTCGCTTGCCGGTCTCGAACTTGCGCGCCGCGGCGCGGACAGCGTCGTCCATCTGGGTCTCCGGGTGTCTTGGGGTCGGGTGGCGACTAGAGCGGCGGGGCGGCGGTCAGACCGCGGGACTTCAGGAAGCGCTTCAGCCCCTGTTCCCCCTGCTTGACGAAGTGCGGCAGGACCGTCGGCATCAGGGCGGGAAAGGCGCAGATGAGGCGGGCCAGAAGCGCGTCGCCCGCCGGCAGGGAGACCTCGATCCGGCTCCCGTCCATGGCTTTCATCGCGGCTGCGGCCACCTGATCGGCGGTGAGAACGTCCGGGTTCAGGAAGTTCAGGACCGAACCGCCGTGGGTCGCCTCATAGCGCAGCATCGGCGTGTCGACGGCGCCTGGGAACAGGCTGCGGACCTTCACGCCGGCCGGCTCCAGTTCCTGGGCCAGAGCGATCAGCAGGCCCCGCAGCCCGAACTTCGAGGCGCTGTAGGCGGCGCTCCCGGGCAGGGCCACCATGCCCGCCGCCGAGACGATCGACAGGATGCAGCCTTGCCGCTCCGCGCGGAACCGCTGGGCCGCCGCATGGGTCAGGCGCAGGGGCGCCACGAGGTTGACCGCCATGTGCAGGGCGACATCGTCATAGGCCAGGTCCGCATAGTCGCCGGGCCGAATGACGCCGGCGTTGTTCACCAGGACGCTCAGGTCGGGGGTCGCGCCGATGAGTTCGGCGACCGCCTCCAGGTCCTCCGGTTTCGTGAGATCGGCCCGGTGCGCCCGGATGCGGTCGGGCGCTGCGCGCGCCGCCGCCTCGAGGCGGTCAGCGTCGATATCGACCAGCAGGAGATCGAATCCGCGCTCCAGGAACCTGGCCGAAAGCGCCGTCGCGATGGCGCCCGCTCCACCGGTGATCAAAGCCGTTCGCGCCATCGGAAACCCCCAAACCGCCCGCCGTGTCCCGGTCGGCCTAATATGTGATAGTATGTCATATTAAAATTGGCAAGCGCCGGCCGCTTGAGCTAGGAAGCCCCATGACCGAGGTGAAAGCCCCGCGCCGGCGGCGGGCGACCCAGACGCGATCCAAGGCCACCGTGCAGAGAATTCTGGACGCGGCGACGGACCTGATCGTGGAACGGGGCGCCCAGGGCGTGACCATGAGCGAGATCGCCAAGCGGGCCGATCTGGTGATCGGCTCGCTCTATCAATATTTTGCCGACCGCTCGGCGATCTGCCGGGCCATTCTCATCCGGCACCAGGCGGAAGCACGCACCCTGCTCCACCACTATGTCGCCGGCGTCCAGACTCTGGAGGCCTTGACGGAAGCCCTAAGCCTCTCGTTCGACGCCTATTTCGAACTGCTGCAAAAGGACCGGCTGATCATCGGTCTGTGGGCCATCGTCCAGACCGACCCGGAGCTCCAGGCGCTCGACCTCGAGGACAGCCTGCAAAACGCGCGCTACCTCGCGGGCGTCGCCGCTCCCATGCTGCCGGGCGTCGACCTGAATCGCCTGGTCGCCACCTGCGTCATGCTGATCCAGTTCTCGCTCTATGCCGGGCGTTTGGCGCGAGACGTGCCCGACCCGATCGCGGGCGAGATCCCGGCGACCTACAAGGCGATGTTCCTGGACAGTCTGGCGTCTCTCCAGCGGCCGCGCCAGACATGATGTCAGCTCACGTCTAGCAGCGTCTAGGGCCAGACCCCGCCGCCCAGAGCCTTGTAGAGCGTCACCCGATTGTTGAGTTCGGCGAGCTTGGCGGCCAACTGGGTCTGACGCGCGCCATAGAGCGTGCGCTGGGCGTCGAGCAGGGTCAGGTAGCTGTCCACGCCCTTGTCATAACGGGCCTGGGCGAGGCGCTGGCTGTTTGCGGCGGCGGCGACCAGCCGGTCCTGGGCGGCGACCCGGTCGCGGATCGTGGCCTGGGTCTCAAGGCCATCCGCCACCTCTCGGAACCCGGTCTGCACCGCCTTCTCATACTGCGCCACGGTGATGTCGCGGTTGGCCTTGGCGACGCCAAGATTGGCCAGATTGGCCCCGCCCGAAAAGATCGGCAGGCTGATCTGTGGCGTGAAGCTCCAGCTGCCCGTGCCGGCGTTGAAGAGACTGCCGAGGTCCGGGCTGGCCGCCCCGGTCGATCCGGTCAGGCTGATGCGCGGCAGGAAGGCCGCCCGCGCCGCACCGATATTGGCGTTCTGGGCCTCCAGGGCATGCTCGGCCGCCAGCACGTCGGGCCGTCCGGTCAGCACCATCGACGGCAGGCCGGCGGGCAGATCCGCCTGGATGGCGATGGCGTTCAGGCCTGACTGGGGCAGCAAGTCCGCCGGGATCTCGGCGCCGACCACCAGGCGCAGGGCGTTGCGGTCACGACCCGCCTGGGCGGTGGTGGCGGCGACGTCGGCGCGGGCCTGCTCGGTCAGGGTCTGGGCCTGGCTCAGGTCGAGCTGCGAGGTGGCCCCGGCCTCGAAGCGCTTCTGCGACAGGCGCAGGGACTCCTCGCGGGTGGCCAGGGTGTCCTGGGCGATCCTCAGCAGTTCCTGGTCCGCCGCCAGGGTCAGGTAATCCGAGGCGACCTCGGCGACCAGGCTGATCTGGCTGGCGCGGCGGGTCTCCTCCGTGGCGAGATAGCTCTGCAGCGCCACCTGATTGAGACTGCGCACCCGGCCGAACAGGTCGAGCTCATAGGCCGTGAACCCCACCGTGGCGCTGTACTGCTCGGCGTCGACGGCGCGTCCGGTCTGGGACACCAAGGCTGGCGTGTGCGACCGCGTCTCGCCGCCGCTGGCGCTGATCGAGGGCAAGAGCTCGGCCCGCTGGACGCGATACTGGGCGCGCGCCTTCTCGATGTTCAGCACCGCGACGCGCAGGTCACGGTTCTCCTTCAGGGCCAGGTCGATCACCCCCTGCAGGCGCGGATCGAGAAACACCGTGCGCCAACCCAGCTCGCCGGCGGAGGCCGTCGGCGTGGAGGACGGGGCCTGGCTCACCGGCCAGGTCTGGGCGACCGGCAAGGCTGGGCGCTCATAATGGGGGGCGAGCGTGCAGGCCGAAAGCGAGACGGCGGCCAGCAGCTGGGCGGCGAAGGTGAAGGGGCGCATCTCAGAGAGCCTCATGGGGGATGGTCGCCTCGGGGACGGGCTCGACCGGGGTCTTGCCGAACAGGCGCTGAACCAGGACGTAGAACAGCGGCACGAAGAACACGCCGAGCACGGTGGCCGACAGCATGCCGCCGATCACCCCCGTGCCGATCGCGTGCTGGCTGCCGGAGCCCGCGCCGCTGGAGATCGCCAGCGGCAGGACCCCGAAGATGAAGGCCAGCGAGGTCATCAGGATCGGCCGCAGCCGGATACGCACCGCCTCGACGGTGGCCTCGATCAGGGGCCGGCCAGCCTTCTGCAGGTCCTTGGCGAATTCGACGATCAGGATCGCGTTCTTCGCCGCCAGGCCCATGGTGGTGAGCAGCCCGACCTGGAAATAGATGTCGTTGGACAGGCCGCGCAGGGTGGTGGCGAGCAGGGCCCCGACGACGCCCAGCGGGATCACCATGATCACCGACAGCGGGATGGTCCAACTCTCATAGAGGGCGGCCAGCAGCAGGAAGACGACCAGGATCGACAGGGCGTAGAGCGCCGGCGCCTGGGCGCCTGACTCCCGTTCCTGCAGGGACAGGCCGGTCCATTCGTAGCCGATGCCCGGTGGCAGCTTGGCCGCCAGCCGCTCCATGGCCGCCATGGCCTGGCCCGAGCTCTTGCCCGGGGCCGGCGAGCCCTGGAGATTCACCGAGGACAGGCCGTTATAGCGTTCCAGCCGGGGCGACCCGACGGTCCAGCTGCTGGTGGCGAAGGCCGAGAACGGGGTCATCTGGCCGGACGCGTTGCGCACGTACCATTTGTCCAGGTCCTCGGGGCGCATGCGGAACGGGGCGTCGGCCTGGACGAACACCTTCTTGACCCGACCGCGATCGACGAAGTCGTTGACATAGGACCCACCGAGCGCGGTCGAGAGCGTGGCGTTGATGTCGGCCGTGGTCAGGCCCATGGCGCCGGCCCGGGCCTGGTCGACATTGATCTGCAGCTGGGGGGTGTCGTCCTGGCCGTTGGGGCGCACGCCCACCAGGTTGGGATCCTGTCCCGCCATGCCCATCAGCTGGTTGCGGGCGGCCATCAGGGCCTCGTGACCGACCCCGCCAGTGTCCTGCAGCTGGAAGTCGAAGCCCGAGGCGTTGCCGAGTTCCGGCACCGCCGGCGGCACGACGGGGAAGACCATGGCGTCGCGGATCTGGGAGAAGGCGCCCATGGCCCGGCCGGCGACGGCCTGGGCGCTGAGTTTGGCGCCATGGCGATCCTGGAAGTCCTTCAGCCGTACGAAGGCGAGACCTGCGTTCTGACCGGCGCCGGCGAAGCTGAAGCCGGAAACCGTGAACACCGATTTCACGGCAGCGCTTTCGTCCTTCAGATAGTGGTCGGCCACCTGCTTGAGCACCGCCTGGGTGCGCTCTTCGGTGGCGCCGGGCGGCAGCTGGACCAGAGTGTAGATCGTGCCCTGGTCCTCTTCCGGCAGGAAGGCCGACGGCAGGGTGACAAACAGCACGCCCATGACCACGACAAGCGCGCCATAGATGACCATGGTCCGGCCGCCACGCCCCAGGATCCGCCGCACCCGCGACTGATAGCGCTCGCTGGCATGGTCGAAGTTGCGATTGAACCAGCCGAAGAAGCCGCTGGTCGCATGACCGTGGCCCTTGGTCGTGGGCTTGAGCAGGGTGGCGCACAGCGCCGGCGTCAGCACCAGGGCGACGATCACCGACAGGGCCATGGCCGAGACGATGGTGATCGAGAACTGGCGGTAGATCACCCCCTGCGACCCGCCGAAGAAGGCCATGGGCACGAACACCGCGGCCAGGACCAGGGCGATGCCGATCAGGGCGCCGGTGATCTCCGACATGGATTTGCGCGTGGCGTCGATGGGCGACAGCCCCTCCTCGCTCATCACCCGCTCGACGTTCTCGACCACGACGATGGCGTCGTCGACCAGCAGGCCGATGGCCAGCACCAGGCCGAACATGGTCAGGGTGTTGATCGAGTAGCCGAAGGCCGCGAGAATCCCGAAGGTTCCCAGCAGCACGACAGGCACCGCGATGGTCGGGATCAGGGTGGCGCGCCAGTTCTGGAGGAACAGGAACATCACCAGGAAGACCAGGATGACCGCCTCGATCAGGGTCTTGACCACCTCCTCGATCGACTTCTGGACGAAGGGGGTGGAGTCGACGGGAACCACATATCTGATCCCGACGGGGAAGGCTTTGGACAGCTCTTCGACACGCGCCTTCACCGCATTGGCGGTGTTGAGCGCGTTGCCGCCAGGGGCCAGCTTGATGGCCAGGCCAGCGGCCGGGTGGCCATTGAACTTGGCCAGCGAGGCATAGCTTTCCGCGCCGATCTCGACCCGGGCGACGTCGCGCAGATGCACGATCGCGCCGCCGGTCGAGGTCTTCAGGATGATCGCTTCGAACTGTTCCGGCGTCTGCAGCCGCGACTGGGCGGTGATGGTGGCGTTCAGCGCCGTGCCCGGCAGGGCGGGCGTGCCGCCCAACTGGCCGGCCGACACCTGGGCGTTCTGAGCCTTGATCGCGGTGACGACGTCGGCCGGGGTCAGCGCATAGCTCGCCAGCTTGGCGGGATCGAGCCAGACCCGCATGGCGTATTGCGCGCCGAACAGCTGGACGTCGCCCACGCCTTCGACCCGGCTCAAGGGGTCTTGGAGCTTGCTGCCGATATAGTCGGCGAGATCGCCATTGGTGGTCTTGGGGTCGTCGGAATAGAGGGCCACGACCATCAGGAAGTTGCGGGTCGACTTGACCACGCTCAGGCCCTGCTGCTGCACCTCCTGGGGCAGGAGGGCGGTTGCGGTCTGGAGTTTGTTCTGGACCTGGACCTGGGCCATATCGATGTTGGTCCCGCCCTTGAAGGTCAGGGTGACGGTCGCCCCGCCCGACCCGTCACTGGCGGAGGAGATGTACTGCAGGCCGTCCAGACCCTTCATCTTCTGCTCGATGACCTGGGTGACACTGTCCTCGACGGTCTTGGCCGAGGCGCCGGGATAGTTGGCCTGGATCGAGACCTGCGGCAGGGCGATGTCGGGATATTGGGCGATGGGCAGCTGGGTGATCGCCAGGGCGCCGGCCAGCATGATGACGATGGCGACGACCCAGGCGAAAATCGGCCGGTCGATGAAGAAACGCGACAACATGGCGGCCCCCTACTTCCGGGCCGCGATGACGGCGGGCTTTACGGCCACGCCGGGCCGCACCTTCTGCAATCCCTCGACGATGACCCGCTCGCCAGGCTTGAGGCCGGCGCTCACCAGCCACTTGTCGCCCATCGTCTGGGTCACGGTGATGGGGCGGATCTCGGCCTTGTCGCCGGCGCCGACCACATAGACCACCGCGTCGCCGGTGGGGCTGCGGGTGACCGCAGCCTGGGGGATCAGCATGCTGGAGGACGTCACGCCCTTGCTGAGCCTGGCGTGGACATAAAGGCCGGGCAGCAGGGCGCCGTCGGGATTGGGGAACACCGCGCGCAGGGCCACGGAGCCGGTGCCGGGATCGACCGTGATGTCCGAGAACTCCAGGCGTCCCGGCTGCGGATAGGCCGAGCCATCCTCAAGGGTCAGGGTGACCTGCGCCGAACCGCTACGCCCCAGCTTGCCCTCGGCCATGTCGCGCCGCAGCTTCAGGAGGTCGGAGGCCGACTGGGTGACGTCGACATAGATCTGGCTGACGTCCTGGACCGTGGTCAGGGCGGTCGCCTGGTTGGCGGTGACCAGGGCGCCCGGCGTCACCGAGGACTTGCCGATGCGGCCGGAGATCGGGGCCGTCACATGGGTGTAGTCCAGACTGATCCGCGCCTGCTGCACCGCCGCCCGCTGGGCCGCCACATTGGCCAGCGCCTGCTGATAGGTCGCCTGGGCGTCGTCATTGTCCTGGCGGCTGACCGCGTTGATCGCGACCAGGTCCCTGTAGCGATCGGCCTTGAGCTGGGCGGTGGTCAGCTGGGCCTGGGCCTGGGCGAGGCTGGCCTGGGCGCTGTCATAGCTGGCCTGATAGGTGGCCGGATCGATCTGATAGAGCGATTGCCCGGCGCGCACATAGGCGCCTTCCTTGAACAGTCGGGCCTTCACCACCCCGCTGACCTGGGGGCGGACGTCGGAGACCAGAAAGGCCGAGGTCCGGCCGCTGAGATCTGTGGTCAGACCGACCGGCTGGATGGTGGCGATCACTACCCCTACCGGGGCCGGACCGCCCATGCCCATCCCCCCCGCGCCCTTGGCGCCACAGCTGGCCTGGGTCAAAGCGATGGCGAGAATGGCAGCGGCGCCGCCGAGGGTTTTAAGACGCATGCGACACCTGATGGGGTGGCCTGTCGAGCAAGGCACTTGACGAAGCCGGGGTCATGACCGATTTGAGAATGAACGTTCATTCTCGTCTGGCGGGGAAATATGGCTGCGCTTACCCAAAGTCAACGTCACGCCGGCGATTTTTGTTGCGGCGCACCATTTCGGGACGATTTCAATGATTGACGCGACTGAAGCTTCCCGCCCGAAGTCCGAACTCCGGCGCCAGCAGATCCTGGACGCGGCCTGCGCCTGCGTGCGCCGGGCCGGCTTCCACGGCGCCTCCATGGCCGACATCGCCAAGGCGGCGGGCCTGAGCGTTGGACAGATCTATCGCTACTTCGAGAACAAGGAGGCGATCGTCGCAGCCATCGTCGCCCAGGACCTGGCCGAGATGCGGGAGAAGTTCGCCGAGTTCAGCGAGGGCGACGGGACCCTCACCGAGATGGTCATCCAGCGTTGCCCCGAGGCGATCGAGCGAAACTACGACCCCGACCGCGCCGCCCTGGTGCTGGAGGTGCTGGCCGAGGCCGCGCGAAATCCCAGGGTCGCCGCCATCGTCCGCGAGGCCGACGCCGTCGAGCGCACCCTGGGCCGCACCGTCCTGGAAGAGGCCAGGGCCGCAGGCTGCAGCGAGACCGAGTTGGATGCGCGCGGCGAGGTCCTGAGCATGATCTTCGACGGCATGGTCACCCGGGCGGTGAACAACCCGCAGGGTGATCGCGCCGCGATCAGCAGGGTGCTGCGCTCGGTCATGCGTCACCTCTTGTCGGATCAGCCGCTCGGCGAGGCGCCCGCCGTCCCGTCAAAGCCCCCTGCGCCTTAGGTCGCAGCAAAATATGTGGCCATCGCGCTGAATTGGCCGCATCCTCTTCCCTGTGAACGGCGGGCCCTTGAGAGTCCGCTGGCACCACGGAGGAAACGACATGTCCCTTCAGGACGCTTCGGGCCACCCACGCACCAGCCTCATTGAGCATGGGGCCTGTTTCGGTCTCGCCGTGGCCGTACTGGCCGGGGCCGCCGTCGCCCTGCAGTGGTTGTTCCACCTGGTCCCTTAGACCTCGCGCTCCCAAAGCATGAGACGGCCGCAAGCGCCGCCGAACGTCGCCGACGGGACGAGGACCCTTCTGGGAATTGGCTGCTAAGCCTCCAGGATCACCACGCCGGACAGGCCGGGCGCGCCGTAGACCTGCGAATAGCCGAGCTTCGCCCCCGCCACTTGCCGCCCGTGCGCGCGGCCGCGCAGTTGCTGGACGTTCTCATAGACCTGGCGAAGGCCGGACGCCCCGATCGGCTCGCCACAGGCCAGGCAGCCGCCGTCGGTGTTGATCGGCGTCGCGCCGTCCAGGCGGGTGGCGCCTTCCGCGATCAACCGCTCCTGATCGCCGTGGGCGCACAGACCGTTCTCGGCCATGTGCATGACCTCCGCCCCGCTCTCGGTGTCCTGGATCTGGGCGACATCGATGTCGCCGGGCCCAACACCCGCCATCTCGTAGGCGGCCTTTGACGCCAGCTCCGTCGGCGAGGGGCCGCGCTCCACGTCCAACGCCGGGGCGAACACCTCGAAGGAGCCATTGACCCGGGTCCGCACGCTCGCGCCACGCACCCGGGGGCCGGCCAGGCCCAGTTCGCGCATCTTGCGATCGGAGGCCAGGATCAGCGCCGCTCCGCCTTCGGCGGGCGAGCAGAACATGAACTTGGTCAGGGGATCGGAGACCATCTGACTGCCCATGATGGTCTCCAGGTCCACAGGCTCGCGCCGCCAGGCGTGAGGCGTGCGGGCGCCGTTCTCGAAGGCCTTCTCCGCCACCAGCCCCAGGGTCCGGGCGCTGATCCCGTGCAGCTCCCTGTAGCGCTGGATCTTCATGGCGAAGAACTGGGTGGTCAGCATCATGCCGGTCTCGCCGTACCAGGCCGGCAGGCCCCAGTCCTCGGGATCGGCGTTGAAGGCGCCGCGCGGATGCTTGTCGAAGCCGAGCACCACGCCCAGGTCGAACTCGCCGGACTTGATCGCCCAATAGCCGGACAGCAGGGCCGAGCCGCCGGTGGCGCAGCCGTTGGCGACATTGATGAACTGCACCCCGGTCAGGCCCAGGCGCGGCAGCACCGCGTCGGCGTTGCCGGCGGCCGAGGAGCCGCCAAACCCGAACTGGATGGCCGACCAGTCGAGACCGGCGTCGGCCAGGGCCTCGCGCACCGCGAACACCCCCTGATCGAGACCACTGAGGTCATGACGCCCGAAGGGGTGGATGCCCGCGCCGACGATGTGGACAGAACTCATGGGGCGTCTCCTCAGGCGGGGCGGAAGGCGTAGGTCAGGATGTCGGCGCCGTCGGCGTCACGGCGGAAGACCTCGGTGGTCAGGGCCATGGGCATGCCGATGGCCAGGCTGGCGAAGTCGTCGATGATCAGCCGGCTTTCGACGATCACCTGGCCCTCCAGTTCGACATAGCCGACCGCGTAGGGCTGGAAGCTCCGGTCATCGCCGGGACCATTGAACGGCGGCTTGGGCCGGAAGCGCTGCACGGTGTAGGACCACAACCGGCCTTGCGGCTTCAGCTCGACCGGATCGCATCCGTCGCCCTCGGCGCCCTGGGGCATGGGAAAGACGAAGCGCCCGTCGACCTTTCGCCGGCCCCCGATCAGACGCGGTCCCTCCGCGCCTTGCACGAACAGCCCTTCGGCCACGGGTCTGGATGTCATGGTGTCCTCACCTCAGCCGGGACGCCGGGCGCGTCCTCTTGGTCTTGAGGATAAGTAGGCTCTAGAAAAAAGTCACTCGTGTTTTATACAGGACGAGTTGATTGTTTTAGGCGCCCACCAGAGACGCCCGGAGGAAACCCGATGCTTGATCCGAACCGCGTGCGATCCCTGGGCGATGTGGCCCGCGAACAGGCCCGCCTGCGCGCCTCCGCCACGGCCTTCGTCTTCGAGGGCCAGACCACGACCTATGCGCAGTTCGACCGCCGAAGCAATCAGGTCGCCAATGGCCTTGCCGCCCTTGGGATCCAGGCTGGGACGCGGATCTCCTATCTGGGCAAGAACAGCGACGCCTATTTCGAGCTGATGTTCGGCGCGGCCAAGATCGGGGCGGTGATGACCCCGATCAACTGGCGGCTCGCCCCGCCGGAGGTCGCCTATATCCTGGCCGACAGCGGGGCCGAGGCGCTGTTCGTCGGCCCGGAGTTCGACGAGCTTGTCGCCAGGCTGCCGACTGCAAACCTGCGCGCCCTGATCGACATCGAAGCCGCAGGCCCCGAGGGCTATCCGGCTTGGCGCGACGGCCAGGACGCCACCGACCCGGCCATCGCGGTCGGCTGGGAGGACATCGCCCTGCAGCTCTACACCTCGGGTACGACCGGCCATCCCAAGGGCGCCATGCTGTCCCACCGCGCCCTGCTGGAGCTGCGCGCCCTGCACGCGGCCTCGGACATGGGCTGGAACCGCTGGACCCCGGACGATGTCAGCCTGGTGGCCATGCCGATCTTCCACATCGGCGGCTCCGGCTGGGGGATCATGGGGCTGTATAACGGGGCCAAGGGCGTGGTGGCCCGGGAGTTCGATCCCAATGCCGTGCTCGACTTCATCACCCACGACCGGATCAGCAAGATCTTCATGGTGCCTGCCGCCATGCAGATCGTCCTGCGCCATCCCAAGGCCCGCGAGGTCGACTATTCCTGCATGAAGTACGTGCTCTACGGGGCCTCGCCGATCCCCCTGGAGCTGCTGAAGGAGGCCATGGAGGTGTTCGGCTGCGGCTTCGTGCAGATGTACGGCATGACCGAGACCAGCGGCACCATCGTCGCCCTGCCGCCGGAAGATCACCGACCGGAGGGCGGCCCGCGCATGCGCTCGGCCGGCAAGCCCCTGCCGGGCGTCGAGCTGGCGATCCTGGATGAGGCCGGCGCGCGCCTGCCGCCGCATGAGGTGGGCGAGATCGCCACCCGGTCGCCCGCCAACATGTCCGGCTATTGGAACCTGGCCGAGGCCACCGCCAGGACGGTCGACGCCGAGGGCTGGCTGCGCACCGGAGACGCCGGCTACCTGGACGAGGACGGCTATGTCTATATCCACGACCGGGTGAAGGACATGATCATCTCCGGCGGCGAGAACGTCTATCCCGCCGAGGTCGAGAACGCGGTCTTCGGTCACCCGGGCGTCGCCGATGTGGCGGTGATCGGGGTCCCTGATCCCAAGTGGGGCGAGGCCGTGAAGGCGGTGGTGGTCCGCAAGCCCGGCGCCGAACCCACCCCCGCCGAGATCATCGCCTGGGCCCGCGAGCGGATCGCGGCCTACAAGGCGCCCAAGAGCGTCGACTTCATCGACGCCCTGCCCCGCAACGCCTCCGGCAAGGTGCTCCGCCGGGAGCTGCGCGAGCCCTACTGGGCCGGCCTGACCCGCCGGGTCAGCTGAACCTCAGGCCGGGGCCCGCCGCACCCGGACCGGAATGGCGCTCATCCGCGGCATGCCGGTATAGGGATCGAAGTCCTGGTCCACGGCGGTCAGCCGGCCAGTATTGACCCCGGCCAGGCGCGGGTCGTCGTCCTCTCCCGGCGACATGCCCCAGGCATGGGTCATGGACACACAGCCCGGCCGCACGTCCGGCGCGGATTCCGCCACGCCCCGGATGGTGGCGCGCACGCTCTCGATCTCCACCAGGTCGCCGGAGACCACGCCCAGGCGGGCCATGTCCTCCGGGTTCAGGAAGGCGGGATTGGTGGCGTACTGGCGCTTCAGCTTGTCGTTCTCATGCCAGGAGGAGTTCAGCACGTCGCGCATCCGCCGTGAGATCACCCGGAAGGGATAGGGATCGGCGGGCCCCTCGGTCGGCTGCGCGGCCAGGGCGTCGAGCTCGGCCATCATCGGCGCCGCCCCGATCTGCACCCGCCCGGCCCAGCCCTCCGGCTTGGCCTCGACCACCACCGGCGGACGATCGAACAGTCGGCCGGCCACCGCGCCGCGCACCTCCTCGAAGGGCACGGGCGAGCCCTTGAGCAGCATGGCCCAGACCTCGTGCGGGGTCAGGTCCTGGCCCGGCTCGACCCGGGTGGCCTGTTCGGCGGCGGCCTGGGGGTCGAGCAGGCTGACCGTGGGAATTCTGAGCGGCAGGCCCAGGCGATCGGCGAGGCCGGCGAACACCTCCCACTCCTCCAGCAGGTCCGATCTCTCCGGCCGCGCCAGCACCGGCTCAGACCACTGGGCATAGGGTTTGTGAAAGCCCCAGCCGGGCCCGAAATTGCCGATCATCTCGTTCAGGGCGGTGGGGGCGCAGACCTCCAGCGGCAGGGTGGGCGCGATGACATAGTCGGCGTAGCGAGCGGTCGCCGAGACATGGGGATCGAAGCAGACCAGCAGCTCCAGGGCCTTCATGGCCTCCACGGTCTTGATCTGGTCGGGCCAGGCCAGGATCGGGTTGCCGCCCAGCACGAACAGGGCCCGCACCTGCCCCTCGCCCGGCGTGAGGATTTCCTCGGCCAGGGCGGCGGTCGGCAGCCCCGCTGCGCATTGGGTCAGGCCGCGCACCCGCAGGGTCTCGCCAAGGCCCCAGGCCGGCTGCGGTCCCGGCGACGCGGCGATGGCCGGAAAGGGTTGGATCAGCACCCCCGGATTGGCGACCTCGTCTCCCGGCCGCCGCCAGAAGCCCTTGAGCGTGGTCAGCAGCTTGACGAAATATTCCACCAGATTGCCGTGCCCGGACATGTTGGCGCCGGTGCCCGCGCTGAAGGCGCCCCTTCGCGCCGATCCGATCAGCTCGGCGGCCTTGCGGATATCGGCCGGATCGACCCCGGCGCGCGCGCCCGCCACCTCCGGCGTGAACGGCTCCACCGCCGCGCGCAGGGCCTCGAATCCGTCGGCCTCGGCCATGACGAAGTCGCGGTCATAGGCGTTCGCGGCGATCAGCTCGCGGGCGATGGCCGCCAACACCGGCGCATCCTCGCCGGCGCGCACCGCCAGATGGACATCGGCCTGCTCGGCGCATTCGGTGCGGCGCGGATCGATCACCACCAGCTTCATGCCGCGCTGCTTGGCGCGGTGCAGTTGACGGGCCGGGTTCATGCCCAGGCCGCCGTTCATCGAGACGATCGGATTGGCGCCGATCAGGGTCAGCACGTCCCAATGGTCGAGGGTCGGCGTCCCCGCCAGCCAGGGCCCGTGCAGCATCAGGGCGACCGCCTTGCCCGGCTGGTCAATGGTGACGCTGTCGAACTTCATCGCCGAGCCCAGGGCGTCCATCCAGGCCTTGGCGAAGCTGGAACTGGCGAAGTTGTTGTAGCCGTGGGTGCCGATATAGAGCGCCACCGAGCGCGGCCCGTGGCGGGCCACAAGGTCGGCGACCTTGGCGGCGATCTCATCCATCATCGCCTCCGACCCGATATCGGCCAGATGACCGTCGGGCTGGCGCTTCTGTGACCTCAACAACCGGGTGGGCGCCGTGTGATAGCTGCCCAGTTCGCGGCCCTTGATGCAGCTGAACCCCGCATAGATCGGATTGTCCTTGTCGCCGTGGATCCGGGCCACGCGCCCGTCCTCGACCTCGACGATCAGGCCGCACTGGGCGTGGCAGGCGCGGCAGATGGTGTGGTGGCGTTCAGCGGCGACGGTCATGGCGCGCGCACCTGGAGCAGCTGCTTGCCGAAGTTCTCCCCGTGGAACAGCCTCATCAGGGTGCGCGGCGCATTCTCCAGCCCATGCTGCAGGTCCTCGCGATAGCGGAGCTGGCCCGACCGGATCCATTCGACGATGCGGCGTCGCGCCCAGGGGAACTCGGCGGCGTAGTCGAGGACGATGAAGCCCTCCATGTGCGCGCGCCGGAAGATCAGGTTGAAATAGTTGGCCGGCCCGGCGGGCATCTGGCCGAGCTCATAGCGGGAGATGCCGCCGCAGACGACCACCCGGGCATGGGTCGCCAGATGGCCCAGCAGGTCGTTGAACACCGGGCCGCCGACATTGTCCCACAGCACGTCGACGCCGCCGGGGGCCAGGGCCTTCACCTGGGCGCGAACCTCGCCGGCCTTGTAGTCAACGGCTCCGTCGAAGCCGAGCTCCTCGGTCAGCCAACGGCACTTGGCCTCGCCGCCCGCCACGCCGATGACCTTGCAGCCCGCGAGCTTGGCGATCTGGCCGACCACAGATCCCGTGGCCCCGGCCGCGCCGGTGATCATCACCGTGTCGCCCGGGAAGGGCTTGCCGATCTTGTTCAGCCCGAAGAAGGCCGTCATGCCGGTGGTGCCGAGCACCCCCAGATTGGCGGTGATCAGGTCGTCGTCAGGGACCTTGGTCAGCTCCTTGCCGGGCAGGGTCGCATAGTCCTGCCAGCGCAGCATGCCGGTGACCTTGTCCCCCGCCGCGAACCCCGGATGGGCCGAGGCGATCACCTCGCCGACACCCGAGCCGCGCATGACCTCGCCGATCTCGGTCGGGGCCACATAGTCGGCGACATTCTCCATCCAGCCCTTCTGGGCCGGATCAAAGGCCAGGAAGAGGTTGCGCACCACCACCTCGCCCTCCCCCGGATCGCCGACCGTGGTCTCCACCAGCTTGAAGTCGTCGTCGATCAGGCCACGGCCGATCGGTCGGCCGTTGATCAGCCATTGCCGGTTGGTCAGGGTCATGAGGTCCTCGAAGCGATCAAAGGGGGCCGCTGGCGGCGAGCCAGCCACCGTCCGCCACCAGCTCCGTCCCGGTGACGAAACTCGCCGCATCGGAGGCCAGGAACAGGGCGCAGGCGGCCATCTCGCCGGAGGTCGCCATCCGACCGATGGGCTGCACGCTGGAGAAGAACGCCCGCGTGCCCTCCGGATCGCCGCTGGCGTCGAAGGCCGCCTGGTTCATCGGGGTGTCGATGGCGCCGGGGTGCAGCGAGTTGCAGCGGATCGTGCGGTATTGGCGGGCGCAATGCACCGCCACCGACTTGGTCAACAGCCGCACCCCGCCCTTCGACGCGGTGTAGGCGGCGGCCGAAGCCAGGCCGATGAAGCCGGTGATCGAGGAGACATTGACGATCGCCCCGGACGGTCCGCCGGGATTGGTCTTCATCGCCGCGATGCCGTGCTTGCAGCCCAGCATCACCCCGGTGAGGTTGATCGACAGCACCTTGTTCCAGACCTCGAGCTCGGTCTCTTCGATGGTCTGGCCGATGAACACCCCGGCGTTGTTGATCACGATGTCGAGCCGGCCATGGCGGGCCAGTACGGCGGCGACGACGCTCTTCCAGGCGCCTTCGTCGCTGACGTCATGATGCAGGAACAGCCCGCCGACCTCGGCGGCGACCGCCTCGCCCAAGCCGTCCTGCACGTCGGTGACCACCACTCGCGCGCCCTCGGCGGCGAACTGCCGGGCGCAGTCGGCGCCGATGCCGGACGCGCCGCCGGTGATCAGGGCGGCCTTGCCCTCCAGCTGGCCGCTCATCCGAGTTTGCGGACCGGGTCGGTCCCATCCCAGGTGCGCGCCGCGTCACGCATGAAGGCGAAGAACTCGTGTCCGCCCGGCGCAGGCTTCAGGATCTCGACCATGGTTCCCGGCCCGCCGCCGGTGTCGACATAGATGACCTCGCCGCCGCCCGGGACCATGGCCTCCTGCTCGACCTTGCCGCCGGCTGCGGCCACCCGGGCGCGGGCCTCCTCCATGTCCTCCACCAGGATGCAGACATGGTGCAGGCCCTCATGGCCCGCGTCGCGCCAAGCCTTGTAGATCGATGGTGCGGCGTTGTGTTGGCGGATCAGTTCGATCTGCAGATCGCCCCAGTAGCC
>NZ_CANCLE010000038.1 GCF_947378715.1 Phenylobacterium aquaticum
CGTCCCCGAAGCGTTTGAAGGGCTCGAACAGCGAAGCCTTGTCCTCTGCGCTCAGGCCGGGGCCCTCGTCGGCGATCTTCAGGACCCAGAAGCCCGCGCGCGCGCCGCGGCCGCGGGCCAGGGTGCAGGTGATCCGCCCGCCCTGGGGACTGAACTTGACGGCGTTGCCGAGCAGATTGCCCACCGCCCGCGCGGTCAGGGCCGCGTCGCCCAGCACGATCACGCTCTCCGGCGCCTTGGTCTCGACGCTCAAGCCCTTGGCCCGCCACTGCGGCCACAGGTCGTCGACGGCCTGGATCAGCAGGTCGGCCAGATCGAACTCCGCGGGCCGCAGGGCGGAGGATTCCGCCCGGGCCAGCTGCACGAAGCCGTCGGCCAGGGCCAGGGTGCGCCGGGCATAGCCGGCGATGCGCGCCGACAGGGCCTCGGGCCCGCCGGCCTGACGCGGATTGTCGAGCAGGGCCAGGATCGAGCTCTGCGGCGAGCGCATGTCGTGGGTCAGGAGCTGCAGGGCCTGCTCGCGCTGGCGGTGGGCGGATTCCAGGGCGGTGACATCGGCGAAGCGCAGGATGCGGCCGGCCGCCTCGCCCGGGGCGGCCTGACGCAGGGCGATCCCCACCTGCAGGGTTCGGCCGTCGGAGAGCCGCAGCTCGCGACCGTCCGAGGCCAGGGCCTGAGGAATGGGCTCGAGGTCGGCGAGCGGCAGGGTGTCGGCCAGGTCCGGCCAGGACCGGCCCTCCAGAGGACCCGCCGCCGCGAACAGGGTCCGGGCCGCGGCATTGGCCATCTCCACCCGGTCATGGGCGTCCAGCACCAGGGTGGCGTCGGGCAGGGCGGTGAGGGCGTCGGCGGCGAAGCGGCGCAGGGCGCTCATCCGGTCGATGGCCTGTTCCAGCAGCCAGGCTTGGCGACCGACCAGATCGGCGGCGGGGGCCGGATCGGCGGCGGCGGGCCCCATGGCGGGATCTGCGGCCAGGCGATCGATCTCCGCGCCCAGGAAGGCGCTGGCCGCCGCCAGCCTGCGCCAGCCCCACAGGGGGTAGACCAGGACCAGCCCCGCCAGGGCCGGGACCGGCGGCAGCCAGACGCGCAGGGTCATGAGCAGTCCGGCGCTGACGCCCAGCACCAGCAGGCCGATCACCCCGCCCGCCGCCATGGCCGCCCGGGGCGCCAGTCGCAGCACGCAGACCAGCAGGGCCAGGAGGGCGCCGAGCGCGAACAGGGCGGCGGCCCAGGCCGGGAGCGGGCGGATCTCGCGGCCCTGCAGCAGGGCGCTGACCACATTGGCCTGGAACTCCACCCCCGACAGGTCGGCGCCATGGCCGCTGACCGGAGTGGGGAAGCGGTCGCCCATGCCGGCGGCCGTCGCGCCGACCAGGACGATGCGGCCCCTGAAGGCCTGGGGCGGGACCTCGCCGCGCAGGACGCTGGCGAAGGCGATGGTCGGGAAGGATCCGGGCGGTCCGGCGAAGGGAACCAGGAGGGCGTCCGGCGGCGACGGAGCGTGCGGATCGATCAGCCGGAACCCCTTGAGGGCCAGGTGGTCGATCCAGTGGCCCGGCCCCCCGTCGCGCAGATGCACCCGACGCAGCAGGCCGTCGGCGTCATAGCGCACATTGACCTGGCCCAGTCCCGCCGCCGCCCGGGCCAGGGCCGGGGTCGGCGGGGTCACGGCGAAGGCCGCGCCATCGGGCCCCGGCGCCTGGGTCAGGACCGGCAGGACAGTGGGAACCTTGGCCATGGCCGCCGCCAGGGCCGCGTCCTGGTCCGAGGGCTCCAGGAACAGCACGTCATAGATCACCGCCTTGGGGCCGGCCTGGGCCAGCACCTCCAGCAGGCGGGCATGGGCGTCGCGGCCCCAAGGCCAGCGGCCGATCTCCGCCAGGCTGCGGTCGTCAATGGCCACGATCACCACCCGGGGGTCGGGCTTCAGCGGGGCCAGGGCCATCAGCCGGTCATAGACCAGGTTGTCCGCCCGGGCGAACAGGCCGGTGAGGGCGCAGCCGGCCACGATCAGCGAGGCCGTGGCGGCGACCACCAGCCATTCGCGCATCAGCCGCGACCGTGGTCCCCCGCCGGGTCGCCTCGCCATGGCGCTATTCGCCGATCTGCAGGTCCTGCAGCGCGCCGGCCTTCACACTGGGCGGTTGGCCCGGCTTGAATCGGGTCGCCACGACGCGCCAGTGATAGGCCCCGGGCGGCAGGTCGGTGACCGACAGCTCCGGCTCGGTCAGGCCGGGCACGTCGACCAGGGGCGTGGTCTCGGCGCCGCGGAACAGCTGCAGCTCATAGAGCCTTTGGCCGGACCCCGCCGCGCTCCAGCGGAACTTGAAGCGGCGGATCTTGCCGGTCTTGTCCTGGGCCGGCGCCCCGGCGTCCAGGGTGTTGAGATCGCGCTCGAAGCCATAGTCGCGGGGCAGGCCCTCCAGGCCGTCGGCGTCGATGGCCGTGGCGCGGACGAAGAAGGTTCCGTCCGGCACGCCGGCGAAGCTGGCGGCGGGGGCGGGAACCACGGTCTCGGTGAACACGTCGACGAAGCCGGCGTCATTGGCCAGTTGCAGGTGATAGGCGCCGGCTCCGGCCACCGGCTCGACGGCGAAGGCGACCTGCGGGTCTTCCTGCGTGCGGCCGCCGCGCACCAGGGTCGGGGCGGGCAGCAGGGGCTTGGGCGGGGCGACGCCGGCGGCGCTGGCCCGGGCGCCGAACCCGGCGGGGACCGGCGTCTCGGCCGGCGGGCCAGCGGTCGGGGCCAGGCCCACCACGCCCTTGATGACCTCGGCCGCGGCGCTGGCCCGGGCGGGGTCGAAAGCGACGCGGTACTCGGTGCCGCGCACGGCGGCGACCGACAGGGGGGTGCGGATCAGGAACTGGGAGTCCGGGGTCGGCAGGGGCGAGACCGAGGCGGTTCCCTTGCCCAGCGTCAGCTCGAAGTCGCGGCGCAGGCCGCCGGTCAGCAGCACCTGGCGCAGGCGGGCGATCTTCAATGTGGAGTTGGACGGCAGGCTGACCCGGGACTCGTCGGGCAGGTCCAGGGTGGCGAAGGCGTTGGGGCCGGTGGCGATCTGGTCGCCCTCGGCCAGGGCCAGGCCGCGGGTCGCGGCGACGGCCCGCCCGGCCCGGGTGATGGTGACCGCGCCGCTATAGGCGCCCAGCTGGGCGGCGATCACCTCGGTCTTCAAGAGCGGATAGGGAATGGTCAGGGTCGAGCCGGGGCGCAGGTGGCGGGGCTCGGGCACCTTGTTCAGGCTTTGCAGGGTGCGGTAGTCGCCGACCTTGACCAGGTAGCGGCTGGACAGCCCGATCAGGGTGTCGCCCGGCTTGACCAGATAGCGGACCGGCGCGTCGGCGGGCGCCGCCGTCGCAGCGGGCGCGGGCGGCGTCCTGCCCTGGGCGTGGGTCAGGCCGGGGGCCGCCAGGGCGGCGGCGAGAGCGAGGATCACACCGATGTCGGTCGCGCGCGTCATGCGATGTCCCCCTCCAGCCCCAGGCTCGGCTCTAGGCGATAGCCGAAACCATAGATGGTCACGAGCCGAAAGCCATTTTCCGGGCGAAGTTCCAGCTTGTTGCGCAGCCGCGAGAGGTGCGCGTCCAGGGTGCGGGTCTCCAGATCCGGATTTCGCCCCCAGACGGTCTCCAGCAGATAGTCCCGCGACAGGGCCCGGGCCCCGCTGCGGAACAGGGCCAGGGCCAGCTGCAGCTCCTTGGCGGTGAGCTCGCGCGGGACCCCGTCCAGGAAGATCGCCGGGACGCCCGGACGGTGCTCATAGCGCCCAAACTGTTCCGGCCCGGCTTCGCGCCCGGCGTTCGGGAAGCTGCGGCGCAGCAGGGCGGCGACCCGGGCCTCCAGCACGGCCGGCTGGATCGGCTTGACCACATAGTCGTCGGCCCCGGCCCCCAGGCCCCGGACGATATCGGCCTCCTCCGAGCGGCTGGTGATCAACAGCACCGGCGGCGGAGAGGCGATCAGCTTCAGCTGCGCCAGCACCGCCATGCCGTCGAGGCCCGGCATGTTCCAGTCCAGCAGCAGCAGGTCGAAGGTCTGGCGGCGCAGGTCGCGCAGGGCCGCTTCACCGCGCTCGAACAACACGGGGTCGTGGCCGGCGCGCGACAGCACCTCGGCGATCAGCTCGTTGTGGGCCGGATCATCGTCGAGCACGGCGATCTTCATCGGGCGGGGAAACCCTTCAATCGAAAGCGGCACTATAGGCCAAGGCCCGGTGATTGGGCGACAGCTTCGCTGTCGAGATCGCGCGTGGCAGGCGAAACGCCGGGACCGGAGGCGCCAGGCTGTCCGCAGCCTCAAGTGGTGATTTTACAATTGTTTACACCCTGCCCCGGTGACGGCTGAGCCCTCCCGGCCCTACAACAACACCCAATTCGGGGCAGTGATCCTTCCCAACCCTTTGGATCAGCAACCCCTTGAGGGGACGGGCATGCAGATTGATCTCGTGGAACTTGAGCGCGCTCCGCCCGGCGCCCTGATGGCCGCCACCGTGGCGGTGGAGGGCTTTTGCCTGCGGCGCGCCGAGACCGTGGCCGTGACCCACAATCTGGGCCCGACCTCGGCCCTGATCTTCCGGACCCTGTGCGTCGCGGCCCTGGCCTCCAATGGCGGCCCGGCGGACATGGACGACGACACCCCCCTGCGCTGGGTGTCACGCACGGCGCTGGCGGAATCCTGCAATCTTCCCCGCGAGACCGTGCGGCGCAAATGCGAGCGGCTGGTGCGGGCCGGGTTGATCGAGGGCGACCGGGTGCGCGGCGTGACCCCGTCGCGCCCGGCCCTGGCCGCCGGTCTGGGGCCGGACAGCCACGACACCCTGATCCGCGACCTGCGCCTGCTGATCGAGGCCCTGGAGCGCCTCAGCGTGCTCGGGGTGACGCGGGAAGCCGCCTAGGGTCCTAGTTCTTCTTCAGCCGACGCTGATCCAGCCCTGGGCCAGGGTCGCGGGGGTGACGCCCCGGCGGTCGCCTATCTGCAGACCGTGGCCTGCAGCACGGCGGCCGGCGAGCCGCTGGCGATGGCGATCATCCCGTGGACCTCGCTGGCGGTGTAGAGCTGGGCGCCGCTGGCGTCATATCCGGTGTTCTTCAGGTCGGAATACTGGTGAGTCGCGCAGTCGATCCCCATCCGCTCAACCATGATCGCCGGCTGAAAGGTCTTGCCGTCCGGGGTCTGGAAGCCGACGCCGGAATTGTTCTTGATCTGGATCGTCGCGGCCGTGATCCCGTTGGCCTGGCTGACGGTGGCCGGGTCATAGGAGATCACCCCGCCCGCGCCGCTGCCGATCTCCTTCCAGAGATAGACCTGGGCCTGGGCGGTTGCGGCGCCGAGGACGGCGACCGTCCCGGACAGAATCAAGCATTTGAAAATATTCATGAACCCGCCTTGTCCTCGTTGGAGGCGCGAGCCTATCGGCTGAAGGGCCGCGTGCAATGACCGGCCAACCTAGATTGGGCGCGCGACCCCAAGCCGGGGCGGGCAGGCGGCCACGACCCCGGTGGGCTATTCCATTCACATCAAAGGGAAGAAATGGTGCCGCCTAGGTGACTCGAACACCTGACCCCCGCATTACGAATGCGGTGCTCTACCGGCTGAGCTAAGGCGGCCCGACGGGGGTGGCCCCCCGCGAGGGCGCCTATTTAGCGACTCTCGGCGCGCTCGCCAAGCGTCGTCGGGTCGCGGGGCGTCTTTGGCTGGGTCGAGGGCTTGGCGGGGGTGGCGGTTCGTCGTCTTCGTAGTGGCCTTCGTCGATCGGATAGGGCGCCTGGGCGCCCCCGTCGGCGGCCAGCAGCGGGGCCGGATCGGCATAGGAGATCGGCAGTTCCGGCAGCTCGCTCATCACCCGTTCGCGGCGCTCATGGCGCGGATGGATCAGCTCGCCGGTCTCCGCGAAGCTGGTGACCAGCCGGGCCCAGTCGCCGGGCTGATAGGCGAAGGCGCGGCCCTCGGGGTCGAGATCGGACCAGTCGGGCTCCCGGGGGGCCGAGACGCCCCGCGCCATCCAGACCCGGGCCTCGTCGGGGCGGCCGCCGGCAAAGGCGACCCGGGCCATCAGGCCGGCGATGCGGGCGGTGACCGGTTCGGCCTCCAGGGCGCGGGCGGCCTCGGCGGCGCGGACGGGATCGCCGCCGGTCAGGGCGGCTTCCACCGCCAGGATGCGGCTTTCCCGGGCCGTCGGGTTGAGGGCGGCCAGGTCGCCCAGACGCTCCGCCCTCTGGGGCGGGGTCTCGCTGGTCTTCAGGTCGCGATAGGCCAGCCAGAGCGCCGGGTGCGGGGCGACCTTCCAGGCCGCCTCGATGGCCTGGGCGCCCCGTGTCGGCTTGCCCTGGGCGGCCAGCAGCCGGGCGGCCATCACCACGCCGGGCGCGAAGCCCGGCTGCAGCTTGGCGGCCTCGGCGGCGAAATCGGCGGCCTGGGCCCGGGCCTTGGCCTCCGGCGCGGTCTCCAGTCCGGCGGCGGAGGCGGCCAGCAGGGCGGCGCGGCCACGTTCGGCGACGATGGGCGAGACGATCTTGCGGTCCAGTGCGCCCTTGACCAGGTCGCGGGCGGCGTCCCAGTCGCCCTCGGCCAGCTTGGCCTCCAAGAGGGCGCGCCAGGCCCAGCGGGCGGTGCGCGCCTGGCCATAGGCCTGCTCGGCGTGGCGCAGGGCGGTGGCCCGGTCCCCCTGGGCCTGGGCCAATTGCATCAGGCCCTTGTGTCCGGCCAGCCGCATCTCGGGGAAGCCCAGCATGGCGGAATAGGCGGCCTGGGCGGCGATGGTGTCACCGGCGGCCTCGGCGGCCTGGGCGGCCAGCACCCGGACCAGGCCCGGGGCGTCCTCGGCCAGGTCGGCGGCCTTGGCGGCCAGGCGCCGGGCCTCGATCCCGTCCCCGGCGGCCACCGCCAGGAAGCCCCGGGTCAGCACCTCCCCGGCCTGGCGGCGACGGGTCTCGGCCCGGGCCCGCTCGGCCCGACGCGGGGCCTCGATCACCCACAGCAGCAGGCGCCAGAACACCAGGGCCGCCAGGGCGCCGATCAGGGTGATCAGGGCCAGGGCGGCGGCGGTCAGGTCGGCGCGCCAACCCATCCAGACGATGCTGGCGTGGCCCGCCTCTCCGGCCAGGGCCAGGACGGCGACGCTGATCGCCAGGACCAGGACGACGGCGAGGGCGGCGCGGATCATGCGCCCCCCCGGGCCATGCGGGCCAGGTCCTCGAGAGCGTCGGCGCGGACGGCGGCCACCCTTCGGTCGATCTCTGCGCGGCGCTCGGCCCGGGCGCGCCAGGGGGCCATGGCGTCACGGCCGGCCTGGGGCAGGGTGTCGAGCATCCGCAGGGCGTGGTCGATGTCGCCCTCCTGAACCATGTGCTCGGCCCTGGCCAGGGTGGCGTCGACCCCCTTGCCGGGCACGTCGCCGACCCGGCGCAGCATCACCACCTTGGACAGGGCCGCCTTGATACGGGCCCAAAGGCCGCCGCCGTCGCCCAGCCCGCGCGAGGCCGAGGCGGCGCGGGCCGCGTAGTCGGGGAAGTCCCCGGCCAGCTCGGCGCGGCTGGGCGCGCCCACCTGGGCCAGGCGGCGCAGGGCGCGCAAGTCGGTGGTGGGCGGTGAGACGGCGACCAGGGCCGCCAGCTCATCGGCGAAGGGCCGCGAACTTTGGGCGGCGTCCAGCAGGGCGGAGGCGGCCAGGGCCGCAGCGGCCTGTTCGGCGGTGCGCGACTGCTGGGCCTCCAGGGCGTCGAGCCGCTGGGCCAGGCGCTCGACCTCGGCGGAGGACGGCGCGGCGTCGGCGGGAACCGGGCGTTCGACGGGCAGGGGGCCGGCGGCCTGGCTGAGGGCGGCGGGCTCGTCGCCAGCGACGGGGGCCTCGATGGCCGGCTTGGGCGCGGTGACGAACAGCCGGGGTCCGAAGCGCCAGAGCCCCAAAAGCGCGGCCACCACCATCAGGGAGACGGCGATGCCGGCCCAGAACCCCCGGCCGATCAGGCGCTGGCGGCCATATTCGGCCGGGTCGCGGGGCGCGAGCAGTTCGGCGGGATCGGGCTGGGCGCTCATGAGGGCCGATCTTTCTGGCGAGCCGGTCGTCTTTGTCGTCTTGTTTGAAGTCTGGGCCGGGCGTCTGGGATGGATGCGGAAGCCCTAGTCCGGCGTCCGGTCTATCAGATTTAGCAGCGCCGCTTCGAGAGGGAAGGGGGCGAAGGCCTTGTGAGCGATCTTGGCGCGCGCCAGGGGCCTCATCACCGCCTGGGACAGGCCCAGGACCTTGAGGTCGGGCATGGGGTGGGTCTTCAGGAGCTCGACCAGGGCCTCGGCCGCCTTGGGCGAATGGAGCAACGCCACCTCGACGCCGTCCAGGCCCGCCCGCTGCTCGGCGGTGAAGCTCACCGGGGCGGTGTCATAAAGCACCAGGCTGCGGGCCTCGACGCCCTGGTCCTTCAGCAGGCCGACCAGGTCGCCGGCCGGCTCCGCCGCCCCGGGATGCAGCACCACCCCGTGGATTTCCCTCTGGCGACCGACAATGCCCTCGGCCAGGGCTTCGACATCGCCGTCGGCCGACAGCACCTTGCGGAACCCCACCGCCTTGGCGGCCGCCGCAGTGGCCGCGCCCACGGCGAAGATCTTGAGGTCACGGGCCGGGGACAGTTCGGCGAAGGCCCGCACCCCATTGGCGCTGGTGAAGGCCAGGGCCCCGATATCGGTCAGGTCGACCTCGGCGCCGGCCACCGGCTGGACGCTCAGCAGGGGCGCGACCAGGGCCTCATGGCCCAGGGCCTTGACGCGGCTGGCGGTGGCGTCGGCCCCGGGTTGGGCCCGGGTTATCCAGATCTTGCGGCCAGGCACGGTGATGTCCGAAACTCATTATGGGCAGGGGCGACCCTGGCCCCTGGAAGCGGCCAAATCAACCGGTGAAGCTTGGCGGCGGTCCGCCTCAGTCTGGTCCGTCTCAGTCTGGCCGGGCGCCATCGGGCAGGGCGATCAGGTCGCCGCCCTCCGCCAGGATGGCGCGGCCGAGGTCGAGGCCCAGCGCCCGGGCGACGGCCTCGCGGTCGACGCCGGCGGCGAAGCCCACCTCACCCTCGCGGCGGAACCGGTGGCGGCCGTCCGGCGACAGGGCCTCGACGATCAGGTGGAGCGAGGTCTCGCCCAGGCGGGCATGGGCGCCGATGGCGGTCTTGCACGAGCCTTCCAGGGCCGATAGCGCGCCGCGCTCGGCGGCGATGGCGATGATCGTCGGCTCATGGCGCAGGGCGCTGAGCCAGGCCTGGTCGCGGTCGCCAGCACGGGTCTGGATCGCCAGGGCGCCCTGTCCGGGGGCCGGGGGGGCGACGACCGGATCGATCAGGCTCTTGGGCAGATGGCCCAGGCCCAGGCGCTTCAGGCCCGACAGGGCCAACAATATGGCGTCGGCGTCACCGGCCTGCAGCTTGGCCAACCGGGTGTCGACATTGCCGCGCAGCATCTGGACGTCGAGGTCGGGGCGGCGGTGCAGGCTCTGGGCCTGGCGTCTCAGGGAGGCGGTGCCGAGGACGGCGCCCTGGGGCAGGTCCTCCAGCCGCTCAGCCTTGAAGCTGAGGAAGGCGTCGCGGGGATCCTCGCGCTCTGGGATGGCGGCCAGGACCAGCCCCTCGGGGCATTCGGCCGGCATGTCCTTCAGCGAATGGATGGCGCAATCGATGCGGCCCTCCAGCAGGGCCTCCTCGATCTCCTTGGTGAACAGGCCCTTGCCGCCGATCTCCAGCAGGCGGCGATCCTGCACCCGGTCGCCGGTGGTGGTGATGATGATCAGCGGCGCGACGCGCTCGGCGTCCTCCGGCGGAGCGCCCAGGGCGGCGGCGATACGGCGCTGCATCTGGCCCGCCTGGGCGAGCGACAGCTTGGACCCTCGGGCCCCGATCCGGACAAGCGGTTGCGTGGGCACGGCGGGACGGCTACCTCGGCGGAAGTTCAATGACGTCCCGCCTGCTACAGGACGGGACCGGAAGCCGCAACCGGATGACCGACCTCACCCTCCTGGGCCTGGAGACCAGCTGTGACGAAACCGCCGCCTCGGTGGTGCGTCGCCATGCCGATGGCCGGGTCGAGGTGCTGTCCTCGATCGTCGGCTCGCAGATCGCCGCCCACGCCCCCTATGGCGGTGTGGTGCCGGAGATCGCGGCGCGGGCGCATGTGGAATCCATCGACGGCATCACCGTGCAGGCGATGGCGGCGGCCGGCGTCACCTATGACGATCTCGACGGGGTGGCGGCCACCGCCGGCCCCGGCCTGGTCGGCGGGGTGATGGTGGGCCTGGCCTTCGGCAAGGCCGTGGCCCTGGCGCGCGGCCTGCCGCTGGTCGCGGTCAATCACCTGGAGGGCCATGCGGTCTCCGCCCGGCTGGCGGCGGACATTCCCTATCCCTTCCTGCTCCTGCTGGTGTCTGGCGGCCATTGCCAGCTGCTGGCGGTGGAGGGGATCGGCGCCTGCAGGCGGCTGGGCACGACCATTGACGACGCGGCGGGCGAGGCCTTCGACAAGATCGCCAAGAGCCTGGGCCTGCCCTATCCCGGCGGCCCGGCCCTGGAGCAGCTGGCGAAAAGCGGAGATCCGGCGGGCTACACCCTGCCCCGCGCCCTGCTGGGCCGCGACGGCTGCGACTTCTCCTTCTCCGGCCTGAAGACCGCCGCCGCCCGCCTGGCCGAGACCGTGACCACCGAGGTCCAGCGCGCCAATCTGGCCGCCGCCGTCCAGGTCGCCATCGCGCGGCAGCTGTCGGAGCGCACCGACCGGGCCATGGCCGCCTATGCCCTGGCCCGGGGCGGGCGCGACCTGCGCTTCGTGGTGGCCGGCGGGGTGGCCGCCAATGGCGCGGTCCGCGCCGCCCTGACCCAGGTGGCGACGGCGCGTGGCTTCTCCTTCGACGCCCCGCCCTTGGCCTATTGCACCGACAACGCCGCGATGATCGCGCTCGCCGGCGCCGAGCGCCTGGCGCTGGGCCTGACCGACAGCCTGGACGCCCCGGCCCGCCCACGCTGGCCCCTGGACGCGGCGGCGGCCGCCGCCCATCCCTCCCACGCCGCCGGCCGCAAGGGCGCCAAGGCATGATCCACGCAGGCGTCATCGGCGGCGGGGCCTGGGGCACGGCCCTGGCCCAGGTCTGCGCCCGGGCCGGGCTCTATGTCACCCTGTGGGCCCGTGAGGCCGAGGTGGTGGCCGGCATCCAGGCGGCGCACGAGAACAGGCTGTTCCTGCCCGGCGTGATCCTCGACGACAGCGTGGGGGCCAGCGGCGACCTCTATGACCTGGGGACCTGCGACCTGGTGCTGGTGGTGGCGCCGGCCCAGCATCTGCGCGCCGTGCTCACCGACTTCGCCCCCTTCGTGCGCCCGGGCCTGCCCCTGGTGCTCTGCGCCAAGGGGGTGGAGCAGGGATCGCTGAAGCTGATGACCGAGGTGGCGGCAGAGGCTGTGCCCCAGGCGGCGCTCGCCGTGCTGTCGGGGCCGAGCTTCGCCGGCGAGGTGGCGCGCGGCCTGCCCACCGCCGTGACCCTGGCCTGCGCCGACGAGGCCCTGGGTCAGAGACTGGCCCAGACCCTCGCCACCCCGACCTTCCGCCCCTATCTCGCCGACGACCTGCTGGGCGCCGAGATCGGCGGGGCGGTGAAGAACGTGCTGGCCATCGCCTGCGGCATCGTCGAGGGCCGGGGCCTGGGCCGCAGCGCCCACGCCGCCCTGATCACCCGGGGCTTCGCCGAGATGACCCGCATGGCTGTGGCGCTCGGCGGGCGGGCGGAGACCGTCGCCGGCCTCTGCGGCCTGGGCGATCTCGTCCTGACCTGTTCCAGTCCGCAGTCGCGCAATATGAGCGTCGGCCTGGCGCTGGGCGCCGGAGAGACCCTGGAGGCCGCCCTGTCCGGCAAGCTGTCGGTGGCCGAGGGCGTGGCCTCGGCGCCGGCTGTCCGCGCCCTGGCCGCCAGGCTTGGTGTCGAGGCCCCGATCAGCGAGGCGGTCGCCGCCATACTGGCCGGCGAGGTCGAAGTCGACGCCGCCATCCAGGGCCTGCTGGCCCGCCCGCTCAAGAGTGAGCAGTGAATGTCGCCGTCGAAACCCTCGCCCCCTCGGGGGGAGAGGGTAGGGTGAGGGGGTCTCGCCGCTTCATCTGGTCCAAAGTCGCGCCGCCTTGCGGCGCGCCCCTCACCCCAACCCTCTCCCCGCCAGCGGGGCGAGGGGGCTAGCCAAGGAGCCGCCCATGCCGACCTTCATCCTGTTCTGCAAGGACAAGCCCAAGTCGCTTGACCTGCGCATGGCCACCCGGGAGCGACACCTGGCCTATGCCGGGACCTTCGCCAGCCAGCTGAAACTGGGCGGTCCGCTGCTGGACGAGAACGGCGACATGGCCGGCTCGGTGATGCTCTTCGAGGCCGAGGCGATCGAGGAGGCCCAGGCGTTCAGCGCCAATGACCCCTATCGCCAGGCCGGCCTGTTCGAGAGCGTCGACATCCATCCCATGCGCGTCACCCTGGGCAAGCTCGGGTGAAGAGCCCGGAGCCCGAAAATCCGGCCCGCCCGCCGCCCGGCGTGCGGCTCTGCGCGCTCGGCGAGCTGCCGAACCCTGGCTCCAGGGGATTTCGCTTCCGCCACGACCGCTACATGTTCGCCGGCTTCGTGGTGCGCCAGGGCCATGAGGTGAAGGGCTGGGTGGATTCCTGCCCGCACAATGGCTGGCCGCTCTCGGCGCTCGACGACCGCTACCTGACCCGCGAGGGCGACCGGATCATCTGCGCGGCCCATGGGGCCATGTTCCGCCCCGCCGACGGCCTCTGCGTCGCCGGGCCCTGCGCGGATGATCACCTCACCGCCTGGCCGGTGGCGGTGGTGGGCGGCGAGGTGGTCACGGGCCCGTTCTGACTCTTCCTTAACCGGGGCCGGCTAAGGCTTGCCGCGTTGAATGAGGAGATGCCCGTGGCTGACGCCCTTCGCGCGCTTGCGACCCTGAACGGCCGGTTCGCGCCCAAGTTCGCCCAGACCATGCTGGCCACGCCGCGCGCCCAGGGCGAAGCGGAAGCCTTCGCCGCCCACTGCCAGGCCAAGGGCTTTGAGTTCACCACCGACTGGGCGGACAACAATATTCCCTTCGTCGCGCCCCTGCTGCGGGACTTCGCGAAAGCTCGCGGCCAGATCCGCTATCTCGAGATCGGCGCCTATGAGGGCAAGAACCTGGCCCTGATGGACTGGCTGCTGCCGGCCCGTCTCGATGTCACGGTCATCGATCCCTGGTTCGACGAGGCCCTGAACCCGGAAGAGAAGTATCACGCCGTCGAGCCGCGCTTCCGGCGCAACGTCGCCAAGCTCAATTTCGACGGCCTGGCCACCCGCAAGGGCTTCTCGACCTATGAGCTGCCCAAGATGCTGCAGGCCGGCGACAGCTTCGACCTGATCTATGTGGACGGCTCGCATACGGCCTGGGCGGTGGGGGTCGACCTGGCGTTTTGCGCTGCGATGCTGAAAATCGGCGGCATGATGGTGCTGGACGACTATTGGCACCATGAGAGCGAGATCGGCGGTCCCGGTGTGAAACAGGCGGTCGACCGCTTCCACGGGGTGTTCCGCGAGTATTTCGAGGTCACATCCGTCTATCGGCAAGTGGCGCTGACCAAGATCTCGGAAATCCCGCGCTAAAGCCGGGTCGGTTACTGCCAAGCTCTGCTCGGGTCCCACTTTGGCGCATCTCTGGGCAGGCATGCTTCCTGCAACCCACTGAGTGCTGCGACTCCCCCGCAGTTAACGAAACGTGAAATTTCCGGTTGGCCGCGCCGCACCTTTGGGGGTACAGCATGCGGCTTCCGGTTATTGTGCGCTGCGAAGACCCCGAGGCGTTCCACCTGTGCTGAACCGCGTTAGAACCTTTTTCGCCCACCTCTCGAGGGTCGCCTGGTCTCAGGCGGCCTGGCGCCGCGACGCGATCCAGCTGGTGGGTGTCGAACTGGGATTGCTGGCGGCGCTCACCGCCAGCCTGGCCATGGCCGCCGCTCCCAGTGATCGCGGCCTCGACATCGTCAAGGCGACCCGGGGCGAGATGTCGGCCGAGGCTTTCGCCCGGCTGACCGCCGGCATGGATCCGGCGATGCTGGCGCTCGCCAGCCGCATGACGCCCGGCGGTGGACCGCAAAGCGCCGCCGAGCCCCTGCCCGGCCTGACCCCCGCCAGCCTCGACACCAGCGGCCTGCAGTCCGCGGTCCTGCGCCTGCAGGACATGACGCCGGACGAAGCCCGCGCCTGGAACGCCTCCAACCCAACCTCGACCCTGCCCAATCCGCCCGCCAAGCCCTTCCGCCTGAAGACCGGCGGCATGCTGGACGAGGCGCGCGCCATCGATTGCATGACCGCGGCCATCTATTATGAGGCCCGCTGGGAAAGCGTCGACGGCCAACGCGCCGTGGCCCAGGTGGTGCTCAACCGCATGCGCCACCCGGCCTATCCGAAGACCGTCTGCGGCGTGGTCTTCCAGGGCTCGAACCAGACCACCAGCTGCCAGTTCAGCTTCAGCTGCGACGGCTCCATGCACGGCCAGCCCAATCCGGACGTCTGGGCCCGCTGCCGCGTCGTGGCCGAGGCCGCCCTCAATGGCTATGTGATGAAGGCCGTCGGCAACGCCACCCACTATCACGCCGTCTATGTGGCCCCCTATTGGAGCCCGAACCTGGTCAAGGTCTCGACCATAGGCGCCCACATCTTCTACCGCTGGACCGGCGGCTGGGGTCAGCCCCCGGCCTTTTCCGGCCGCTATGAAGGCACCGAGCTGGCCGGCATGCAGCTGGCCTCCCTGGACAAGGTCGCGCCGAGCTCCAAGCTGGACGTGACCCCGTCTAAGGAATCCTCCGCCGACGTGTCGCCGACGATCTCCGCAGCCGATCAGGCCGGCAAGCCGGCCGACGCGCACGCGACCGCCGGCCAGGACCAGCCGCTGCTGACGACCACGGTCGCCGACGCCTCGAAGCTGCTGAAGGCTGAGGAGCTCGACTGGGCCGGCCGTCCCAAGAAGAAAGACAGCCGCCTGGCCATGCCGGGCATGCCCGAATAGGTCGTCTCAGGCCGGGGCGACCTCGGCCGAGAAGTCCGCCACATCCAGCAACAGGCCCTCGGCCGCCATCTTCACCAGTTCACCGCCCTTTTCCGGGGTGGCCAGGGCCGGGTCGGAGCCCATGCGCCCGTCGGCGTAGCGGGCCCGGAAGTCCAGGGCCTCGCGGATCGGGCCGGTGGGGGCGATCTGCGGCGCGTAGTTGGCGGTCTTGATGGCGTCGGGATAGGCCCACTGGGTGACCGCGATCTCCGAGGGCGTGGCGTGGCTGCCGTGGCCGACCGGGAACTGGCGGTTGGCCAGGGCCATGACGCCCTTGAGCTCCCACCAGTTCTTCAGCTTCATCGAGAACCCCCGACGCCGGCCGGAGAAGCTCGCCTCGGCATAGAGCTCCGAGAACGCCGCCTCGATGGTGGCGACATTGCCGCCATGGCCGTTGAGGAAATAGATCTTCTCGAAGCCGTGGCCGGCCAGGGACCGGCACCAGTCGCCGATCGCGGCGATGAAGGTCGAGGGCCGCAGCGAGATGGTGCCTGGAAAGCCCAGATGGTGCTGGGCCATGCCGATATTGAAGGTGGGCGCGACCAGGATGTCGCCGCTCTTCTGGGCCTCGGTGGCGATGATCTCCGGGCACAGCCAGTCGGTACCCAACAGGCCTGTCGGGCCATGCTGTTCATTGGAGCCGATCGGCACCACCACCGTCTTGGAGCGTGTCAGGAAGGTCTCGACCTCGGACCAGGTGGACAGGTGCAGCAGCATGGGGGCTCCGGGGCGGCGTGACGCGATGACGGTCTCACAAGCCTAGGACGCCACGGCCTCTGGCGGAAGCGACAGATAGCCGAGGATCGCCCGGGTCAGGCGCATCTCCAGGCCGGAGGTCGCGCCGCGGTCCAGGGCCGCGTCGATCAGGCCCCGGGACATGTGCAGTATGTCCAGCGCCGCCTCGCGGTCCCCCAGCCGCCGTTCGGCCAGGAAGGCGGCCAGGGCGTCGGCCACCCGCCGGTCCCGCCCCCGGGCCTCGGCCGTCAAGTTCAGCCTCTGCTCCTCCAGGTCCAGCAGGCGCGACAGCCTGGGCCGGGCCGCCTGGTGGGCCACCGCCACCCGCGCCAGGGTGAAGATCGCTCCGGCCAGTCCCAGGCGGGTGACGCCGCGCAGGGCCTCGCCGAGCGCCTGGTCGAAGGCCTGCGCCTCCCGCCGGATCAGGGCGGCCATGATCGCGTCCTTGCCGGGGAAGTACTGGTAGAGCGAGCCGACGCTGACCCCGGCGCGCCGGGCCACGGCGTTGGTGTTGAAACCCTCCAGCCCGCCCTCTTCCAGAATGCGAGCCCCGGCCTCGACCACCGCCGCCACCGTGGCCTCGGCCCGGGCCTGGCGGGGCCGTTTGCGGGGCGTGACAAGATCGGAGGTCATAGGTGGGGATGCGAGTCCGCTAGTTGAGCTTTTGCTCATATTGTTCGCCGAACAGCGATCTAACAAGGACCACGATCATGACCGCCGGCCAAGCCCCCGTTTTCACCCTGTTCATGCTGTTGAGGTCGCACCCCGACTGGCTGGCCCTGTCGCGCGCCGAGCGCGGGGCCTATGTCGCCGCCGAGGTCGCCCCGGTCCTGGCCCGCTGGCCCCAGGTGCGTTTGCGGTTCTATGACGCCGAGGCCTTCACCGGCCGCTGCACCGACGTGGCGGTGTTCGAGACCTCAGACCTCGCGGCCTACGCCTTCCTGGTCGACGGCCTGCGCGACATCGCCTTCCTGGGCCGCCCCTATTTCGAGGTGGTGGAGATCATTCCGGCCCTGGAGGACGGCTACAGGGCCTATGACGCCGTAGCTTGACGGGGCCGCAGGATCATCGGCAGGCCGCCAGCCGGGCGCATGGTCACCCGGTGGTGGATCGCCACCCTGTGGCCAGGCTTGAGCTCGAGGTGGAAGCGCTGGGCCACGGTCGCCAGGATCAACAGCGCCTCGGCGACCGCAAACTGGGCGCCGATACAGACCCGGGGCCCGCCGCTGAACGGCACATAGGCGAAGCGGGGCCGCTCGGTTCCAGGCGCAAAGCGCTCGGGATCGAACCGCTCCGGCCGGTCCCACAGGTCGCGATGGCGGTGGATGATCCAGGGCACGACGGCGACATTGGCCCCCTTGGGAATCTTCGCCCCGCAGATCTCGTCGGCTTCCACCGCCAGGCGCGAGGAGGTGCCCGGCGCCGGCGGGTAGAGCCGCATGGTCTCGTCCAGCACCATGCGGGCATAGGTCAGGTTCGGCAGGTCGGCGACCGTGGGCGTCCGCCCGCCCAGCACCCGGTCGAGCTCCTCATGCAGCCGGGCCTCGACGGCCGGATGCTGGGACAGCACGTACCAGACCCAGGCCATGGCGGCGGCGGTGGTCTCGTGGCCGGCCAGGAAGATGGTCACCACCTCGTCACGCACCTCGGCGGCGGTCATCTTCGCCCCGGTCTCGGAATCCCGGGCGGCGATCAGGCGGGCCAGCAGATCCTTGGGCGCGGCGTCGCCCAGGGCCTCGCGCTCGGCGATCATGGCGGCGATGGCGGCGTCCAGCTCGGCGAAGATCGCCCGCACCTTGCGGCTCAGGGTCTTGAACATCAGGCCCGACAGCCCCGGGACCAGGAACAGCGGATTGAACGTCAAGGTCGCCATCACCCGGGTGAGCGCAGTCTCGACGCCGCGCGCGCTCACCGCCCCGCCGGCCGAGAACATGGTCAGGCCGATGATCTCCAGGGTCAGGTCGCTCATCTCCCGCGCCACGTCGACCTCCGTTCCCGCGGGCAGGCCCGCCCAATGGTCGGTGAAGGTCTGGGCCGCGGCCGCCATCACCGGGCCGTAGGCGGCCACCGAGGGCGGGGCGAAAGCCGGGGCCATGGTGCGGCGGTGGGCCCGCCAGGTCTCGCCCTCGCTGGACAACAGGCCGTCGCCGAACGCGGCCTGGAAGAACCGTCGCTCCATCAGGGTCTTGGGATAGTTGGCGACATTGTCGAGCAGGACCCGCTTCACCCCCTCGGGGTCGGAGACGAAGACCCAGGTCCCCAGGATCGAGCGCTGGACATAGACCGGTTGCTCATAGGCCTGGACCGGAATGCCTGGGAACGGGGTCTCGGGATCCTGGCCGCTGAGCATCATGCGGGCCTTGGCCGGCGGCGGCTTGGCGCCCACCAGCAAGGGTTCGGACGCGAGGTCGATGGCCGTCATGTCAGCTCCTCCGGTCGCCGGCTGTTTAACGCCGTTAAGTGAACTTTACGCCGTTAAATGAGATTTACAACGTTAAAGGCATGGTCGAGGAACAGACATGGCCCTGCCGCTTCGTCCTCCTCGCCCGCCGCGTCCGCCCCGGCCTCCGCGCCCGCCAAGGCCGCCCTCGACCATGCGCCGGCCGCAGCTGACCCTGGAGATGGTGCTCGAGGCCGCCGCCCGGGTCCTGGAGCGTGAGGGCTATGAGGGCCTGACCATGCGCGCGGTGGCCAGCGAAATGCGGGTCCAGGCCCCGGCGCTCTATTGGTATGTCGACTCCAAGGAAGCCCTGGAGGTGGCGCTCTATGAGCATCTGATGGCCGACCTGGCCTTCGAGGTGCGGGGCGAGGACTGGCGCGAGGATATCCGCCGCATGGCCCAGCAGATGCGCGCCCACCTGCTCAGCCGCCGCGATTTCGGCCGCCTGCGGCCGCGCGGCTTCGTCGTGGGCCTCAGCTCGATGGCCCAGACCGAGATCGTGCTCGGCGTGCTGCTGGGCGCGGGCCTCGGGCCGCGCGACGCCTTCTACGCCCTGACCACCGGCTTCGATTATGTGCTCAGCTGGGCGATCGGCGAGGCCAGCATCGGCGAACGCCAGGCGCCGGCGATCAGCGAGGCCGACAAGCTCATGCTGGCCGGCGGGGCCTATCCCCATTTCACCTCGTTGATGGCGGCCTTCACCGAGCCCGGCGACGTCGACGAACAGTTCCTGTTCGGCCTGAACTGCCTGATCGCCGGCTTTGAGCGGCTGATTCCGTAAGGTCGCCTGTTGCGCCCACGGCCTTCGTCCGCATAACTCCCGGTCAAAGCGAAAAAGGGAGTGCGTACGGTGAGCGAGGGCGAGATTTTCCCGGTTCCCGAGGCCTGGGCCAAGAAGGCTCACATGGACGCGGCGGCCTATGAGGCGGCGGTCAGGCGGGTCGAGGACGATCCCGAAGGCTACTGGCGCGACGTCGCCGGCCGGCTGGACTGGATGACGCCCTTCACCCAGGTCAAGGACACCTCGTTCCACAAGCATCCCTTCCACATCCGCTGGTACGCCGACGGGGTGCTGAACGTCTCGGTCAACTGCCTGGACCGGCACCTGCCCACCCGGGGCGACCAGGTGGCGATCATCTGGGAAAGCGACGACGGCGAACTGGTCGAGCGGCTGACCTATCGCCAGCTGCACGCCGATGTCTGCCGGATGGCCAATGTGCTGAAGGCCAAGGGCGTCCGGAAGGGCGACCGGGTCACCATCTATCTGCCGATGATCCCCCAGACGGCGGTGGCCATGCTGGCCTGCGCCCGGATCGGCGCCATCCATTCGGTGATCTTCGGCGGTTTCTCGCCGGACTCGATCGCCGGCCGCATCCAGGACTGCGACTCCCGGATCGTCATCACCGCCGACGAAGGCCTGAGGGGCGGCAAGACCGTGCCCCTGAAGCTCAATGTCGACGAGGCGCTGGCCCAATGCCCGGACGTCACCGACGTGATCGTGGTCAAGCGCACCCGCGCCGACGTGCCGATGAAGGCCGGGCGCGACGCCTTCTATTCCGACCTCAAGCAGACCGTCTCTGACGTCTGCGAGCCGGAGCCGATGAACGCCGAGGACCCGCTGTTCATCCTCTACACCTCCGGCTCGACGGGTAAGCCCAAGGGGGTGTTGCACACCACCGGCGGCTATCTCACCTGGGCGGCCCACACCCATGAGCTGGTGTTCGACTACCGCCCGGGCGAGGTGTTCTGGTGCACGGCCGATGTAGGCTGGGTCACCGGTCACTCCTATGTGGTCTATGGCCCGCTGGCCAATGCGGCCACCTCGGTGATGTTCGAGGGCGTGCCCAACTATCCGACCAATTCCCGGTTCTGGGAGGTGATCGACAAGCACCAGGTGGAGATCTTCTACACGGCCCCCACCGCCATCCGCGCCTTGATGCGCGACGGCGACGAACCCGTGACCCGCACGTCGCGCAAGTCCCTGCGCCTGTTGGGCACGGTGGGCGAGCCGATCAATCCGGAAGCCTGGCTCTGGTATCACCGCGTGGTCGGCGAGGGACGCTGCCCGGTGGTCGACACCTATTGGCAGACCGAGACCGGCGCCTGCCTGGCCTCGCCCCTGCCGGGCGCGACACCCATGAAGCCCGGCTCCTGCGCCAAGCCGCTGCCCGGGGTGAAGTTCGAGCTGGTCGACGCCGAGGGCAAGGTGCTGCACGGGGCGACCAGCGGCAATCTGGTGATCACCGATAGCTGGCCGGGCCAGATGCGCACGGTCTATGGCGACCACGAGCGCTTCTTCAACACCTACTTCGCCACCTATGGCGGCAAGTATTTCACCGGCGACGGCTGCCGCCGCGACGAGGACGGCTTCTACTGGATCACCGGTCGGGTCGATGACGTGATCAATGTCTCCGGCCACCGCCTGGGCACCGCCGAGATCGAGAGCGCCCTGGTCAGCAACGAGAACGTCGCCGAGGCCGCCGTGGTCGGCTATCCGCACGATGTGAAGGGCCAGGGGGTCTATTGCTTCGTGACGCTCAAGGCCGACGTCGTCCCCACCGATATCCTGCAGGCCGAGCTCAAGGGCTGGGTCCGCCGCGAGATCGGACCCTTCGCCGCCCCCGACGTGGTGCAGTTCGCGCCCGGCCTGCCCAAGACCCGCTCGGGCAAGATCATGCGGCGCATCCTGCGCAAGATCGCCGAGAACGACCTCTCCAACCTGGGCGACACCTCGACCCTCGCCGACCCCTCGGTGGTCGACGACCTGGTGAAGAACCGGATCGGCTAGTGACCCGGCGCGCCGCCGCCCTGGTCCTGCTGGCCTGGGCCGCCGCGCTCCCGTGCGGCGCGGCCTGGGCGCAGGCGGCCCCGCCGCTCGAACCGACGTCCGCCGAGGCCGCGGCCCTCGACCAGGGGCGCGGCTTCGTCGAGGTGACCCCGGATCCCGACGGGGCCTCGGGCTTCATCCGCGCCGGGATCGACATCGCCGCCCCGCGCGAGGTGGTCTGGCGGGTGATGACCGATTGCGCCCTCGCCCCCCGGATCTCGGTGGGGCTGAAATCCTGTCGCGTCCTGCAGCGCGATCCCCAGGGCCGCTGGGACGTGCGCGAGCACGTCTCCCGCCTGATCCCGGTGCTGCCGCAGATCCGCACGGAATTCCGCACCGACTACGCGCCGATCGAGGGTTTCGCCTATCGTCGCACCGGCGGCGACATGAAGGTGCTGGAGGGGCGCTGGCGGCTGATCGTCCTGCCGGGCGGCCAGGTCAGGGTGATCTCCGAGGGCCGCGCCCAGGCGCCCTTTGTCCTGCCCGGCGCCATGGCCCGCCTGGTCCTGCGCCGTGAGGCGGTCATGGCGCTCGCCGCCCTGAAGCGCGAAAGTTTGGCTCTGGCCGCCCAGAGGGTTAAGTCCGGCCCATGACCCCGAATCTTCCCGCTCCCCTGCGCCTGGCCGCCGATCGTCTGATGGAGGGCGTGGCCCGGGCCGGCGTCGCCGAGCGCGCCGACAAGATCTCCCAGGCCTATCGCGCCGGCCGCAGCTCGGCGGCGGTGATCAAGGACGCCGAGGACGCCCAGGCCTATGTGCTGGCCCGGCTGCCGGCCACCTACGCCGCCTGCGCCCGGGCCTTCGACGAGGCCGCCCGCATCGCGCCGGACTTCCGCCCGCTGAGCCTGCTGGACGCCGGCGCGGGTCCAGGCGGCGCGGGATGGGCGGCGCTGGAGACCTGGTCCTCCCTCGATCGCGCCGTGCTGCTGGATTCCAACCGCGCCTTCCTGGCCATGGCCGGGACCCTGGCCGAGGGCGGCCCCGAGGCCCTGGCCCTGGCGGAGCGTCGGGTCGCCGACCTCGCCCAGCCCAAGGACTGGCCGGTGGCCGACCTGGTGGTCGCCAGCTACGCCCTGGCCGAGATCGCCCCTGCTGCCCAGGCCGCCACGGTGGCCGGGCTCTGGGCGGTTTGCGCCGGCCTGCTGGTCCTGGTCGAGCCCGGCACGCCGGATGGCTACGCCCGCATCCTCGCCGCCCGCGACCTGTTGATCGCCCAAGGCGCCCAGATCCTGGCCCCCTGTCCCCACGCCCAGGCCTGCCCCCTGGTCGCGCCGGACTGGTGCCACTTCGTCCAGCGCCTGCCGCGCAGCCGCGACCACAAGCTCGCCAAGGGGGCCGATGCGCCCTTCGAGGACGAGAAGTTCATCTATCTGGCCGCCGCCCAGCCGCATGTGGCGGCCCTGGCCCGCACCGCCCGGGTGATCGCCCCGGCCCGCACGCTCAAGCCCGCCATCACGCTCAAGCTCTGCACGCCGGAAGGCGCGATGGAGCACCGCGACTTTCCCCGCCGCGACAAGCCGACCTATGCCAGCGTTCGCCGGCTCGACTGGGGCGACACGCTGGAAAGCTAAACTGCTCCCCCAAGGAGGGCGCGGCGAGCGGGGCGAGGGAGAGGGGCTAGCCATGCCCCTCGACCCGGACCATGTTGCGCGCCCCGCCCATCCGCATTTCCGGGCGGCTCAGATTTCAAAAACCAACAGGGAGGGCTCACACATGCCCATCAGCCGTGAAATCCATCTGGTCGAGCGCCCGAAGGCGATGCCGACCCCCGATCAGTTCGCGCTTGTGGAGACTGAGGTCGGCGACGCGCCGGACGGCGGCGTCCTGGTCCAGAACCTCTATATGTCGGTCGACCCGGCCATGCGGCCCCGGCTGACCGCCGGCCAGGCCCTGGGCGAGGCGATGATGGGCGGGGCTCTCGGTCGCGTCGTCCAGTCCAAGAGCAGCGACTTCGCGGTCGGCGACCTGGTCTCCAACCGCATGGGCTTCCGCGAATATTTCACCTCCGACGGCAAGGGCCTGACCAAGCTGGCCGCTGATCCGGAGCTGTCGGTCACCACCCACATGCATGTGCTGGGCATGACGGGCTTCACGGCCTACGGCGGCCTGCTGCACATCGGGCAGCTGAAGGAAGGCGAGCAGGTGTTCGTCTCCACGGCGGCGGGCGCGGTGGGCTCGGTCGCCGCCCAGATCGCCAAGCTCAAGGGCTGCTATGTGGTGGGCTCCACCGGGTCCGCCGACAAGGCCGCCTGGCTGAAGGACGAGGTCGGGCTCGACGCGGTGATCAACTACAAGGACGCCCCGATCCGCCAGGCCCTGGAGGCCGCCACGCCCAAGGGCATCGACGTCTATTTCGACAATGTCGGCGGCGATCACCTGGAGGCGGCCCTGCGCCGCATGAACACGCTCGGCCGCATTCCGGTCTGCGGCTTCATCTCCGGCTACAATTCCGGCCATTCCAACGTCTCGAACCTGTCGAACATCATCTATTCGCGGGTCATGCTGCGCGGCTTCGTGGGTACGGACTTCATGCACCTCTATGGGGATTTCCAGCGCGACATGGCCGCCTGGCTGAAGGCCGGCCAGGTCAAGTACCAGGAGACGATCCTGGACGGCATCGCCAATGCGCCGACCGCTCTGATCGGCCTCTTGAACGGGGCCAATTCCGGCAAGATGCTGGTCAAGCTGGCCGACTGATCCGCTCCATCTGACAAACCCGTAATCTTCCCTGGGGGCTCGCCGGTGATAGGGTCGGGCGCCTTCAGTCCCCAGGGAAGTCTCCATGCTCCGTCACACCCTCCGCGCCGCGGCCTGCGTCATGGCCCTTGGCCTCGCGGCCCCGGCCTTCGCGGCCGACAAGGTCCCGCCCATCGCCTTCAGCCAGCGGACCCTGGCCAACGGCATGACGGTGCTGACCTCCCGCGACACGGCCACGCCCAATGTGACGGTGCAGATGTGGTACGGCGTCGGGTCGAAGGACGATCCGGTCGGCCGTTCCGGCTTCGCCCACCTGTTCGAACACCTGATGTTCAAGGCCACCAAGGACTTCCCGGCCGAGAGCGTTGATCGCTTCACCGAGGACGTGGGCGGCAACAACAACGCCTCGACCTATGACGACTTCACCAACTATTACGAGGTCGCCCCGGCCAATCACCTGGAGCGGCTGATCTGGATGGAGAGCGAGCGCCTCGGCGCCCTGGTCATCGACGAGACCAACTTCAAATCCGAGCGCGACGTGGTGAAGGAGGAGCTGCGCCAGAGGGTGCTGGCCGATCCCTATGGCCGGCTGTTCGCCCTCTATCTCCCCAAGGCCAGCTATCAGGTCCACCCCTATAAGCGCCCGGGCATCGGTTCGATCGAGGAGCTGGACGCCGCCACCCTCGACGACGTGCGCGCCTTCCACCATGCCTATTATCGGCCCGACAATGTGGCCCTGGTGGTGGTCGGCAATTTCGATCCGGCCAAGCTGAACGCCTGGATCGACAAATACATGGCCCCCCTGGCCAATCCGGCCCAGGCCGTGAGCCGGGTGACGGCGGTCGAGCCGCCGCGCCTCAAGGCCGGGACCTATACGGGCTATGGCCCCAATGTGCCGCTGCCGGCGGTGGTGCTGAGCTGGCTGGGGGCCAAGGCCGCCGATCCCGACGCCCCGGCCCTGAAGGTGCTGGACGCCATCCTGTCCTCCGGCAAGTCGTCCAGGCTCTATGACGCGCTGGTCTATGACCAGCAGATCGCCGCCGAGATCTATTCCAACGCCGACCTGCCGCAACAGCCGGGCTCCTTCGTGGTCGGGTCGATCATGGCCAGCGGCCATACGGTCGATGAGGGCGAAGCCGCCCTGCTGGCCCAGGTGAAGCGCCTGCGCGACGCCCCGCCCACGGCGGCGGAGCTGTCCGAGGCCCAGAACGAACTGGTGGCCGGCAAGCTGCGCGAGCGCGAGACCATCAATGGCCGGGGCTTCGCGCTGGGCTACGCCCTGCGCACCGAGGGCGACGCGGCGCGCGCCAATAGCGAGCTCCAGGCCCTGCAGGCGGTGACCGCCGCCGACGTCCAGCGCGTGGCCGTGAAATATCTCGACCCCGACCGGCGGATGACCATCCGCTACCTGCCGGAAAGCGCCCGGCCGAAGGACCAGCCGGCGGTCGAGGACAAGCCCCCGGTGGTGGCCTCGGTGAAGTATGACGGCCCGGTCAGCCAGCTGGCCCCGGAAGGCCAGCGCCAGGCCCCGCCGCCGATCGCCGCCCCCGTCACGCCGATCCTGCCCAAGCCGATGGAAAAGACGCTGGCCAATGGCCTGCGGGTCATCGTCGCCAAGTCCTCGGACCTGCCCCTGGTCAGCGCCAATCTCACCGTCCGCGCCGGCGCCTGGGTCGATCCCGGCGGCCTGGCCGGCGCGGCCGGCATGACCGCCGATATGCTCACCGAAGGCACCAAGACGAGGGGCGCCCAACAGATCGCCCGGGAGACCGAGGCCCTGGGCGCCACCCTGGACTCCGGCGGCGGCCAGGAGGCCGCCACCATCGGGTTGAACGTCATGCCCGGCCGCCTGGACCAGGCCATGGCGATCATGGCCGACGTGGTCCGCAACCCGGCCTTCGCCAAGGCGGAGCTGGAGCGCCAGCGCAGCCAGACCCTGGACGGCCTGTCGGTGTCGTTCTCGGAGCCGGGCCAGCTCGCGGCCTTCGCCACGGCCCCGGCCCTCTATGCCGGCACCGCCTTCGGCCACGTGGCCGGCGGCACCCCGGCCTCGATCGCCAAATTCCAGGCCGCTGACCTGGCCAGGATCCACGCCACCTATTACCGGCCCGACAGCGCCATATTGGTGATGACCGGCGACATCACGCCGGAGCAAGGCTTCGCCCTGGCCGAAAAGGCGTTCGGAAGCTGGGCGAAGCCCGCGACGCCGGCGCCGGATCAGCCGGTGATCGCGCCCCAGACGGCGCCGCGCGCCATCGCCATCGACCTGCCCGGCACGGGCCAGGCGGCCGTGACCCTCGCCAAGGTGGCCATCGCCCGCGACGCTGCGGACTACTATCCCGGCATCGTCGCCAATTCGGTGCTGGGCGGCGGCTATTCGGCCCGGCTGAACGCCGAGATCCGCGTCAAGCGCGGCCTGTCCTATGGGGCCAATTCATCCCTGACCGCCCGGCGGTCCACGGGCCTGTTCCGCGCGGCGGCCCAGACCAAGAACCCGTCGGCGACCCAGGTGCTGGACCTGATCACCGCAGAAATGACCCGGCTGGGCGCCGAGCCGGCCAGTCCTGAGGAACTGAAGGCCCGCAAGTCGGTGCTGATCGGCGGCTTTGGCCGCAGCCTGGAGACCACCGACGGCCTGGCCGGCATCCTCGGCAATCTGGCGCTCTACAACCTGCCGCTCAGCGAGTTCAACGCCTATACGGGCAAGGTCGACGCGGTGACGCCGTCCGAGGTCCAGGCCTTCGCCAAGGCCCATCTCGACCCGGCCGGCGCCACGGTGATCATCGCCGGCGACGGCACGGGCTTCCTCGACAGCCTGAAGGCCGAACGCCCGAACCTGGAGGTCATCCCCGCCGCGTCGCTCGACCTCGACCAGCCCGGCCTGACCAAGCCGAAGTAGGGGGCGGGGCCACCTCCCCCAGCGGGGGAGGTGCGCGTTTTCCTAGAGCGTGCTTGGATTAGATTGACGCATATCCGGCGTGCCTGAGGTAGTTGGCGCACTCCTGTGCGCTGAACAGGTCGAGTAGGCTTCCGATGCGTCGCCAGACGGCTTCGACGGAGCGCTCGTCGGCTTTGCGCAACTGGCTCTTCAGCTTGGAGAAGACCATCTCGATGGGGTTCAGGTCCGGACTGTAGGGAGGCAGGAACAGCAGGTGGGCGCCTGCTTCGCGGATCGCCTTTCGCACGGCCTTGTTCTTGTGGCTGGAGAGATTGTCCATGATCACGACA
>NZ_CANCLE010000039.1 GCF_947378715.1 Phenylobacterium aquaticum
TAGAGCTGGCCCCGGCGGATCGCCTCGGCCTCAGCCTGGTCCGGTTCGACCAGCCGGGCCAGATAGACATCGGTGCGGGCGTTGATGAACAGGTCGACCCCGGCCTTCGCGGCCGCCTCGCGGGCGGTCTCGATCTTGCGGGCGTGAAGGTCGGGATCGCGCCGGCCGTCCTCCAGATTGATCCCCACGGCCCCGGCCCCGATCACGGCCCGAACAGTGTCGGCCACCTGGGCGAGATCGTCGCTATAGCCGCCCTCGATGTCGGCGGTCAGCGGGACCGGCAAGACCCGGGCGATCTCCGCGAGCGCGCTGATCAGGGTCGCAACCGGCAGGACATCGCCATCGGCATAGCCATGGGCCCAGGCGACGGCGGCCGAGGAGGTGGCGACGGCCTTGGCGCCGGCGTCGGCCATCAGGGCGGCGCTGGCCGCGTCCCAGGCATTGGGCAGCACCAGGATGTCCGGGCCCCGGTGCAGGGCGTGAAACGTGGCGGCGTGGGTCATGGGCGTCCTCCGATCTCTGGAAGACGATATAGGCGCCCGATCGGTGACATCCTCGCGGATATCGGACCCGGACAGCAGGATCGGACGGAAATCCTAGAGCCCTTTCGGTTCGGATGGACTCATCTGAACCAAGCAAAAAGACTCTAATTCAAATATTTAGTGCCCGTGCGAGCCTTCATAGACGCCGGGCGCGGTCAGCTCGTTCTCCAGACCCTCGTCGCCATGGGCCAGGACGAAGCGGCGGTCGCAATAGGGGCACTCGACGAAGCCGGCGGCCCCCATCTCCAGATAGACCCGAGGATGGCCGAGCGCGCCTCCGACCCCGTCGCAGGACATGCGATGGGAATGGACGGTGACGATCTCCGGCGCGGGACCAACGGGCTCGGCGGCGGCGACAGGGGCGGGCGGGGCTTTGCGGGCCATGGAATTCTCCGGCGGCGGACGCTTGGCGTATGACGTCCGCGCGCCTAGGTATGCGAGCACTGCTTTCGGCGTCAATCACGCCTTTGACCTAAAGATATTCCCAAAGATCCTTCATGACCCTTCCCGACTACGCGATCGAAGTCCAAGGCCTGATCAAGACCTACCCGGCCACCAAGACCACCGCCGAGATGCAGGCCCTGAAAGGCATCGACCTCAAGATTCCCCGGGGCTCGATCTTCGGCCTCCTGGGGCCGAACGGGGCCGGCAAGTCGACCATGATCAACATCCTGGCCGGTCTGACCAAGAAGACCTCAGGCAAGGTCAGGATCTGGGACCGCGACATCGATGAGCGCCCGCGCGACGCCCGCGCCGCCATCGGGGTGGTGCCGCAGGAGATCTCGGTCGACCCGTTCTTCACCCCGCGCGAGTCGCTGGAGGTGCAGGCCGGCATGTATGGCGTGCCCCCGGCGGAGCGCCGGACCATGGAGCTGCTCAACGCCCTGGGGCTCGGCGACAAGGCCAATGCCTATGTCCGGCAGTTGTCGGGGGGCATGAAGCGCCGGCTGATGGTCGCCAAGGCCATGACCCACAATCCGCCGGTGCTGATCCTCGACGAACCCACCGCCGGGGTCGATGTCGAGTTGCGCCGCCAGCTGTGGCGCTATGTGCTGGAGCTGAACCGCAAGGGCGTCACCATCGTGCTGACCACCCACTATCTGGAAGAGGCCCAGGAGCTCTGCGACCAGATCGCCATCATCAACCGGGGCCAGGTGGTGGCCTGCGAGCCGACCGCGACCCTGCTGGGGCGCCTCGACACCCGCGCGGTGGTGGTGACGCCGGAGAGCCCGCTCGAGGCGGCGCCCGAACTCGCGGGCTTCGAGACCAGGCTCAGGGCCGGCGGCGCCTTCCAGGTGACCTATCGCACCGGCCAGTCGAGTGTGGAACAGGTGCTGGCCGCCGTCCGCGCCGCGGGCCTGCACATCAAGGACATCGCCACCGAGGACCCGGATCTGGAGGACGTCTTCGTCTCCCTGACCACCCAGGCGCCGGCGGCGGAACCGGCGAAGGTCTGACCTTTCGCTTCCCCGATCTTTCCGCTAGAAGCCTCATCCGCTTCAGCATGCACCCGTAGCTCAGCTGGATAGAGCGTTGCCCTCCGAAGGCAAAGGTCACACGTTCGAATCGTGTCGGGTGCGCCAAGCGTGATGCTTCCAGTCCTGTCGACTTGACGCCGCCGCCGGTCTGAGCCGGTCAGCTGATCCAGCCCTGACCAACCGCGCGGACCGATGGCAGGGCGCGGAGCTTGCGGCCCAGATGGTCGGCGAGGGTCGTGGCCAGGCCGCGCGCCTCGATGCGCAGGTCCAGGCGGCTGTCGCGGTCGGTGAGGTCCAGCCCCGTGACCCGCGCGCCGAGCAGGGCGAAGGGGCCCAGCACCCGCAACAGGGCGTCGGGTCCGGCGTCCATCTCCACCAGGAACACATGGCGGCCGGCGCCGGCGTCGTCGTGATTGGCCGGCCAGCTCATTTGAGCCCCCAATGGTGTTCGACCCGGACGCCCTGGACGCCCAGGCCCTGGGCCAGGCGCGCGGCCAGGCGTTCGGCCTGGGGCTCGTCGAGATTGCCGAGCCGCACCACCGCCTCGACGATCTGGCCGACCGGCCGCAGGGTCAGGCCGAGCAACTCGGCGCCTGAGACCCACAGCCCGTCCTCGATGGCGCGCAGGGCGGCGCGGGCATGGCGGGCGGCGACCAGGAAGACATGGGTCGGCGAAGGGTCGGCGCCGACGGCGACCTGCACAGGTTCAGGGACTTGGGAAAGCTGGAGGGTCATGGGTCTGGGTCCTTGTGGTGTGAGAAGGGACCGGCCGACCGCGCAATAAAAAACCCCGCATCCTGGAGGAGCGGGGTTCCTGATCTCGCGATCTGGTCGGCTTGCGTCTATGACGCGCGCGTTCGCCCCGGTCCTTGCGGTTCGGTGGTAATCATCATGGTGGCGAACATGGGTTTGCACAGCATCGCGCCCCCGGCCTTTGGGGCCGTGGCGGGCAGGGCGGCGATGTCGAAGGCGCGAGCCATCGGGCCGGTCTCTCTCGTGTGCGCCGACCAGATAGCGCATTCCTGGGCGGATTCAAACCGCCGGCCTCGGCGATCCCCGGCGGCGGACTTGTTGTCAGCGTCCCTGATGGGCATGGTCGCGGCGATTCACCGGGTTCCGCGTGCGCCACGCCGCCCCCATCGCGAGAGGCTGACTTGGCCCGAGGCCTGACGATCTACAATCCCGCCGGCCAGGTCGGCCTGGGCGCCAATCCCTTCGGCCGCGACGTCGCCAATCTGCAGCTGTACCAGGCGCTGGCCCGCCATGGCGGCTTCGACCAGATCGATTTCCTGACCCTGAACCAGGTCCCGGCCGAGGCCCTGGCCCAGGGGCTGTTCCCGGGCGAGACCTCCCCCACGGCGATCGGCGCGGCCAGTGTGCTCGACCATGGGGCCCCGGCCCGGGCCGGGGCCCTGCTGCGCGGCTCGGCCGACCTGGCGGACCTGGCCTGGATGCGCCGTCGCGCCCTGGGCGACCGGGGCTACAGCCTGGTGGGGCTGATTCACACCCTGGCCCCGCCGGCCATTCGCGCCCAGATCATCGGCAATCTGCTCGCGCCCACCCAGGCCTGGGACGCCCTGATCTGCACCTCCCCGGCGGTGCGGGCGGCGACCGAGCAGATGTTCGAGGCCTGGGGCGACCACATGGCCGGGCGGTTCGGCGCGACCACACGCCCGGCCCCGCGCCTGCCCCTGATCCCGCTGGGGGTCGATGGCCCGGCCATGGCGGCGCTCGCCGACCGGCCCCAGGTCCGCCAGAGCCGCCGCGCCGAACTGGGGGTGGGCGAGGACGACATACTGGTCCTGTGGGTCGGGCGGCTGTCCTTCTTCGAGAAGGCCTTCCCCCAGCCGATGTTCCGCGCCCTGGAGGAGGCGGCCGGCCAATCCGGCAAGCGGCTGCACTTCGTGATGGCCGGTTGGTTCCCCAATGGCGATCTGGACCGCCGGCGCTATGTCGAGGCTGCGAGCGCCTATGCGCCCTCCATTTCCCTGAACCTGCTGGACGGCAATGACCGCGACCTGCTGGGCGAGCTATGGGCTTCCGCCGACATCTTCCTGTCCCTGGTCGACAACATCCAGGAGACGTTCGGCATCACCCCGATCGAGGCCATGGCCGCCGGCCTGCCGGTGGTGGCCTCGGACTGGGACGGCTATCGCTACACGGTCCGCGACGGCGTGGAGGGCTTCCTGATCCCGACCCTGGGCGGCCCGCCCGGCGTCTCCGGCGCCAATATGGCCGCCCGGCACTTGGCGCTGGTGGAATCCTATCAGGTCTATGTGGGGGCGGTGGCCCAGTACACCGCCGTCCACGTCGGCCGCGCCGCCGAGGCGATCGCCCGCCTGGCCGGTGATCCGCAGCTGCGGCGACAGATGGGCGCGGCGGGGCGGGCGCGGGTGGCCGCGTTCTGCGACTGGCCGGTGGTGGCCCGCCAGATCCGCGACCTGACCGACGAGCTGGCCGAGCTCCGCGCCGCCGCGCCGGGCCCGGCGCCGGCGCCGGCGCTGGACCCCTCGCGGGGGGATCCCTTCGCCGACTTCGCGGGGTTCGCCACCGACATCCTCGATCTCGACGCCCGCCTCAGCCTGCGGCCCGGCGTGGGCGCCGAGGATCTGGCCCGCACCCAGGCGGTGGAGCTGGACAAGGCGTTCGGCGGCTGGCGAGGCAATGCCGAGGAGCACGGTCGGATCCTGGAGCTGCTGGCCGACGGTGCGTCGCGACCGGTGCGCGAGCTGATCCTGGCCTTCCCGATCCCCCGGCGTCGCCAGATCCACATGAGCCTGGCCTGGATGGCCAAGCTCGGCCTGCTGGACTGGCTGGCCTGAGCCCCAGGGGATGAGCCTCAGACGATGAGTCGGGCTCGCAGTCGCGCGGCGGCGGCCTCGTCGACGCCCAATCCGGCCAGATAGGCCTCTGTGGAGCCGCTGCGCGCGGCGATGGCGGCGAAGGCCGCGTCCAGATAGGCGGCGTCGACGCCCAGGAAGGCGCGGACCGCCACGTCCGAGGGCCGCTTGCCGAGCAGCTTCTCCAGGTTCTCCGCCACGGTCGGGGCGCGCTCTTCCAGGCGAGCGGCCTGGTTGGTCAGGAGATAGTCGGCGCGGATGTCGTCGTTGTGGACCCCCAGCAGGTGGTGGGTCAGGGCGGCCAAGAGGCCGGTGCGATCCTTGCCCGCCGTGCAGTGGATCAGCACCGGGCCCTCAGCCTCGGCCAGGGCGGCGAAATAGCGGCGGAACAGCTCCAGGTGCCGCTCCTCGAACGGGGCGTTGGCGTAGTAGTCCATGAAGAAGGCGTTGGCGCTCACCGGGGTCAGGTCGGTTTCGCGCAGGAAGGCGATGTGCGGCGCCTCGGCCCGGTCGCCCAGGTCGCACTCGATCACCTGGCCGGTGAAGCCCGGCGGCCGGGGCGTGGGCTCATTGTCCCGTTCCAGGGGGCGGCGCAGATCGACCACGGCGGCCAGGCCCAGGGCGCCGATGGTCTCCAGGTCCTGCGGCGTCGCCTTGCCGTGATGGGCGGAGCGATAGAGCCGGCCAGGGGCCACCCGACCGCCGGCGCGGGTGGAATAGTCCCCATAGTCCCGGAAGTTCTCGACTCCCGTCAGGGGCAGAATCCGCGCGCTCATGCCGTCTCGTCCTTGGTCTCAACTCAGTCTGCCACGGTCCTGTGACAGCTGAAGGACGACTTGTCAGGGGTGACGCGGGGTCAGGGCGGGCCCGATCAGATGGGGGCGAGGGCGCGGGGCGTCAGCACCCCCACCTGGGCCATCTGGCGCAGCAGCCAGCCGACATGGGCGGCGCTTTGGGCGGTGGCCTGTCGGAAATCGGCGCGCATCAGGACGTCATTGGGCGTGACCAGCCCCTCTCGGCGCGCCACGCAATAGCCGTCCCGCTCCAGCTGGCGGACATGGCGGCGAACCGTCTCCGCGGGAATGCCCAGCTCCCGCGATAGCGCCATGGCCGAGATCGGCCGGCGCTCGGTGTCGGGCGGCGGGGTGTCGAGCTCGGCATAGAGATCGCCGGGGGCGTCGGTGATGTGGCGGACATTGGCGGCGGTGATCGCCATGAAGATCAGGCCGGAGAGGAGTTCGCCCCCGAACAAGGCTTTCATTCCGTCCACGGCGCACAGGATGTACTCGGCGCTGAACCGGCCCAACTGGCGCAGGCGGGCCTGGCCTGGGGCCAGGGCGTAGTCCCGTGTCGCCCCGATGTCGTGCTCGGCGAGGGCGGCGTAGAAGCCGCGCAGGTCGGCGGCGTGACGCACCAGGGCGTCGACATTGCCCGGGCGCAAGAACACCCGGCGCGGCACGATCACCCCGCCCGGGGCCAGGGCGCAGTAGCGGTCCTCGACCATCTGGCGGATCTTCCGCCGCGCGGTTTCCTTGGGCAGGCCCAGCAGGCTGGCGATGGCGCCGGCCGAGACCGGGCGGCGCAGATGGTCCGGCGGCGGGGTGTCGACGTCCGACCAGCTCTTGGCCAGGCCGGGGTCATGATCGATGTGGCCGACATTGGACTGGGTCACCGCCAGGAAGATCATCCCCTTGACGATGTCGCCGTCGAAGCCCGCGCGCAGCTGGTCCAGCACGCGCAGCAGATATTCGTTGGTCAGCCGGGAGACCAGTCGTGGCTTCATTCCGCCAATCCGTGAAAACCCGATCCCGGCATGGCCGCAGAGGTGCGACGGAACGCCATTCTTAACAAGCGGGACACGCCGTCACGGTCCCCATATCGGGTAGTATTCCTGTCCCCCGCCCAGGCTCAGTAGACCAGCTTCATGCCGGCGACGGCGGCCGCCGCGGTCAGGAACAGAACGATGGCGACGATCTCGTAGCGCTTGAACAGTGGTCCGTTGGGCGAACGCATGTCTGGTGTTTCCCCTCAAGCGTCCCGAAGCGGGACCGTGAGGTCTGAGCCCGGCAAGGGCCGGGCCAATGGTGAAGAGAAATTAAGGACGTGCGGCCGACTTGCCCGGCCAGGTCAGGAAGCCGTTGCGGTCGCGTCCGGCGGCGGGCTGGGGGCCGCAGCCGCAGTCGGCGCCGGCCGCGTGGCCATAGCCGTAGCCGCCGCCCTGCATCGCGTAGCCGCTGCTTTGATAGCCGCCGCCTTGAGCGGCGTAGCCATGCTCTTCGCTCTGGGTGTAGCGGGCGCTCTCGCTGTAGCGGGTCTCGGTGTCGACCCGGGCATAGGCGTGGCGTTCGGGCACATCGACCTGGCCGTCATAGGGCGGGGCCGGGCGCGGGCCGCCGGCGAATTGCTCGACCCGGGCATAGACGTAGCGGCGGACCTGGGTGATGGCCTGGGCCTGCTGCCGATGGGCGACGACGCGGTGATAGACCCGCCGGGTGGCGGTCCGCTCGACGGTGACATAGGGCCCGGCCGGATAGGGCTCGATCACGGCGGTCGCGGTGGCCGGGGCCGGCGCCTCCGGGCTCATGGTCGGGCAGGCCGGCGCCGCCTGGGGCGCTGCGGGCGCGGGATGGCAGGCGGGCGCGGCGGGCGGCGCCTGCAGTCCGGCCAGCCTGGTCACGGAATCGCAGGCCCCGAGGGCCAGCAGGGCGGCGGTAAGCGGTATGAGGCTGAGGCGCATGGGCTCCTCCGGCGGCTCCGGGACGAGGGAGGCCGGACGATGCGGATCAGGTTCCGTTAACGCTGTGGGTTTCACCGTGAGCGCGAAGAAACCCCTCGACCAGGGGCGCGTAGAGCGAAAAACCCTTATAGGCCTTGAAATCCGCCGGGGCCTCGCGCCAGGCCCGGGCGAAGGCCGCCAGGCGCTCGGGGTCCTTGGTCAGGCTGTCGAGCGGGTCGAGCCACACCCGGATGGTGAACAGGGCGCCGCCCGTGCGGGGCAGGCGGCGCAGGGTCTGGCGCTCCACTCGGATGAACAGGTCGCGGCCGGCGGTCTCAGTCCTGAGGTCAGGAATCTGCGCCCGCACCGGGGCCGAATGGGGGGTGAAGCTCTCGCCGGAATTGACGATGGTCCAGTTGCGCCGCTCCAGGATCAGCTCGGGGCGCAGGCCATCGAAGATCCGTCGCACCCGGACCAGGAACCGCTCGGCGAAGCCGTGGACCGGGCCATGCAACTCGGCCAGGCTCTTTCCCAGCACCTCGGCCGCCGTGAAGAAGGTCGGGGCCGACAGGCTGAGCGCCGTGACCCGCCAGTCGCCGTCGGTCTTTTCCATCAGGATCAGGTCGTCGGCCACGGTCCGCGCGGCGGCCAGCAGCGGCGGCTGGTCATCGGCCGCAGCGACGCCCAGCAGGTCGGCGATCTCCGCCTGGCCGGCCCGCGAATCCGCCGTCTCTCCCCAGACCAGATCGCGGTGGGCGGCCAGCAGGGCGTCCTTGCGGGCGGTCGGATCGGCCTCGCCGCCCTCCAGCCAGTGCTCCGGCGCGATCGGCTTCAGGCCGATGGAGAAATCGTGGCCCTCGGCCCAGGGGGCGTGACGCAGGCTCATCCCCGGGTCCGGCGCGCCGACAGGTGAAGGCCGAGGCGATAGAGCCCATAGGCGCAGGCCACGCCCACGCTGTCGGCGACCACGTCGCGCCAATCCGCGTCCCGGCCCACACCCATGGTCCCCTGCAACACCTCGACCATCACGCCCAGGACCAGGGCGAAGACGACGATGGCGCGCGGCCGGCGCGGCGACAGGGCCAGGCCCAGGGCGGTGAGCACGAACCAGGCCAGGGCGTGTTCGGCCTTGTCCCAAAGGGTGACCTTGGGCAGCTCGTCCGTGGGGGCGAGCGTCAGCCACAGCAGGACGCCGACGGCGGCCGCATAGAGGCTCAGGCGCAGGCGGCGGGGAAGGTTGGTGAGCAACATGCGTCGAGTTCTCTTGCACGACATGGCCCCGCTAACTAGCGTCGCGCCGCATTTTCAAGGCTGGAGCGACCATGGCGATCGAAGCGGTGATCTGGGATTTTGGCGGGGTGTTCACCACCTCGCCCTTCGAGGCCTTCAATCGCTATGAGGCGGAGAAGGGCCTGCCCAAGGATCTGATCCGCCGGGTGAACGCCACCGATCCGGACACCAACGCCTGGGCCCTGTTCGAGCGCAACGAGATCAACACCGCCCGCTTCGACGAGCTGTTCCTGGCGGAATCTGCGGCGCTCGGCCATCCGGTGCCGGGCCGCGAGGTGCTGCCGCTGCTGTCGGGCATGCTGCGCCCGGCCATGGTCGAGGCCCTGAAGGCCTGCAAGGCCAGGTTCAAGGTCGGCTGCATCACCAATAACGTGGTCTCAGAGCACAGCCCGGGCCAGGACGCCGGCCAGCGCATGGCCGGGGCCATGGGCCAGGTGATGCCGCTGTTCGACGCGATCATCGAAAGCTCCAAGGCCGGCGTGCGCAAGCCCGATCCCAAGATCTATCTGATGATGTGCGAGCTGCTGGCGGTCGACCCGGCCCATTGCGTCTATCTCGACGACCTGGGCGTCAACTGCAAGCCGGCCGCCCAACTGGGCATGAAGGCCATCAAGGTGGTCGATGTGGACCAGACCCTGGCCGAACTCGCCGCGCTCACCGGCCTGACCTTCGGGACTGCGGCGTGAGCCGTCCGGCCCGGATCGGCGCGGAGGCGGCGCTCGCCCAGCTGCCGGGCTGGAGCCGGGCCGAGGGGGCGCGGGAGGCGATCTTCCGGCGCTACAAATTCGCCGACTTCAACACCGCCTTCGGCTTCATGACCCGCGCCGCGATCCGGGCCGAACAGCTCGACCACCATCCCGAATGGTTCAATGTCTACAACCGGGTCGAGGTGACCTTGACCACCCATGACGCCAACGGGGTGACCGAGCTGGACCTGGCGCTCGCCCGCTTCATGGACGCCGCCGCCCAGGCCGCCGGCGCGCAATAGGGCCTCAGTTCAGGAGCACGGAGCCCAGCAGCAGCTTGGCGCCGGCCGCGCCCAGGGTCAGGTCCGTCTGGCGCTGCAGCTCCCGCGACAGATAGTCGATGCTGGGGGGCGGGCCCTGCGGCATGCCGGCGGCGTAGATCTGCACCGTCTGGATATAGGCGGCCCGTAGTCTGGGCAGCAGCAGCTGGGTCTTGTCGTGCAGCGCCTTGTCGGGGATGTCGAGGCCGCAGTCGACGGTCATCACCCCGCGCCGCCCGCCCGGCTTGACCACCGTCGCGGTCAGGGTGGCGATGGCGATATAGGAGGTGCCGCCCGACTTCTTGTCGCCCTCAGAGCCGTCCTTGGGCTTTCCGGCCCAGGCGGCGGCCGGTGCGAGGGCGGCGAAGAGCGCGAGGCTGAGGAGACGACGACGATCCATACGCGACAGAGCGCCACATCATGGTTAGCGGTCTCTTTACGCGGCCGCCCTGAGAGTGCGGCGAAGATTCGCATTCCGCGCCGAAAGAGGGCCGCCCGTGCACCGGTTCGCCGACAATTCCCCTGATCTCGACGGCAAGGTGATCCTGGTCACCGGTGGCACCGGCTCGTTCGGCAAGCGCTTCGTGGAGACCGTGCTGAACCGGTTCCGGCCGCGCAAGCTGATCGTGTTCTCGCGCGACGAGCTGAAGCAGCACGAGATGCAGATCGACCTGGCCGAGAAATTCGACGCCCAGACCATGTCGGCCATGCGCTTCTTCCTGGGCGATGTCCGCGACCGCGAGCGCCTGACCCTGGCCTTTCGGGGCGTCGACATCGTCGTCCACGCCGCCGCCCTGAAGCAGGTGCCGGCGGCGGAGTACAATCCGTCCGAGTGCATCCACACCAATATCATGGGCGCGGAGAACGTGGTCTGGGCCTGTCTGGCCAACCGCGTGAAGCAGGTGGTGGCGCTGTCGACCGACAAGGCCTGCAATCCGGCCAATCTCTATGGGGCGACCAAGCTCGCTTCGGACAAGACCTTCGTGGCGGCCAACAACCTGTCCGGCGACATCGGCGCGCGGTTCTCGGTGGTGCGCTATGGCAATGTGGTGGGCTCGCGGGGCTCCGTCGCCCCCCTGTTCCAAAGGCTGTTGGCCAAGGGCGTCACCGAGCTGCCGATCACCGACGCGCGCATGACCCGGTTCTGGATCACCCTGAACCAGGGAGTCGATTTCGTGCTCTCCTCCTTCAGCCTGATGCGTGGCGGCGAGATCTTCGTGCCCAAGATCCCCTCGATGAAGATGACCGAGTTGGCGGAGGCCATGGCGCCCGGCCTGCCGATCAAGGTCATCGGCATCCGTCCCGGCGAAAAGCTGCACGAGATGATGATCTCGGTGGACGACGCCCGCACCACGGTGGACCTCGGCGACCGTTACGCCATCGAGCCGGCCTTCGTGGAATATCCCCGGGAGTCCTATTCGAAGACCAGGCCGCTGGTTCCGGACGGTTTCGCCTATGCCAGCGACACCAATGAGGAGTGGCTGAGCGGCGAGGGCTTGCTGGAGCTGCTTAATGATCCTGCGCCGCCGCGCCGGCGCCTGACGGACTGAGCCGCATGACCGACGCCGTCCTGCCCTATGGCCGCCAGACGATCGAGGAGGACGATATCGCCGCGGTGGCCGAAGCCCTGCGCGCCGACTTCCTGACCACAGGCCCCCTTGTCGAGGCCTTCGAGACCGCCTTCGCCGAACAGGTGGGCGCGGCCCACGCCGTGGCCTGCGCCAATGGCACGGCCGCCCTGCACCTCGCCATGCTGGCCCTGGACGTCGCGCCGGGCGAGGTCTGTATCGCGCCCGCCATCACCTTCCTCGCCACCGCCAACTGCGCCCGCTATGTCGGCGCCGAAGTGGTGTTCGCCGACGTCGACCCCGACACCGGCCTGATGACCCCCGACACCCTGGCCCAGGCTCTGGAGAAGGTCGGGGACCGCCGTCTTCGCGCGGTGCTGCCGGTGCATCTGCGCGGCGACGTGGCCGAACTGCCGGCCCTGGCGCGACTGGCGGGGGAGGCCGGGGCGGTGCTGGTCGAGGACGCGCCCCACGCCCTGGGCTCCACAGCCACCTTCGGGAACACCGTTGAGCGGGTGGGCGACGTCCGCCATTCCGCCATGGCCACCTTCTCGTTCCATCCGGTCAAGACCATCGCCACCGGCGAGGGCGGCATGGTCACCACCCATGACCCTGTTCTGGCCCACAGGCTCAGGACCCTGCGCAGCCACGGCATGGTCCGGCCGGAGGGCTGCGAGCCCTGGTGGTACGAGATGCCGGAGCCCGGCTTCAACTATCGCCTGCCGGACATTCTCTGCGCGCTCGGCCTGTCGCAGCTGGGCAAGCTCGACCGCTTCGCCGCGCGGCGGAAGGCGCTGGCCGCCCGCTATCAGGCGGCGCTCGCGCCCCTGGCGCCCGCCCTGAAGATCGCCGCCACACCGGCCTGGAGCGATCCGGTCCTGCACCTGATGGTCGCCCTGATCGACTTTCCGGGCCTGGGCCTGACCCGGCTCAAGGTGGTGGAAGCCTTGAAGGCGCGGGGGGTCGGGACCCAGGTCCACTACATCCCGGTCAATCGCCAGCCCTATTATGTCGCCCGCTATGGCGAACAACGGCTGGCCGGCGCCGACGCCTGGTACGATCGCTGCCTGTCCCTGCCGCTCTATCCGGGCATGGCCGAGGCGGATGTGGACCGGGTGGTCGCGGCCCTCAAGGACGTGCTGGGGCTGTAGCTCCCGGGGTCGGTCACGCCGCCTTGGTGATCTGTTCCATCAGCTGGCGCACCTGGCCCATGCGTTCGGGCGCGCGGGCGAGGTCGTTGCGGGTCTCGTCGAGGCGGATCAGCTTCAGCGCCTCGGCGCGGGCGCGATCGGCGGCGGGACCGATCGGCGAGATTTCCCCGGCCGCCATGCGCAGCAGCACCAGCAGCCGCAGGGCCGGGGCCGACTGGCCGCGGGCGAGGGTGGTGACCACCTTGGCGTCGGCTTCCACCTGGCCGCCGACATCGCCGATCTTGGCCTGCAGCGGGCCATAGTCCTCGGGCACCAGGCCGCCGCGCGCGACGCCGCGCTGCAGCTGGGCCAGGGCTTCCAGCTTCACGCCCGGCGCATCGGGGCCGTTGCGCAGCTCCTTCTCGAAGCGCATGCCGCCGATCGACGAGGCCAGGTAACGCCCCGCCTGGCGCTTGTTGACCGCGCCGATCACGTTCTCGGCCAGCCACATCAGGGCCTCGACCTCCTCCTTGGCCGAACGATCGCGGCCGATGTAGGATTCCACGAAGTCCGGGGTCAGCAGGGTCTTGGAGCGGGTGACGAACGCCGCCTGGACCTCGTCCAGCGGCACCAGACTGCCGGCGGCGGCGGTCAGCGCCATGGCCAGCGCCCGCAGGGTCTCGATCTCGCCGGTCGGATCATTGGGCCGCAGGCGACGGGGACCGGTCAGCTCGCGCAGCACGCGCCGCGCGATGGCGACGCGCACGGCCTGGAAATCCTCGGTGGCCAGCCACTTGGCCAGGCGCTGGGTGGCCGGGGTCTCCGGCGGCATGATCTTGGCGACCGAAGGCTCGATCTTCATCAGGGCGCCGACCGGGCCGGCGGCGGCCAGGCGCGCCATGGCCGCCAGCCGCACCCCGAGGTCGAGCTCCTTGCCGATCAGCTCGTCGAGGCCGGCGCGGGAGCCGAGGATCTCGGCCATCGGCTGCTCGATGACGCCCAGCGCCAGGCCGCGTGGCGGCCCGACGATGGGCGCGGCGTCGGCCAGGTCGAGCAGGCGGACCACCTTGTCCGACCAGGTGCGGGCCGGCGCGATGGAGGCGGCGACCCCGGCCCCCAGCAGATAGGCGCGCTCGGGCTCGCGGGAGACGCGCTCGGCGGCCTTGGCGAAGCCTTCCTTGTCGACGTCGGGCAGATTGCCCTTCTTGGCGTCCTTCAGGATGCGCTCGATGGCGCGCTCCACCAGGCCCTGGAAGGTTCGCATCAGCTCGTGGACGGTCTTGCCGCGCGCCTGGGCCTCGGGAATGGCGATCTTCTGGATGGCGTGCTGCAGGTCGGTGCCGGAGCCTTCCAGCTCCTCGACCAGGTCGGGGCGGTGCAGCAGCTCGAAGGGGGTGGCGTTGCGGCGGTCCAGCCAGTGTTCCAGGAGCCGGCCGATACGGTCGCGGGCGTGGACGGTGTAGAGGTCCTGGGGTGTGAAGCAGAGCGGCTCATTGTCCTCGCGGACCGCCTTGGCCTTGACCGGCTCGGCGGCGCCGAGCGTCAGGATCGAGATCGACTGGAACTCGCGCGTCTCGGCGTTCAGCGATTCCTTGCAGACCTTCACGGCGGCGACCTTGCCGGCGCTCATCATCTCCTCGGCCGTCTTCGTGGCCAGGGCGCGGTTCTCCGTCGCCATGTCCAGAACCCAGGCGGCGCCTGGCGTCCGACGGATGAACAGCTCGTAGTGTACCTGTGCGCCGGACATACCGGTCTCCCGCCCTCGTCGAGCAAGGTTCCACGAACAAACTTAAGGTCTGATTTAACGCTGCGACCGCATGACACACTGAATGGACGCCCGGGCCGCCGCGCGTCACACTGCGGATTCGACAACTCTTCGCATCGCTGACGCATTTCACTTTGAAAGTGACGCCTCCCAGCCGCCCCATTGAGGCCATGGTGACGTCCGATTAGCTTGCGAACACCTCAAGTCTGCATCGCCCGAAGGACCCGACACCCAGACATGGCCAAGATCACCCTGGTGGACGACGACGAAAACATCGTCACGTCGGTCAGCCTCGCCCTCGAAAGTCACGGCCACGCGGTCAAAGCCTATTTTGACGGGGCGACCGGATTGGCCGCGCTGGAAAACGACCCGCCGGACCTCGCCATCCTCGACGTGAAGATGCCGCGCATGGACGGCATGGAAGTCCTGCGCCGTCTGCGCCGCACCTCCGACCTGCCGGTGATCATCCTCACCTCCAAGGACGAGGAAATCGACGAGATCCTGGGCTTCAACCTCGGCGCCGACGACTACATGCACAAGCCGTTCAGCCAGCGCCTGCTGCTGGAACGGGTGAAGGCGGTGCTGCGTCGGGCCGGCGCGGATGGCGAGGAGCTGGTTCCCACCGCCGCCGCTGATGCGGCCGCCCGGGCCCTGAAGCGCGGCAAGCTGACCCTCGATCCCGCCCGCCACGACTGCCTGTGGGACGGCAAGCCGGTGAAGCTCACCGTCACCGAGTTCCTGCTGCTGCAGTCGCTGGCCCAGCGTCCCGGCTTCGTGAAGAGCCGCGACAACCTGATGGACGCGGCCTACGACGATCAGGTCTATGTCGATGACCGCACCATCGACAGCCACATCAAGCGCATGCGGAAGAAGTTCCGCGAGGTGGACCCTGAGTTCGACGCGATCGAAACCCTTTATGGCGTCGGATACAGATACCGCGAAGCCTGACCCCGGCGCGGGGCCCGCCTGGCGAAGGTGGCTGCCCAGTTCGCGCATCGGTAGGCTGATCATCGTGCTCAACATGCTGGGCCTGGCGATCCTGATCGTCGGGGCCCTGGTGTTGAACGAGCTGCGGCGCGGCCTGGTCAATGCGCGGATCGACAGCCTGACCACCCAGGGCGAGCTGATCGCCACCATCATCGACCAGGCGGCGACGGTGGGCGAACCCGCGCCGGCGCTCGATCCCGGCTACGCCAGCCAGATCCTGCAACTGCTCTCCAACCCGCGCACCCAGCGGGCCCGGCTGTTTGACGCCCATGGCAAGCTGATCGCCGATTCCTACTGGGTCGCCGACCGGGTGGAATGGAAGGTTCTGCCTCCCGCCAAGCCCCGCGACCAGGGCGCCGCCGGCGTCACCATGCAGTTCCAGACGCCCAAGCCGCCGCCTGGCCCGCCGCCGGGCGCCAAACAGGCCCTGGCCCATGAGGTGGCCGAGGCCATGGGCGGCCGCCACTGGGCCGGCATGCGGGTCGGCGATGACGGCGAGCGGGTGGTCTCGGTCTCGATCCCCATCCAGCACGTCCAGGCGGTGCTGGGGGTGCTGACCTTGGAGGCGAGCGATGTCGATGAGATCGTCGCCCGCCAGCGCGCCGCCCTTCTGCCCTTCATCCTGCTGTCCATCGGGGTGACGCTCGCCTCCTCCCTGCTGCTCAACAACCTGATCGCCAATCCGATCCGCCGCCTGGCGCGGGCCGCCGACCGGGTCAGGCTGTCGCGGGCCCGGGCCATCACCCTGCCCGACATCGCCGGTCGCCAGGACGAGCTCGGCGACCTGACCCGCTCGCTGGAGGCCATGACCAGCGCCCTGTCGGAGCGGATGGACGCCATCGAGCGCTTCGCCGCCGACGTGGCCCACGAGATCAAGAACCCGCTGACCTCGATGCGCTCGGCCGTCGAGACCCTGGACCTGATCACCGATCCGGCGGCTCGAGAGCGGCTGCTGGGCATCCTCAAGCAGGATGTGCAGCGCCTCGACCGGCTGGTCACCGACATCTCCAACGCCTCACGCCTGGACGCCGAGCTGTCGCGGGAGGACCCCCGCGCCTTCGATCTGGGCCGGCTGCTGACCGAAATCACCCAGGCCTATGACAATCAGGCCAAGCCCGGCGAACCCGCGATCCACTATTCGATCCGCTATTCGGCCCCTGACCTGCTTGAGCCGATCCTGGTCTCCGGCCGCGAGGGGCCGATCGCCCAGGTGTTCCGCAACCTGATCGACAACGCCCGCTCCTTCAGCCTGGCCGGCGGCGAGGTCCGGGTGCGGTTGGAGCGACAGAAGGGCGAGGCCGTGGCGGTGGTCGAGGATGATGGCCCGGGCGTGCCGCCGGACAATCTGGAGACCGTGTTCGAGCGCTTCTACACGTCGCGACCCAAGGGCGCGGCCTTCGGCGGCAATTCGGGCCTGGGCCTGTCCATCGCCCGCCAGATCGTCGCCGCCCATGGCGGAACGATCCGGGCGGAGAATCGCCTGGACGCCCAAGGCGCGGTGCTCGGCGCCCGGTTCGTGGTGACCCTGCCCGAGGCGAGGCGATGATCCTGCACGCCGGGCTGATCGCCGCCTTCGGTCCTGGTGGCTGGCGCGGCGTCCTGATCGAGGGTCCGTCCGGCGCCGGCAAGAGCGACCTGGCCCTGCGCGCCCTGGGCCATGGATTTCGGCTGGTGGCCGACGATCGCGTGCTGATCTGGCAGAGCGGCGGCGCGCTCTATGGTCGCGCGCCTGACGCCCTGGCCGGCAGGCTTGAGGTGCGGGGTCTGGACGTGGTGACCGAACCGGCCATTCCCTATTGCCGCATTGGGCTGTGCGTCGGCCTGGGCGCCCCGGAGCGGATCCCGGAACCCGCCTGGAAAGCTTATTTAGGGTTGAGCCTGCCCCTGATCATTCTCTCGCCGCTTGAGTCTTCTGCGCCTGCGAAGCTCGCTCGTGCATTGCAGCATCTTGGAGGCCGCGCGGAAGGAGCGTATCAAGACGGCCGCGCGGCTGTCGACCCGCCGCGGCCGGGTGGGGATTCCCGTTGAGAAAGTTCAAATGATCGGCCTCGTGATCGTCACGCACGGGCGGCTGGCCGAGGAGTTCGTCTTCGCCATGGAGCACGTGGTTGGCCCGCAAACCGCCGTGGCCGCCATCTGTATTGGCCCGGAAGACGACATGGAGCGGCGCCGCAAGGACATATTGTCGGCCTGCGAGCGGGTGGATTCGGGCGGCGGGGTGATTCTGCTGACCGATATGTTCGGCGGTACGCCTTCCAACCTGGCCATCTCCGTGATGGAGCAGACCAAGGCCGAGGTGATCGCCGGCCTGAACCTGCCCATGCTGATCAAGCTGGCCAGCGTGCGCACCAAACTGCCGCTGGAAGATTGCGTCGCTCATGCGCAGGAGGCTGGACGCAAGTATATTTCCGTGGCGTCCTACGTCCTCGCGGGGGAAAAGTGACGGCGCGCCAGAACGTCGAAATCATCAACAAGCGCGGTCTGCACGCTCGGGCCTCGGCCAAGTTCGTCAAGCTGGCCTCGACCTTTGACGCCGAAGTCAGGGTTTCGAAGGACGGCCAGACGGTCGATGCCCGCTCGATCATGGGCCTGATGATGCTTGCCGCCGGCCCAGGCTGCTGCATCGACATCGAGGCCGAAGGCGCTGAAGCCGCCCCCGCCGTCGAAGCCCTCACCGCCCTGGTCAGCGCCCGCTTCGACGAGGAAGAGTAATCCTTCTCCCTCGCCCCGTTCACGGGGAGAGGGTTGGGGTGAGGGGCCCGCCGCGAAGCGGAGGGTCTTTCGACCGTCGCTCGCGCGCCACCGCCAGATCGTCCCCCTCACCTTACCTCTCCCCGCAAGCGGGGCGAGGACGCGCCCTTCGGCGCGTCGGCAAGGCAGGGGACAAGATCACACCTTCAGCCTGTAGCCCGTCTTGAAGATCCAGGTGATGCCGGCCAGGCAGACGACCATGAAGACCACGGTCATGGCCAGGCTGACGCCGACGCCGACGTCGGAGACGCCGTAGAAGCTCCAGCGGAAGCCGGAGACCAGATAGACCACCGGATTGAACAGGGTGATGTGGCGCCACACCGGCGGCAGCATGCTGATCGAATAGAAGCTTCCCCCTAAGAAGGTGAGCGGCGTGACGATCATCATCGGCACGATCTGCATCTTCTCCCAGCCGTCGGCCCACACCCCGATGATGAAGCCGAACAGCGAGAAGGTGACTGAGGTCAGGACCAGGAAGCTGACCATCCACAGGGGATGGACGATGGAGAACGGCACGAACAACCGCGCCGTGGCCAGGATGATGACCCCGAGGATCACCGACTTGGTGGCCGCAGCGCCCACATAGCCGATGACAATCTCCAGCGGCGACACCGGCGCCGACAGCACCTCGTAGATCGTCCCCGACCATTTGGGCATGTAGATGCCGAAACTGGCGTTGGAGATGCTCTCGGTCAGGATCGACAGCATGATCAGGCCCGGCACGATGAAGGCGCCGTAGCTGACCCCGTCGACCTGGGCCATGCGCGAGCCGATCGCCGAGCCGAACACCACGAAATAGAGCGAGGTCGAGATCACCGGTGAGGCGATCGATTGCAGGATGGTGCGCCAGGTGCGCTCCAGCTCGAAGCGATAGATGGACTGGATGGCGTAGAGGTTCATGTCCGGGTGCTCACCAGGCTGACGAAGATCTCCTCGAGCGAGCTTTCGGAGGTGCGCAGGTCCTTGAAGTCGATGCCCTTGTCGCCCAGCCGGCGCAGCAGGGCGGCGATGCCGGTCTCCTGGGCCTGGACGTCGAAGGTGTAGGTCAACTCGGTTCCGTCGGCCGAGAGCTCCAGCGTGTCATCGGCCAGATCGGCGGGCAGGGCCGCGAGCGGCGTCTGCAGGTGCAGGGTCAGCTGCTTCTTGCCCAGCTTGCGCATGAGCACGTCCTTGTCCTCGACCAGGATGATTTCGCCCTGGGTGATCACCCCGATCCGGTCGGCCATCTCCTCGGCCTCCTCGATATAGTGGGTGGTCAGGATGATGGTGACGCCGTTGTCGCGAAGCGCGCGGACCATCTGCCACATGTCGCGGCGCAGCTCGACATCGACCCCGGCGGTGGGCTCGTCCAGGAACAGGATGCGCGGCTCGTGGCTGAGCGCCTTGGCGATCATCACCCGGCGCTTCATGCCGCCGGACAGCGCCATGATCTTCTCGTCCTTCTTGTCCCAGAGGGACAGGTCGCGCAGCACCTTCTCCAGATAGGCGGGGTTCGGCGGCTTGCCGAACAGGCCGCGGCTGAAGCGGATGGTGGCCCAGACCGTCTCGAAGGCGTCGGTGGCCAGCTCCTGTGGCACCAGGCCGATGGCGTCCCGGGCGGCGCGGTAGTCTTTGACGATGTCGTGGCCGTCGGCCAGCACCGTGCCCGTCGACGCATTGACGATGCCGCAGATGATGCTGATCAGCGTCGTCTTGCCCGCCCCGTTCGGGCCGAGCAGGGCGAAGATCTCGCCCTTGCGGATGTCCAGGTCCACGGTCTTGAGGGCCTGGAACCCCCCGGCATAGGTCTTGGTGAGACCCTTCACGGATATGATCGGCGTCACACGGGCTCCCGGGGCGTTAGGCGTCCCCGCCAAATAGGGCGGGGCGCCGGCTCAAGCTAGCCCACAGGACGAATTGGCGCCCGTCACGCCGACATCGCCCGCAAATCCGTCAGGCCATGGTCATGGGCCGCAGACCCAGGTCCGCCATCAGGGCCGCATCGGTGTCCTTGTCCGGATTGGCGGTGGTCAACAGCTTGCCGCCGACGAACATGGAATTGGCCCCGGCCAGGAAGCATAGCGCCTGGAGCTCGCGGCTCATGTGCTCGCGTCCGGCCGACAGCCGCACCACCGCCTTGGGGCAGACGATGCGGGCGACCGCGATCATGCGCACGAACTCCAGCCCGTCGACGGCGTCCGAATCGCCCAGAGGCGTGCCGGGGATCGGCATCAGGTCATTGATCGGCAGGCTGTCGGGATGGGCGGGCAGGGTGGCGAGCGCCTGCAGCAGGCCGGCCCGGTCGCGGCGGGTCTCGCCCATGCCGACAATGCCGCCACAGCAGGTCGAGACGCCGGCGTCGCGAACGGCGGCCAGGGTGTCGAGCCGGTCCTGATAGGTCCGGGTGGTGACCACCTTGTCGTAATAGTCCGGGCCGGTGTCGAGGTTGTGGTTGTAATAGTCGAGGCCGGCGGCCTTCAGGGCCCGGGCCTGGTCTGGGGTCAGCATGCCCAGGGTGGCGCAGGTCTCCAGCCCCAGCGCCTTGACGCCGGAGATCATGGCGGCGACCCGGGGCAGGTCGCGATCCTTCAGGTCGCGCCAGGCGGCGCCCATGCAGAAGCGCTGCGCCCCGCCGGCCTTGGCCTCGGCGGCGGCGGCGATCACGGCCTCGGCCTCCATCAGTTTCGATGCGACGGTGGAGGTCTTGAAGTGCTGGGACTGGCTGCAATAGCCGCAGTTCTCCGGACAGCCGCCGGTCTTCACCGACAACAGCTGCGACAGCTGCACTTCGGTGGGGTCGAACCAGGCGCGGTGGACTTCAGCGGCCTGGAACACCAGTTCGGTGAACGGCAGATCGAACAGGGCCTCGATCTCCTCAAGGGTCCAGTCATGGCGCGGTTGAACCTGCGGACGGATCGGGGCGTTCGAGATCGGGGCGTTCATGGAGGACTCCTCACTTTGGGGCGAGCTCGCTTACACCGCCCGCGCTGCGGCAGGCAAACTGGCCCTTGATGTGGGTCATGCGTTCTCGCGCCCGCGATGCTAGGAAGAGTTGCGACACCCAAGCCACGGGAGGCTCGTCTGGCGACCGAAGATCAAGAGATCGAGCTGAAGTTCCTGTGCGAGCCCCGCGACCTGGAGGCGCTGCTGGCCGCAGCGCCGGCCGGGGACACCGAGGCCCGCGCGCTCAGAGCCATCTATTTCGACACCCCGGACGGCCGCCTGCGCCGCGACCACGTCTCGCTGCGGGTCCGCGAGAGCGGCGGCAAGCGGGTGCAGACCCTGAAGCGCGGCGAGGGGTTCGGCCGCGAAGAATATGAGCAGAAGGTCGCCGGCGACGCCCTCGACCTCTCCATGCCCGCCCTGCGCAAGGCCCTGTCGGCGCCCCGCCGCAAGGCGCTGGCCCCGGCCTTCAGCGTCGCCGTCGATCGCCGCCAGCGCATGGTCGCCTACGGGGAGGCGATGATCGAGATCGCTGCAGATCTCGGGGTGATCACCGCCGGCGACCGCCGCCGGGCGATCTGCGAGCTCGAACTTGAACTCAAGGCCGGTTCGCCCTCGGAGCTGTTCGCCCTGGCCCGCCAGCTGGCTCGCACCGCCCCGCTCTATCTGTCCTATGAGGGCAAGGCCGCCCAGGGACAGATGCTGGGCGACGGCGCCGAACTCACCCCCCGGGTCCAGCCCCGGATGCGGCTCACCGCCGGCCTCAGCGCCGCCGCCGCCTTCCAGGCCATCGCCCGCACGACGCTCGGCCTGATCGCCGCCAACGCCGCCCTGGTGCGCGAAACCTCCGACGAGGCCGCCCTGCACCAGCTGCGGGTGGCCGTGCGCCGCCTGCGCAGCGCCATCTCCACCTGCGCCGCCCTGGTCGGCGACGGCGAGGCGCCGAAGATCCGCGAAGAGCTGAAGTGGCTGGCCGGAACCTGTGGCGAGGCGCGCGATCTGGATGTCTTCGCCCGCGAGCTTGCAGGGCTGAAGGGCAAGGCCGCTGCTGACGCGGCCCTGATCGTCGAGGCGGTCGCCAAGGCCCGGGCCAAGGCCTATGCCAAGGCTGGCGCAGCGCTGGCCTCCGGCCGGTTCCGCGAACTGGTCCTGTCCGCCGCCGCCTGGGTCGAGACCGGGACCTGGCTGACCGATCCGGACAGGAAGGCCCGGCGTCGCCGCGACATGGGCGCCCGGGCTTTCGCCCGCGCCGCCCTGCGCGAACGCTGGAAGGCCTGGCGGCGCCTGGCGCGGGACTTCGACGGCCTGGACGCCGAGGGCCGCCACAAACTGCGGATCAAGGCCAAGAACCTGCGCTACGCGGCCGAGGCCTTCTCCCCCCTGTTCCCGGCCCGCGCCGCCGCCAGGATGGTCGGGCGGGTCAAGCGGCTGCAGGACGATCTCGGCGCGCTCAACGACGCCGCCGTGGCCGCGCGGCTGGTGAAGACCCTGCATCTCGATGTCGCCGGACGCGAGGCGGCGGAGCGGCTGGCGGCGCGTAAGGCGCAGGACGCCGAGACCGGCCTGAAGCGGGCCGCCAAGGCCCTGGCCCGGCTGTCGGAAGCCGACCGCTTCTGGCGCTAGGCCCGGCCCGGCGCGGTTTGTTCTGACATATAAAGAACTCTTTATATGTTTGTTGCGAGCCTGTGCGACGGCCGCTATAGAGCGAAAAAGCCCCGATCCCGCCCGCAAGGACCCCCCATGACCGACTACGTCGTCAAAGACATCTCCCTGGCCGACTTCGGCCGCAAGGAGATCGCCATCGCCGAGACCGAAATGCCCGGCCTGATGGCCGTCCGCGCCGAGTTCGGCCCGAGCCAGCCCCTGAAGGGCGCGCGCATCGCCGGCTCCCTGCACATGACCATCCAGACCGCCGTGCTGATCCAGACCCTGGAAGCCCTGGGCGCGGATGTCCGCTGGGCCTCGTGCAACATCTTCTCGACCCAGGACCATGCCGCCGCGGCCATCGCCGCCGCCGGCACCCCGGTGTTCGCCATCAAGGGCGAGAACCTGGTGGAGTATTGGGACTACGCCCACCGCATCTTCGAATGGGCGGATGGCGGCTATCCGAACCTGATCCTCGACGACGGCGGCGACGCCACCCTGCTCTGCGTGCTGGGCCCCAAGGCCGAGAAGGACGCCTCGGTCCTCGACAATCCGCAGAACGAGGAAGAGGAAGCCCTGTTCTCGGTGATGAAGCGCTATCTGAAGGAGAAGCCCGGCTTCTATTCAGCGATCCGCGACGCCATCAAGGGCGTGTCGGAAGAGACCACCACGGGCGTCCACCGCCTCTACCAGATGCACGAGCGGGGCGAACTGCCCTTCGCCGCCATCAACGTCAATGACAGCGTCACCAAGTCCAAGTTCGACAACCTCTATGGCTGCCGTGAAAGCCTGGTCGACGCCATCCGTCGCGGCACCGACGTCATGCTGTCGGGCAAGGTCGCCGTGGTGCTGGGCTATGGCGACGTGGGCAAGGGCTCGGCCCAGTCCCTGCGCAATGGCGGCGCCCGCGTCGTGGTCACCGAGATCGACCCGATCTGCGCCCTGCAGGCGGCCATGGAGGGCTTCGAGGTCCAGACCATGGACGACGTCGCCGACCGGGCGGACATCTTCGTCACCGCCACCGGCAACAAGGACGTCCTGACCGTCGACCACATGCGGCGGATGAAGAACAACGCCATCGTCGCCAATATCGGCCACTTCGATTCCGAGATTCAGGTCGCCGGCCTGCGGAACTTCAAGTGGGACAAGATCAAGGACCAGGTCCACCACGTCGAATTCCCGGACGGCAAGAAGATCATCCTCCTGTCCGAGGGCCGCCTGGTGAACCTGGGCAACGCCACCGGCCACCCCTCCTTCGTGATGAGCGCCTCCTTCACCAACCAGACGCTCGCCCAGATCGAGCTGTGGACCAATGGCGGCGCCTACGACATCGGCGTCTACACCTTGCCTAAACACTTGGATGAGAAGGTGGCCATGCTTCACCTTGAAAAGCTGGGGGCCAAGCTCACCCAGCTCAGCAAGGACCAGGCAGAGTACATCGGTGTGCCGCAGGCAGGTCCGTTCAAGCCTGGCCACTACCGGTACTAGGCCCGCGACCCCTCGGGGACCTGAGCGGAGCTGTTCCAGCCCGGCTCGCGCTCAGGTCACCCGTTTTGTCCCGCCCCTCCGGACACGTTTTCGCCAGAACCCACACTGGGGATGACGGCCGCAGCGACGTCCGCTAAGCAACCGGTCCATGCCGCTCGCGCTCATTCTCTCCAGTCATGTCGCCGCCAGCCGTGTGGGCGGCAGCGCCCAGGCCCTGGCGCTCGCGCCGTTCCGCATCGACTGCATGGTGGCGCCCACCGTGCTCTATGGCCGCCATCCCGGCTGGGGCGCGCCCGGCGGCGCCGCCGTGCCGGTCGAGGCGCTGGAAGGCATGCTTGACGGCATCCAGGCCAATGGCCTGTTCGGCCAGACCGACCTGGTGCTGACCGGCTATTTCGCCTCCGCCGCCCAGGTCCGCGCCGCAGCCCGCGCCATCGACGCCGTGCGCGGCGCGCCGCGCGATCGTGAAGCCCGCAAGCCGATCATCATCGTCGATCCGACCATCGGTGACGCCGGCAAGGGGCTCTATGTCCCCGCCGACGTGGCCGAGGCGGTGATCAGCGACCTGGTGCCCCGCGCCGATATCGTCGCCCCCAACACCTGGGAGCTCCAGCGCATGACCGGCGCCGAGGCCCGCGACCCGACCCAGGCCCTGCACGCGGCGCGCCTGCTGGGCAAGCCGGTGCTGGTCTCCTCGGTCCAGCGCGGCGCCGAGATCGGCGTGGTCTATGCCGACAAGAAGGAGGCCTGGCTGGCCGCCCACCCCCGCGCCGATTCCGCGCCCAAGGGCACCGGCGACCTGCTCACCGCCCTCTATGGCGCGGCCCTGATTGACGGCCTGACCATTTCCTATGCCCTGGCCCGGGCGGTCAGCGGCGTGGCCGAGACCATCATGGCCGCCCAGACCTTCGGCTCGCCGGAACTGCCGATCGTCGGCATGGCCCAGCGGCTCAAGGTGACCTCGCCTACCGTGCGCATGGAACGCCTGGCCTAGAGAGGCGCCTCGGATGACCGAGATTTTCGGCCTCTGTCCCGATCGGTTCGCCGCCGTCCGCGCAGCCTTCGCCGCCAATTTCGCGGCCGGGGCCGAACTGGGCGCCCGCTTCTGCCTGGTCGAGGCGGGCGAGGTGGTGGTGGATCTCTGGGCCGGTTTCGCCGATCGCGCCCGCAGCCAGGCTTTTGACCAACACACCCTGACCCCGGTGTTCTCCACCACCAAGGCGGTGGCGGCCCTGATGATCGCCCGGCTGGCCGACGCCGGGAAGCTCGACTACGGACAGGCCGTGGCCGAAATCTGGCCGGACTTCGCCCAGGCGGGCAAGGCCCAGGTCACCATCGAGCAGGTGATGAGCCACCAGGCGGGCCTGTCGGGCTTTCCCGATCCGATGGACCCGGCCCTGTGGTTCGACTGGGAGGCCATCTGCGCCCGACTGGCGGCCATGCCCCCGCTCTGGCCGCCAGGCACGGCGTCGGGCTACCACCCCATCACCTTCGGCTATCTGGCTGGCGAGATCTTCCGCCGGGTGGACGGCCGCACCCTGGGGACGGCCCTGCGCGAGGACCTTGCCGGACCTCTGGAGCTTGATCTCTGGATCGGCCTGCCGGACCAGGAGCATGGCCGCGTCGCCGAGTTGCAGCGTCCGACCGCCCTGCCGAAATTCGGCCAGCACAACCCCGCCACCACGGCCGCGTTCCTGACCCCCTGGGCCTCGCCCGCTGGCCGGGGCCAGGCGGAGTGGCGTCGCATTGAGATCCCTTCCGCCAATGGTCACGCCACGGCGCCGGCCCTGGCCCGGCTGATGGGGGCGCTGGCCAACCAGGGCTGGCTGGACGGCGAGATGGTGCTGTCGCCGCCGCTGATCGCCGAGGCCTCCCGCGAGCGCATCCGAGGCCAGGACCTGGTCCTGCCCTTCGAGATGAGCTGGGGCGCCGGTTTCATGCGCAACGCCCCGGTCAAGGTCTGGGGGCCGGGCGAGGCGACCTTTGGCCATTCGGGCTGGGGCGGCTCCTGCTGCTTCGCCGATCCGGAGCGCCGGCTGGCCGGCGCCTATGTGATGAACAAGCAGTCCACCGACCTGATCGGTGACGCCCGGCCGCGCCGCCTGATCGAGGCGGCCTATGCGTCGCTATAGGGCTCAGCCCTTGCCCTGGATCACCGCCTCGCCGCGCGCTTCCTTATAGGCGTTGGACACCAGGTCGCCGGAAAACACCGCGCTGAACAGGAAGCCCAGCCAGGGATCGTCGCCGGCGAAGTCATGGCGCAGGGGCTTCAGGTCGATGCGCCTGCGCACCTCGTCCAGCGGTACGTCGGCCCTGGCCAGGGGCCCAACCTGGGCGCGGACGTTGTCGAGGGCGGCGATCAGCTTGTCGACATAGGCCCGGTCGGTCTCCATCGGTCCGTGGCCCGGAACCAGATAGGCGAAGTCGAGCGCCTCCAGTTTCTTCAGGGTGGCGATCCATTCGCCGGGATAGGTGTGAGCGGCATAGGGGATCGGGGCCACGACCAGATCGCCGCTCGCGACGACCCGCTGCTTCGGCGCCCAGACCACGGCGTCGCCGTCGGTGTTGCCGCGGCCGAGGAACAGCACCTCCACCGGGGCGGCGCGATCGGGGATCGAGAAGTGGTCGGTGAAGGTCCGGTCGGCGGGATAGACGCGCATGTCCGCATAGCCGGCGACCATGCCGGGGCCG
>NZ_CANCLE010000040.1 GCF_947378715.1 Phenylobacterium aquaticum
GGTTGCGGCTGACCGCCGTGGGCGAGGCCCCGGCCCTGCCCTCCCTGGCCGATGTCCGCGCCCTGAACAATCCCCGGCGGGCGGAGGTGGTCGAGGCCTTCATGGCCGGGTTCCGCAAGGTGCGCGCCCTGTTCGAGGCGCCGGAGCTGGCCTGGCTGGGTCGCGGCCGCCGCACAGCCCGCACCCACATGTTGCTGGAGCAACTGTTCTGGGCGGCGGCCTGGCTGCCCAAGTATGATCCCGAGGACTATCCCCGGATCTGCGAGCGGATGTACGACATCCTGATCGGCGGCTTCGCGGCGCCCGGCGCGGAATGGGCCCCGATCCCGGCGCCCCTGGCCGAGCTGGCGGCCGGCGAGGGCCAGGAGAACGGGCGCGAGACCTTCCTGCTGGCCGCCACCCGGCTGATCAATGCGCGCGGCTACAAGGGCGCCTCGGTCGACAAGATCTCCGCCGAACTGAACGTCACCAAGGGCTCGTTCTATCACCACCATGACGCCAAGGATGACCTGGTGGTGGCCTGTTTCGACCGCACCTTCGAGGTGATGCGCCGCGTCCAGCGCCTGGCCATGGCCCTGCCCGGAGATCAGTGGACCAGGCTGTCCAGCGCCGCCGCCGCGCTCACCGAATACCAACTGTCGGAATATGGACCGCTGCTGCGCACCTCGGCCCTGTCAGCCCTGCCCGAGGCGATCCGCGAGGAACAGGTCGCCCATTCCAACCGGGTGTCGGACCGTTTCGCCTCGATGATCTCCGACGGCATCGCCGAGGGCTCGATCCGCCCCGTCGACCCGGCCATCGCCGCCCAGATGCTCAACGCCACCCTGAACGCCGGCGCCGAACTGGCCTTCTGGGTGCCCGGCGTCACTCAGAAGGCGGCCCCTTCGGTCTTCGCCCGGCCCCTGCTGATGGGCGTCTTCATCCGCTGAGCCTCAGCCGAGGTGGCCCTCGGACGAGGCGGGTTCGCCCTCGCCGGCCAGATCGGCCGCCGCCGCCAGCTGGCGCAGGGACTCCGCGTGGCTCTCGCGGGTGATGCGGTAGCCGGACACCGCCAGGATCGCCAGGACATAGAGGGTCGCCAGGGTCGGCACATAGATCAGGCCCAGGTGGCGAACGACCTCCGCCGGGACCTGGCCAGGCTTGGCGTGCTGCGGGAAGTGGGCGGCGGCCAGCATCATGCCCGAGGCGAAGATGCCGATCCCCGACACCGCCTTGGCGACGAAGGCCGAGGCGGCGAAGAACAGCCCCTCCGACCGGTGGCCGGTGCGCAGTTCGGAATCCTCCACCACGTCGGCGATCATGGAGGACATCAGGATGCCCGCAGTGATCGAGCAGCCGGTGGAGATGATGTTCTGGGCGAACACCAGGGGAAAGACCCAGGGGGTGTGATTGGGCGGGAAGACGCCCGCCAGTCGCAGGGAGATGGGGATCGCCCCGACCACCAGGGCGCCGGCGATCAGGCTCATAGAGGCGGTCTTCTTGCCCCAGCGCTTGGACAGGATGGGGGCGGCGGCGAAGGCGCAAAGCGCCGCCGTCAGGCTGGAGAAGGTGAAGAGCGCAATCTGGGCGGAGGAGAATTCCCAGAAATAGGTAGCCATATAGAGCGCCATCGACAGGGCCAACCCGCCCGCCATGGCCGTGCACAGGCTGCCCGCCAGCACCCGCAGGAACGAGGCGTGGGCCAGGGTGCCCAGCATCTCCCGCCCCAGTTGGAGAAGCGTCAACTTGCGGTGCGGCGCGGCGCGCAGATAGGGGATCTGGCCATGGGTGCCCCCGGCCGAGATCAGGATCGCCACTAGCATCAAGAGCGCCGAAGCCAGGCCGTAGTGGGCGTAGCCCTCCGCGTTCAGTTGGCCGATCTTGTGCGCGGCGTCGGGCTTCAGGAAGATCTTCAGCGCCGCGAAATACATGATCAGCCCGCCGATCCAGCCGAACAGGAAGCGGTAGGACAGGAGCTTGGTGCGCTCGTCATATTCGGTGGTCAGCTCGGCGGCCAACGCAGAGGAGGGGATCTCGTAGCAGGTGATGAAGCTGCGGATCAGGATCGCCGTGGCGATCAGATAATAGAACAGATCCTGAGGCCCGAGGCCGCGCGGCGGATTCCAGAGCAGCAGATAGGAGACCGCCACCGGGATGGCGGCGGCGTACATGAACGGGTGCCGGCGACCCCAGCGCGAGCGCCAGTTGTCGGAGATCTGGCCGACAATCGGATCCAGGAAGGCGTCCACGAACAGGGCCGCCATGATCGCCAGACCCACGGTCTGGGCCGGCAGCCCCATCACCTGATTGTAGAAGATCAGCAGGAAATAGGAGAAGCCGTTGTCTTTCACCCCGAAGGCCACCGACCCGAAGCCGTAGAAGAACTTGGTTGTCAGGCTGAGGCGGCGGGCAGAGGGCGCGGCGGCGTCGGTCACGAGAGACTATCCTGCGGGTTGGAGGAAACGGGGCTCACGCGAGGCCGCCGGGGCCGGCGACGGCGGGGCGGCCTTCGAGCTCCTCGCCCAGTTCGGCGAGGGCGGCGGCCTGGGCCAGGGTGGCCAGGTTCTTCTCGTGGGTCTCGCGGTCGATCTTGTAGAACACCAGCACCAGGATCGAGAGGCCGCTCATGCCCGCCGTCACCGGCAGATAGAGCAGCGACAGGTGACGCATGATCTCCGGCGACACCGTGCCGGGCGCGGCGTGACTGGGGAAGGCGACCACGGTCAGGAGCACGCCCGACAGGAACACCCCGATGCCAGAGGTGAACTTGTTGAGCAGGCCATTGGCGGCGAACAGCAGCCCCTCGGACCGCACGCCGGTCTTCACGGCCGCGTCCTCGACCACGTCAGCGATCATCGAGGAGATGATGATGAAGCCGGTGATGGCCAGGGTCGTGGCGATGAAGAAGTCGCCGACCAGGAAGGGCATGATCCAGGGCGAGCCGTTGGCCGGCGCCAGGCCGAGCAGGCGAAGGCCCTGCGGCAGGGCGGTCGTCACCACCGAGACCGTGAACAGGGTCAGCATCGCCCGCTTCTTGCCCAGCAGCCGCGAGGCCGGCGCGGCCAGGGCCACCCCGAACAGGGAGGCGGCCACGCCGGCCAGGCCGATCAGCGAGACGCCCGCAGCTTTCATCCCCCAGAGCTCGACATAGAAATACTGGCTGAGCGCGCCGCTCAGGCCCATCGACACCCCCGAGCACAGGCCCGACAGCATGACCACGATCAGCGACGGGTTGGTGATGGTGCCCCAGACCTCGCGCACCACCTGGGCGGTCGGGACCTTGCGCACCGGCGGCTGGATCAGGGTCTTGATATGCCGGTGGGTGCCGATCGAGGACAGGAAGATCGTGCTGGCCATCACCAGGCCGGCAGTCAGGCCATAGAGGCCATAGCCGGAACGGCTGAGAATCCCGCCGTGCTCGGGGCTCAGGAACACCCGATAGAGCAGGACATTCATGCCCAGGCCGCCGACGACGCCGAAGAAAAAGCGATAGCTGAACAGGCCCGTGCGGTCGTTGTAGTCCGGCGCCAGTTCGGGAGCGAGCGCCTGGCTGGGCACCTCATAGAAGCTGACTGCCAGGCGCATCAGCACCAGCAGCAGGATCAGCGTCGGCCCAGCCCGGGCCGGACCCCATTCCGGCGGCGTGTTCCAGAAGGCGAAACAGGCCACGGCCACCAGGGGAACCGACAGATACATCAGCGGATGGCGCCGGCCCCAGCGCGTGCGCAGCTTGTCCGAGAAGTGACCGATCATCGGATCGATCAGGGCGTCGAGCATCAGGGTCAACATGATCGCCGTGCCGACCCACAGCGCCGGCAGGCCGATCACCCGGTTCAGATAGGGCTGCAGCACCGACGACGACAGTCCCAGCGAGGACACTCCGAAGGCCACCGAGCCCACGCCATAGAGGGTCTTGGTGCCGAACCCCAGGCGAGGGGGCGATCTGGGAACGGACGCGGTTTGGGTCATGGACGGTTCGTTTCGAATATTGGGTATGAAATCAGGCGCAGCAAAGGACGGCGTGGGGTGGACTAGTCGCGGTGGGGCGGCGTGCGGTGGCGCGGGAGCGGGCCAGAGACAGACAGGCCCAAGGCGGGCGCGGTTTTGGCGGTCATGCGGCTTCGTCCCTGGGCGCGGCGCCCTCACCTCCACGGAGGTCGGACACCGACATTGTTGCCTCAGAGCGTGCGGGAGGCCCTTCCACCCGTCAACGGTTTTGATCTTACGGTTTTGAAACACTGGCCGGGGGCCAGGCCCGTCGACCACGAAAAACGGGCGCGTCGGCCAACGGCGCGCCCGTAAGATCGTCCTAGAGGAATGCTAGACGCTACTGGAACTTCGCGCACCGTCGGGAGCGCGAACCGCCCCGCCCTGGCTCCTGGAAAAGCGTTCCAGGACAGGCCGGGCCGTCTCAGGAGGAGCGCCTTCCCCGCCGCCTCGCGGGGCGGGGAAGGGTCTCAGGATCAGAAGAACCGGTATTGCAGCTCGAGACCATAGGTCCGGGGCGGGGTCAGTTCGAGGTTTTGACCGCCGTTCAGGAACTGATCGCTGGCCACGGTCGCGCTTCTGTTGCGGTTCGAGGCGACCACGGCGGCGTCATAGCCGTCGGTGTCAGCCACGTTCTTCACGTAGGCGATGATCGTGTACTTGTTGCCCTTCGGAGCCCAGTGGGCGCGAAGGTCGATCTGGTCCCAAGACGGAGCAGAGTTCCAGGGCTTCGAGAAGACGTTGGCATAGGCCTTGTCGCGATAGATGTAGCTCGCGCTCAGGGTCAGGGTGCCGGGCTCCATGAAGAAGGAGTAGCTGCCATTGACCGCGATCTTGGTCTTCGGCGCCTGGGGCAGGCTGTTGCCAACGATGCTGACCGCGCCGGTGTTGACGTTGTCGTTCACATCGACCAGCAGGTCGCTCTTGAGGATCCGGGTTTCGTCATAGGAGTAGTCGAGGGTCAGCCGCAGGGGCTGGATCGGCTGCCAGATCACGTCCAGTTCCAGACCATCCGACCGCGACTTGGCGACATTGATGAACTGGTTGACGTTGGTGGGGCCGACCCGGACCGTCACCGGAGCCTGCAGGTTGCGATAGTCCAGATAGTAGAGGGCGGCATTGACCTGCAGGGTGCGGCCAATGCTCTTCTTGAAGCCGATTTCGTAGGAATTGACGAACTCGGGATCAGCTTCCGGGGCGACCAGGAAGCTGCCGGCCGACAGACCGAAGGCCTTGTAGCCACGGCTGTAGCGGGCGTAGCCCATGGTGCCTTCGCTCGGATCCCACTGGACGCCGAAGGTGCCGGTCACGGCGTCCGAGGTGTCGCCCAGATTGCGGGCGGCGACGCCGGTGGCCGGATCGATGGTGTACTGCTTGCAGACGGCGCCGGTGCAGACGGTCGGGCTGGTCACGCCCTTGGCGCCGGCCGCGGTCGTGGTCGGAGCCAGGGTCGCGGTCAGGTCCATGGCGCCGTTGCCCAGGCCGCCCAGAGGAGCCAGGGCGTTGCCGAGGCCAAAGGCCTTGCCGACCGCCGGAAGCGCGCCGAGGTTGCCCAGCAGGCTGCCCCAGTTGGCCGCAGTGCCCGGACCGAAGCCGGCCAGGCCGATGGCCGGATAGAGGCCCGCATAGCAGACGTCGGAGTTACAGACGATCCGGCGATATTCCGTCCCGAACTTGTGGTCCTTGGTGTAGCGCAGGCCCAAGGTGAACTTCAGGGTGTCGGTCGCCTTCCAGTCGATCTGGCCGAATACGGCCTTGCTCTCGGTGGTCAGGGCGTAGTGACCCGCCGACCAGACACCGTCCGGGTTCGGCGCGGCGCCGAGGATCGGGGTCTGCAGCGAGGATTGACCCTTCAGGAAGAAGTCGGCGGTGCTGCCGGTCCCGGAGTACTTTTCGTTATAGTAGTAGACCCCGGCGATCCACTGCAGCGGCGAGTCCGTCGTCGACGCGATGTTGATCTCGTGGCTGTACCACGTCGGGTACTCGAAATAGTGATAGGTGTTGTCGGCATTGACCGTCATCGGGCTGCAGTCGACGGTCGAGATGCCAAACCCGTAGAGGGTGTGGACATTGCCGCAGACCGAGCCAGCCGCCAGCGGAATCTGGTAGGACTTGACGTTGGTGGCGTCGGTGTCGCCGGTCAGGTCGTACTTATAGTTCTGCAGACCGCCGATGTACTTAATGTCGAAGGTCGGCAGGTGATAGGCGAAGTTCGCGGTGAACGAATGCACGTCGGTCAGTGTGACGTGCTGCGCTTCGTTGGTGTTGAACTTGCGCGGATCGCTCAGCGCCGGGTTGGTGGTGGTCGTGCCGCTGCCGAACTGCACCAGGCTGCCGGGGACGATGCCCGACACGCCGGTTTCCGGCGTGTAGCCGTGGGCCGAGTTGTAGACGATCGAGAAGTTCGGATCGGTCAGGCCGGTTTCGTACGGACCGTTGAGGTAGCCGGCGCGGGCGCCCGGACCACCGCGGTTGTTCCACTCCAGGGTCTTGTAGTTCATCCACAGGTCGGCGTTCTCGCCGAACTGGGCCTTCACCTGGAACTGGACTTCGTACTCGTCACGCTTGCTGCCTTCGGTCGGCATGCCCTTGTTGACGTTGGTGTAGTAGCCTTCGTTCTGATTGAGCTTGTAGCCCGAGACCCGAACGCTGAGGTTTTCAGCCAGCGGGCCGGACGCGGCGCCCTGGAAGTTGGTGAAGCCGAAGTTCTCCGCGATCGCGCGGACCTCGGCATAGGGCGTGTCGGTCGGACGCGCCGAGATCACGTTGACGGTGCCGCCGATGGCGTTGCGGCCGTACAGCGTGCCCTGCGGACCACGCAGGATTTCCACCCGGTCGGTTTCCAGCGGCGGGCCGCCGGCCAGAACGGTCGAGGTGGTGAACAGGCCGTCGATATAGATGGCCACGGCGCCGTCCACCGAGTGGACGTTCGTCAGGCGGCCGATGCCGCGCATGCTCGCCCGGTCATTGGCGGATTGATAGACGAAGCCAGGCGTGAAGTTGGTGAGGTCCTGGATCGAGCTGATCCCGACCAGATCGCGCTGTTTGCTGGTGAAAGCCGAAATGGCGATCGGCACGTCCTGAAGGCTCTGCTCACGCTTTTCAGCGGTGACCACCAGTTCTTCGATCGTGGTCGATTGAGAGCCCTGCGCGTGTGCCGCGCCTGCGAAAATTACAACCGCAAGTGAAGCAGTCGCAAAGAGTCCCATCCTGTTACGGATCAAAATCGCCTCCCCTAATTGGCTCTTTGGCCAGCGCGAATACCGCGTTTCAGAAAGACTGTTTCGGCGCAGACCCGACGTCAAGCGGCGGGGTTACCCCAGTGTAATATTTCACCTCGATTTACACCCAAGAGTGCATTGAGCGGACAAAATACAATCCACAGTGTCATGTTTGCTCAATCGCTTGCGGCGGCTAAGGTCCCAATCACAAAATGGGGAGTGGGTCATGGACCGTCTGAAGGGCAAGATCGCCGTCATCACCGGGGGCTGTGCTGGCATTGGATTGGCGACGGTCGAGCGGTTCGAGGCCGAGGGCGCCCGGGTGCTGGTCGGCGACATAGATGATGCGGCTGGCGCGGCCCTGGAGGCGCGCTTTCCAGGGACGGTCGCCTACCGCCGGTGCGACGTGACCGACGAGCCCCAGATCGAGGCCCTGATGGCCCACGCCGTCGACCGGTTCGGGGGGCTGGATATCCTGTTCAACAACGCCGGCGCCGGGGGCTCGCCCCAGCGGCTGGAGGAGATGACCGGCGAGGCCTGGGACCGCAGCCAGGGCCTGTTGCTGCGCTCGGTGGCGCTCGGCATGCGCTACGCCCTGCCGCACATGAAGGCCCGGGGCGGCGGCGCGATCGTCAACACCGCCTCGATCGCCGGCCTGCAGGCGGGCATGGGACCGATCGCCTATTCGGTGGCCAAGGCCGGGGTGATCCACCTGACCAAGGTCGCCGCCGCCGAACTGGCCCGCGACGGGGTGCGGGTCAACGCCATCTGCCCCGGCCTGATCCTGACCAATATCTTCACCCCGTCCGAGACGGTGCCCGCCGGCATGGCCGAGCTGATCAAGCAGACCATGGCCCAACAGGCGCCCGACGCCCAGCCGATCGCCAAGCCAGGCCTGCCCGCCGATATCGCCAACGCCGCCCTGTTCTTCGCCTCGGACGAAAGCGCCTTCGTCACCGGGGTCCACATGCTGGTGGACGGCGGCATGTTCGTCGGCCCCCGTCAAAGCTGGGACCCGGAAATGCGCGCCGAACGCACCCGCATGCAGGAGGCGCGGCGCGCCGCCTTCGAAGCGGGGCAGGCCTCTTAGCTCTTAGAGTGTCAGGACCACCTTGCCGACCACCTCGCCGCGTTCCAGGGCGGCGTGGGCCTCGCCCGCCTGGGCGAGCGGATAGGTGCGGTCGATCACCGGCTTGAGCTTGCCGGCCGCGATCCAGGGCCAGACGGTCGCCTCGACGGCGGCCGCCAGGCGCGCCTTCTCATCGGCGTCGCGGGGCCGCAGGGTCGAGCCGGTGACCACCGCGCGCTTCTGCATCAGCCGGAAGATCTGCAACGGAACCTCGCCCCCGCCCTGGGCGGCGATGAACACGATGCGGCCGCCGGTCTTGATGGCGTCGAGATCCTTGGAGAAATAGTCGCCGCCGACCATGTCGAGGATCACGTCGCAACCCCCGGCCTGCTTGGCGACCTCTGCGAAGTCCTGGGCGGTGACGTCGACGGCGATGTCGGCGCCGAGCTTTAGCGCCTGCGCCGTCTTGGTCGCGCCCCGGCTGGTGCCGATGACCTTGGCGCCGGCGGCCTTGGCCATGGGAATGGCGGTGGCCCCGATGCCGGAGGTCGCCCCGTGCACCATCAGGGTCTCGCCAGCTTTCAGCCCGCCGTGTTCAAACACATTGGCGAACACCGTGAACACCGTCTCCGGCAGGGCTGCGGCCTCGACTGCGGTGAAACCGGCCGGGATCGGCAGGGCGTGACGGGCGTCGACCACGGCGTATTGCGCATAGCCGCCGCCGCCGAGCAGGGCGCAGACCCGGTCGCCGGCCTTCCAGCGGCCCGCGCCTTCGATCACCTCGCCGGCGACCTCCAGGCCAAGCGTCTCCGGCGCTCCGGGCGGCGGCGGATAGGCGCCCATGCGCTGGATCAGGTCGGGACGATTGACGCCCGCAGCCTCGACCTTGATCAGAATCTGGCCCGGCCCGGGGGTCGGACGGGCGATCTGGACCGCCTTCAGGGCCTCGGCGGGCCCACGGCCGCCTTCCACCGCGATCGCGGTCATGGTCGTCGATTGGCTCACGGGTGTGACCTCCCTGGTCTTGCGCAGGCTTTGCGTCCGCGTTCAGATAGACGCTTGATACGGGACGGCAAAGGGAGGCTCTTCACATGGAAGAACCTGCGAGCATCCGCGTCGGACGCGGTCAGAGATTGACCGAGGCCGTGAAGGAAGACCTGGAGCTCTATGCGGTGGCCGAGCTTGAGGATCGAATTGAGATCCTGCGCGGCGAGATCGCCCGTTGCGAGGCCCAGATCGGCCGCAAGCGGGCGGGGCGGGCGGCGGCGGATGCGCTGTTCGGTCCCAGCTCGTCGCAGACCTGAGACCGCTATGGAAGATGGCCCCACCAGCCTTGGCACGGGGGTTGCAGCGCCGGGAAGCGAATACCGGCGCCTGTCCACGGACGACATCCCGTCCAAGGACGATCTGGGGCGCGTACGACTTTGTCGGGGACGATTTTTATGAGTGATGGCATTGCGCCGACCACGGCCCGCCGCGCGGATGTGATCCGCGACTTCGCGGGCTCCGAGCTGTTCGACCGCACCTTCCAGGAAGGTATGGACCTGGTCGAGGAGACCGCCGGCTATCTGGACGGCTCTGGCCGCCAGGAGTCCAAGCTTCTGTCGCGCAACGCCGCGCTCGCCTACGCCGCCGAGAGCATGCGCCTGACCACCCGGCTGATGCAGGTGGCCTCTTGGCTGCTGGTGCAACGCGCCGTGCGTGAAGGCGACATGCCGCCCGAGGGCGCCTGCGACGACCGCTATCGCCTGGGCGCCGAGGACGTCTGCCGGCCGGGCGCGACCAAGACCGCCGAGGAACTGCCGGCCGGTCTCCTGACCCTGCTGGAGCGCTCCGAGCGTCTCTATGAGCGGGTCCGCCACCTGGACCGCCGCATGTATGTCGAGGCCGACGAGACCGAGACCGCCAACCCCGTGGCCGATCACATGGACCGCCTGCGCTCAGCGTTTGGGGGCTAAGACCTTCCTCCCTCTCCTTCATGGGGAGGGACAGGCCGCGTGAGCGGCCAGAGTGGGGAGCTGCGTCAGCCCCAAGAGCCCCACCCGTCTGGCGCTCCGCGCCAGCCACCCTCCCCACGCGGGGGAGGGAGAAGACCAGACAACAGAAAAAGCGCCGCGCGGTTCACGCGGCGCTTTTTTTGATCTGGATCGAAGCGGCCAGGGCCGCCGCGACTTACTTGCGGGTGAACGCGCCGAACTTGGCGTTGAAGCGCGACACGCGACCGCCACGGTCCAGCAGTTGCTGGTTGCCGCCGGTCCAGGCCGGGTGGGTCTTCGGATCGATATCGAGGTTCAGCGTCGCGCCCGGCTTCCCGTAGGTGGAGCGCGTCTGATAGCTCGTGCCGTCCGTCATCACCACGGTGATGAAGTGATAGTCGGGATGGGTGTCTTGTTTCATTTCGGAGGCATCCGACCTAAAGGAGCGGCATCAAAGAGGACGGCCCGCCGAGTGGGCGGGCGCGAACGAGCCGCGCCTATACAGGAAAAGGCGGGGCGAGAGCAAGGGCGCGATTTTCATGAGTGAATTGGGGGCCGAGCCTCAGGTGGACGGCCGGCCGACGGCAGGCGCCGCTTTGGTTCAGGAGATCTCCGAGGCGGCTGAGCGCCGACCGCGCAGCCGCAACGTCCGAGCGCTGGGCCGACTCTTGCCGTTCATCGGCGCCCACAAGGCCGATGCGGGCTTCGCCAGCGTCTTCCTGTTGACCGCCACGGCCTCGACACTCGGGCTCTCCGCCGCCGTCCGCCTGCTGGTCGATCACCTGACCTCGGCCAAGGCGAACCCGCAATCGGTCGACGCCTGGTTCATCCTGCTGGGCGCCGTGGCCGTCGCCTTGGCCCTGTCTTCCGCCCTGCGCTACTTCTTCGTCACCAAGCTGGGCGAGCGCATCGTCGCCGACCTGCGCAAGGCGACCTACGCCCACATCCTGACCCTGGATCCGGCCTTCTTCCTGGCCACCAAGACCGGTGAGGTCTTGTCGCGCCTCACCACCGACATCCAGATCGTCGAGAGCCTGCTCTCCACCTCGGTCTCCATGGCGCTGCGCAATTTCCTGACCCTGATCGGCGCCCTGATCATGCTGATGGTGGTCAGCCCCCACCTGACCGGCCTGGTGCTGTTGATCTTCCCGGTCGTGCTGGCGCCCCTGTTCCTGTTCGGCCGCCAGGTCCGCAAGCTGACCGCCTCGACCCAGGACCAGTTCGCCAAGGCCGTTGGTCATGCCGGGGAGACCCTCGACGCGCTGGAGATCGTCCAGGCCTTTGGCCGTGAAGCGTCCGGCGCCGCCCGCTTCGGCGAGGCGGTCGAGGCCTCGTTCCGCACGTCCCTGCGCCGCATGACCGCCCGCGCCACCATGACCGCAGCGGTGATCGCCCTGGTGTTCGGCGGGGTGGTCGCGATCTTCTGGCTGGGCGTCCACGCCGGCCTGCGCGGCGACATGAGCTGGGGCGCGCTCTTCCAGTTCGCCCTGCTCTCCGTCCTGGCCGCCAGTTCGGTCGGCGCGCTCGGCGAGACCTGGGGCGATGTCCAGAAGGCGGCCGGGGCGATGGAGCGGATTTCCGACCTGCTCGACGCCGAGCCTGGCATTTCCGCACCCCCGGTCCCCAAGCATCTGCCGGTGGCCGGCGCGGGCGAGGTCGCCTTCGACAATGTCACCTTCGCCTATCCCGGCCGCCCGGACCTGCCGGCCCTGACCGGCTTCACCCTGCGCGTGGCGCCGGGCGAGCGGGTGGCCCTGGTCGGCCCCTCGGGCGCCGGCAAGAGCACGGTCTTCCGCCTGCTGCTGCGCTTCTATGACCCTCAGGCGGGCGTGGTCCGGCTCGACGGCGTCGACCTGCGCGACGCCGATCCCGCCGAACTTCGCCGCCGCATGGCCCTGGTCGCCCAGGAGAGCCCGCTGTTCTCCGGCTCACCTACCGAGAACATCCGCTTCGGCCGCGAGGGCGCCTCCGACGCCGAGATCCACGCCGCCGCCCGCGCCGCCCAGGCCGAGGGTTTCATCCAGGCCCTGCCGCAGGGCTATGACACCCCGCTGGGCGAACGGGCCCGTAGCCTGTCCGGCGGCCAGCGCCAACGCCTGGCCATCGCCCGGGCGCTCGTCCGCGAGGCGCCGATCCTGCTGCTCGACGAGGCCACCAGCGCTCTGGACGCCGAGAACGAGCAACTGGTCCAGCGCGCGCTGGACGGCGCCATGGACGGCCACACCACGATCGTCATCGCCCACCGCCTGGCCACCGTGCTCAAGGCCGACCGCATCGTGGTGATGGACGCAGGCCGGGTGGTCGAGCAGGGCACGCACCAGGAGCTGGCCAGCCGCGGCGGGCTCTACGCCCGCTTGGCCGCCCTCCAGTTCGGGGACGCGGCGGCTTAGGCCGGCTTCAGCCGCGCTTCCCGAAGCGCTGAGCGCCGCACCTTGCCGGCGTCGTCGCGCAGGGGTTCGTCGACGAACTCATAGGTCCGCGGCTGCTTGTAGGTGACCAGCCGGGTCGACAGGTGCTCGCGCAAGCTCGCCTCGTCACAGGCGCCCTTGGTCTGGACGATGGCGTGGATCAGGTTGCCCAGGTCGTCGTCGGGGATGCCGATCACCGCGCAGGACTGCACGGCGCCGTGCTCCTCCAGGGCCGACTCGATCTCGGCCGGATAGACGTTGGAGCCGCCGACCAGGATCATGTCGGTGCGCCGGTCGGCCAGGTAGAGATAACCCTCGGCGTCGAACCAGCCGATGTCGCCCAGGCTTTCCCAGCCGCCCTCCAGGGTCTTGGCCGTGGCGCCGAGATATTTGTAGGACGGCGGCGCGCCGGCCGGGCGGCGCATATAGATCTCGCCCACCTCGCCGGCCGGCAGCACCGAGCCGTCTTCGCCGATGGCGATCATCTCGCCCACCGTCACCCGGCCGACCGAGCCGCGATGCTCCAGCCACTCGGTCCCGGTGATGGTGGTCACGGCCTGGGCCTCGGTGCCGGCATAGAGCTCCATCACCGTCTCAGGCCCGACCCAGTGGATGAAGGCCTCCTTCAGCCAGGCCGGACACGGCGCGGCCAGGTGCCAGAGGGTCTCCAGGGAGGAAAGGTCATAGGCCGCCCGCGTCTCCTCCGGCAGCCGCCAGATGCGGGTCATCATGGTCGGCACCAGATAGATCCAGGTCGCCTTGTGCGCCTGGATCGCCGCCAGGGTCCCCTCGGGATCGAAGCGCGGCAGGATCACCATGTGCGCGCCCTGGCCGAAGGCGGCCATCATCATTCCGAAGCCGGCATTGTGATAGAGCGGGGCAGGCAGCAGCGCGATGGATCCGGTGCGCATCCGCCAGCCGCCGACCTCCGGCGTCTCCGCCGCCGTCACCCCGGGCTGGCCGGACAGGATCAGCTTCGGACGGCCAGTAGAGCCGCCGCTGGTCGGGGCCTTGGAGACCGGCGCCGTGGCGTCGGCCAGGTCGCTGTCGTCTTCGGATTTCGCCAGGATGTCGGTCAGGGTCACCAGCGGCCGGTCGATCTGGACCTTGAAGTCGGCGATGACGATCGGGGTCCTGGCGAGCTCCATGATCGCCTCCAGCTCGCCCTGGGGCAGGCGGAACGAGACCGGCTGCGGCGTCGCCCCCAGCTTCCAGATCCCCCAGCAGGCCACGGCGAAATCGATGGAGTTGGGCAGGCCCAGGGTCACCAGGTCGCCGTGCTTGACGCCCAGGGCCGCCAGGCCGCGGGCCGCGCGGTTGGTCAGGCGATGGAACTGGCCATAGGTCAGGGTCTGGTCCTTGCACGACACCGCCGGGGCGTCGGGCTTGAGCGCCGCCCACTGCTGCAGCTTGGCGCCCAGGGAGATCATTTCGGGGGTGTCGTCGGCCATAATATGTTCCGTCCCAATGGCCTGGTCGGCGGCGGGACCGCAGCGCCAGGCGTCTTTTGAAATAGCTGTCGCCGCCGATAGGAAAGAGCGGTCGCCGACACTTTCCTCCAGGGCAGGCCTGGGCGGCAAGCGCGCGATTGCAGGTCCCGCGCTTTCCAGCCTAAGAGGACCCAACAATTCGAACGATCGGTAGGTAGGAGGCCCTCATGTCCGTTGAAGAGATCCTGACTCAGGAGTTCGGAACCCTGGCCGAGGTGATCGCCGCCCAGGCCCAGGAGCGCGGCGACAAGGCCGCCCTGGTCGATGCGCGCCGCACCATCTCCTATGGCGAGCTCGACGGGCTGATGGACCGCATCGCCGTGGCCCTGCAGCGCGACGGGGTGGCGAATGCCGACGTGGCCGCCGTCTGCGCGACGTCCAGCGTCGAATATGGCGCGACCTTCTTCGGGATCCTCCGGGCCGGCGGCGTGGTCGCCCCCCTCGCCCCGTCCTCGACGCCGGAGAGCCTGGTGGTCATGCTCAAGGACTGCGGGGCCAAGGTGTTCTTCCTCGACAAGGGGGTCTCCGACGCGCTCGCCGGCGTGGCGGGCGAGATCACGGCCAAGCGCGTGGCCCTGGACGGCTCTGACGCCGGGATCGCCTTCGAGGCCTGGCTGGCCCCGGCCGGCGCGAAGCCCGCCCCGGTGACCGTCACCCCCGACCAGGGCTTCAACATCATCTATTCGTCGGGCACCACCGGCACGCCCAAGGGCATCGTCCAGCCGCACGCCATGCGCTGGGGCCAGATCCGCCGCGGCGTCTATCCGGACTCATCGGTCTCGATGATTTCCACCCCGCTCTATTCCAACACCACCCTGGTCTCTTTCCTGCCCACCCTGTCGAACGGCGGCACCGCCGTGCTGATGCCCAAGTTCGACGCCGAGCAGTTCCTGAAGCTGTCGGAAAAGCACCGCGCGACCCACGCCATGCTGGTGCCGGTGCAGTATCGCCGCCTGATGGAGCGGGCTGATTTCGACAGCTATGACCTGTCGAGCTTCGTCATGAAGTTCTCGACGAGCGCCCCGTTCCCGGCCGAGATCAAGGCCGACGTCCTGAAGCGCTGGCCCGGCGGGCTGATCGAATATTACGGCATGACCGAGGGCGGCGGCTCCTGCGGCCTGCGCGCCCACGAGTTCCCCGACAAGCTGCACACGGTGGGCCAGCCCCTGCCCGGCCACGACATCCGCCTCATCGACGAGGACGGGAAAGAGGTTCCTCAAGGCGAGATTGGCGAAGTGGTGGGCCGCTCCGGCGCGATGATGGTCGGCTATCACAACCAGCCGGGCAAGACGTCGGAGGCGGAGTGGTATTCGCCTGACGGCCTGCGCTTCATCCGCACCGGCGACGTGGGCCGCTTCGACGAGGACGGCTTCCTGACGCTCATGGACCGCAAGAAGGACATGATCATCTCCGGCGGTTTCAACATCTATCCCTCAGACCTCGAGGCCGAGATCGTCCAGCACCCGGCGGTGCTGGAAGCCGCCGTGGTCGGCGTGGCGTCGCGGGCCTGGGGCGAGACCCCGGTGGCCTTCGTGGCGCTCAAGGCCGGCGCCAGCGCCGATCCGGCCGAGATCAAGGCCTTCGTCAACGGCAAGGTCGGCAAGACCCAGCGCCTGGCCGACCTTGTGCTGATCGACAGCCTGCCGCGCAGCCATATCGGCAAGGTGCTGAAGCGCGAACTGCGCGACGACTACAAGGGTGAGGCCCTCAGCATATGACCCTTCCCAACGAAATGGGCATCAGCGTCGCCGACCTGTGCGACGCCAATGAGGACGAGATCGAGGTCTGCGAGCTGCAATTCAAGGACTATGGCGGCCGCACCGCCTTTTCCGGCCCGATCCGCACCGTCCGCTGCCACGAGGACAATTCCCTGGTGAAGGCGACGCTCGCCACTCCGGGCGAGGGTTGCGTCCTGGTGATCGACGGCGGCGGCTCCCTGCACCGGGCCCTGGTCGGCGACATGCTGGGCGCCGACGCCGTGAAGAACGGCTGGTCGGGCGTGGTGGTCAATGGCGCAGTGCGCGACACCGCCGTGCTCGGAACCCTGGAACTGGGGGTCAAGGCCCTGGGCTCCCACCCCATGCGCAGCGTCAAGCGCGGCGAGGGCGTGGTCGACACGCCGGTGGCCTTCGGCGGGGTGGTGTTCGTGCCCGGCGACCGTCTCTATGCCGATGAAGACGGCGTCGCCGTTCTGCCCGCCGACGACTGAAACATCGGTCTCGCCAAGCGGCCAAACAGCCTCTTGCGGAGCCGGGGTCGGATGAGTAGGTTCCGCGCTCGCTCGGCGGGCCCCTTCCAGGGGGCCTCCAGACGGCTCCGGAGAGGTGGCTGAGTGGTCGAAAGCACCGCACTCGAAATGCGGCGTACCTTTACCGGTACCGTGGGTTCGAATCCCACCCTCTCCGCCATGACCAAAAACATCTAACGTCGCGCCCCAGGGGGCCAGGGCATGAGCGAGCTGGATCGGATCTTGGCTGCGGCCCAGGCTTTGGCCAAGGCCGGGCGGTTGGCGGAGGCTGAGGTCCAGGTCGACGGCGTCATTCGCCGTGCGCCGCGGGATGGCCGGGCGCATCGGCTCAAGGGCCTGATCCGCCAGCAGGCCGGGGACGCCGCCGCCGCCCTCGCCAGTTTTGACAAGGCCCTGGCGCTCAATCCCGACGATCCGGTGACCTGGAGCGGACGCGGCGTCGCCCTGCAGGCCCTGAGCCGGCCCCTCGACGCCCTGGAAAGTTTCGACCGCGCCCTGGCGCTGAAGCCAGACGCCGGTCTCACCCTCTATAATCGCGGCCAGACCCTGGCGGCGCTGCGCCGCTACGGGCCGGCCCTGGAGAGCTATGACCGCGCCCTGGCCCTGCAGCCGGGTCTCGACGACGCCCGGTTCCGCCGGGGGCTGATCGCCCTGTTGCTGGGACGGTTCGACGAGGGCTGGCGCGACTATGACGCGCGCTGGGACATCGCCGCCCAGGCCCGCCACGGCATGGGCACGGTGACGCCGGAGCTGGCGACCCGCCTGACCCGCCGGATTTCGGCCGCCGACCTGATTGGGCGCGAGGTGCTGGTGCTGTCCGAACAGGGGGTCGGCGACCAGATCATGTTCGCCAGCATGATCCCTGACCTGGCCCGGGTGGCCCGCCAGGTGACCCTGGCCTGCGAACCCCGCCTGACCCGCCTGTTCGCCCAGTCCTTTCCCGACGTGTCCGTGGTTGACGCCCGCGCCCCCCTGACCGGCGTCCGGCCGGACCTGATCGTGGCCGCCGGCGACCTGGGCCACGCCTTCCGCCCACGGCGAGAGGACTTTCCGGGTCTGCCCTATCTGGCGCCCCGCCCGGAGGTCACCGAGGCCTGGCGCGCGCGGCTGGGCGGCGGATCAATCCGACGGATCGGCCTGTCCTGGCGGGGCGGCATGGCCCACACCAATGGCGAGGGCCGCTCCCTCACCCTGGACCAGCTGACGCCGCTGCTGGACCTGGACGGCGTCGAGTTCGTCAGCCTGCAATATGGCGACGTCTCCGAGGAGGTGGCGCGGTTCAATGCCGGCCGGCCCAACCCCATCCGCCTGTTTCCTCGCGCCGAGATCGACGACTTCGAGGCCCTGGCCGGCCTGGTCGGCGCCCTTGACCGGGTGGTCTCGGTCCAGACCGCCCTGGTCCACCTGTGCGGCGCGATCGGCGCGCCCTGCCTGACCCTGATTCCGGCAAGTCCGGAGTGGCGCTATGGCGCGACCGGCGCGACCATGCCCTGGTACGGCTCCGTGGCGCTGGCGCGGCAGGACAACGAGGCGACGTGGGCGCCCGTGATCGACAGGATCGTGCAGGAGATCAGGTCGCATGCCTAGGGCTCTGGGCGGCGGTGGCCTCATCGTGGCGCTGGTCTTGATCCAGGCGCACCCGGCCGAGGCGGCGGCGCGCCTGATCTACACGTCTCCGGATGGCCGGTTCCTGGTCCTGAGCCAGGCCGACCTCGGCCCCGAAGAGGCCCAGGCGATCAGCGGCCGGGTGGCCGCGGCCTATGACTGGGTGGCGCGGATCCAGGCCTGGCCTGACCCCGCGCCCTTGGCGGCGCCCCTGAGGGTGGTGGTGGCCGACACTCCGGGCCTGCTCGGCGTCGCCATCGACAACAGTTTCAAGGTCGGCCTGGACTATCTGAGGTCCGACCCGGACCTGTCCGAGGGGACCCTGGCGCATGAGCTGACCCACATCCAGGATCGCCGCGAGGCCCGGCCCGCCGGCGTGCCGGGTTTCATCGCCGAAGGCCGGGGCCTGACCGATGGCTTCATGTACCGCCGCAGCCTCGGCCAGCCCCCGCAGCCCTATGACCGCGCGCTCGCCCGGGCGATCCTGGGCTATACGGCCCAGGACGCCGCAGAGGTGACCGGCGACACCGCGCCCGGGGATCTGGCCGACCCCGAGGCCAACCGACGCCTGGAGTTCGTGGGGGCGTGGTTCGTGGAATATCTGCGCAGCGGCTATGGCGGCCAGGGCTTCGCCGACGTCCAGCCGCGTCTGGCCCGGATGATCACCGGTCTGCATCAGGGATCTGGATTTGAAGCCGCCTTCGCGGCCGCCTTCGGGGTCGACTATCGAAGCGTTCAGGTCGCCTTCATCCGCCACGCGGAGACGACGTCCGGGGCCGATCGGCTCAAGGCCACGATCTGGGATGGTCTGGGCCGCTAGCGCGACAGCCAGGGCTTGGACTTCGACGAGGACTGGGCGGCGGCGGCGCGTTCGCGCTGGAAGCGGCCGCCGCGTGGCGGCTTCGGCTTGGCGTCAAGGGCCGCCTGCTTCAGGCGCAGGGCGCGCTGGATCGGGGTCTCGTCGGCGGGCGGGGCGTCGTCGTCAGTGGCCATGATCGGTGTCCTTCGCCCCTTCAATAGCCCGACCGCGCCGATCGCGCCCGCGAAATCCGGTGCGACCTCAGACCCGTTGGACCTCGGGAACGGCCGCACGGAGCGCCAGCATCGCCTGCAGCTGGGCGCAGACCCGGATGATGTCGTCTTCCGTGAGGTGGCCGTGGAACGGCAGCCCCAGGATGCGACCGCGCAGCCCCGCCGTATTGGGCAGGTCGCCCGCCCGCGCCATGGCCTGATAGGCCGGGTGACCGGTGAGGTCCGGCTGGAACCACTGGCGGGTCTCGACGCCCACCGCAGCGAGGCCGGCGGCGGCCTCGGCGGCGGCGGGCACGGCCACGACAAGGCCGCTCATCTCGCCTGGCGGGGTCAGATGGGCCGGCAGGTGGCGGCCATAGGCCTCCCGCGCCCGGTCGAGGGCGGCGCGAATCTGCGGCGCCCGCGCCAGCTGGGCCAGACCGACGGCGGCGTGATACTCGCTGAGCTTGGCGTTGCCCGAGGCTCGGGTCACGCGGACACCGTCGAAGCCGAAATTGCTGAGCCGGCGGACCATGTCGATCAGGTCCGGATCGTGGGCGGCCACGAGGCCGCCCTCGCCGACGCCCAGGGGCTTGGTGGCGTGGAGGCTGAAGACGGCGACGCACCGACGTGGCATCGGCTGGCGTATCAGGGCCGCGGCGGCGTCGAACACCACCGGCAGGCCCGTGCGGTCGGTGAAGTCGTCCCAGGCGGCGGCGTCCAGGGCCAGGCCGAAGGTCGCCACGGGCAGGACGGCGGCGACGCCGTCCAGGTGCGCCTCAGCGATCTCCGGGGTCAGGACCCAGGCGTCAGCGTCGACATCGGCCAGCACCGGCGTCAGGCCGGCGGCCTGGACGGCCCAGGCCGTAGCGGGGAAGGTCAGGGCCGGCAGCAGCACCCGGGCGCCCGGCGGCAGGTCCAGCGCCCGAAGCGCCAAGGCCAGGGCGTCGGAGCCGGAGCTGGCCAGGGCCACCTCCGGCGGACAGGCCGGATCGAGCAGCCGCCCGAGACCACGCCGCAGATCGGTTTCCAGCGGACCGAAGTTCGAATAGGTGCGGGTCTCGTCCAGCCGGCGCAGATACGGCAGCAGCTGATCGACCCCAGGCAGGTCGGCGACATACAGCCTGACGGGCGCCGGCGGAGACCTCGGGAGAAGACTCGGGTGGGTGATCGCGCGCATCCTGAAGAGCTTGGACCTGACAGAATCAACTCCGAGCCCCTATCGATCGGGCATCTGGCGAGGGGACACAACAAACCAGGATGGGTGAAATAGGTCCGCTACTCGCACAGGCTGCAGCGCTTCTGTCTCGAGGTCGCGCCGTTGAGGCCGGCGCCCTGGCGCAGCGGGCTGTGGCCGAGGCCCCGGCCGATCCGGGCGCCTGGTTCCAGCTCGCCCGGGCGCTGCGGGACATTGGTGACCGCGCCGGCGCCTTTGACGCCTTCCAGAAGGCCGCCGATCTCAATCCCTCCTGGGCCGCCCCGCGCATCGATCTGGGCAATATCCACAGCCAGGCCGGGCGATGGTCAAGGGCGCTGCCCGAATATGAGACCGCCCTGCGGCTGGCGCCCAACCTGGTCGCCGCCCAGGTCAGCCTGGCCGTCGCCCTGCGCCAGGTGGGTCGCCATGCCGAGGCGCTGGCGCTGTTCCGCGCCGCCCAGGTGGACACCACTGGCGCGGCAGGTCTGCATAGCCGCTACCTCTTCGCCCTGACCCAGGCCCCGGGGGTGAGCCGCGAGGCGGTGTTCGCCGCCCATCTGAAGTTCGGCCAGCGCTTCGGCCAGGACTGGATAGCGCCCCACGCCAACGACCGCACCCCGGACCGACCGCTGCGGGTCGGCTATGTCTCCGGCGACCTGGCCGGTCACGCCGTGGTCAATTTCATCGCCCCGGTGCTGGCGGCCCATGACCCGGCCCGGGTCGGGACGGTGATCTATTCAACCGCCCCGCCGAGCGCTGCCCCTGAACGTCACCCGGGGGCCTGGCGAGAGGCTGCGGGTCTCGACGACGCAGCCTTGGCCGAAGCCATCCGCGCCGACCGGATCGACATCCTGGTCGACCTCTCCGGCCACACCGGCCTCAATCGCCTGGCGGTGTTCGGGGCCAAGCCGGCCCCGGTGCAGGTGAGCTGGATCGGCTATCCCAACACCACCGGTCTCAGCCAGATCGACTATCGGCTCACCGACCGCTTCACGGCCGGCCCGGAGACCGAGGCCTTCCTGGCTGAGGCGGCCTTCCACATGCCCGGCGCAGGCGCCTGCTACCAGCCCTTCGAGGACCTGCCGATCACCCCGCCGCCCGCACAGGCCCTGGGCTGCGTGACTTTCGGCGCCACCAACGCCCCCTCCAAGCTGAACGCAGCGGTGTTCGACACCTGGGCCGAGATCCTGCGCGCCTGCCCCGACAGCCGGCTGGCGCTGAAATATCTTGGCCTCGCCGACGGCTATCTGATCGACCAGATCACCCGGGCCTTCGCGGCGCGCGGCGTTGATCCCGGTCGACTGAGTTTCGCGGGCGCCTCGCCGTTCGCCGCCTACATGGCCGGCTACAGCGCGATCGACATCCTGCTCGATCCCTTTCCCTATACGGGCGGCACGACGACGCGGAACGCCTTGTGGATGGGCGTGCCCGTGGTGACCCTCAAGGGTCAGGCGCTCTATGAACGGATCAGCAGCGGCCTGCTGGCCGCCATCGGCCTCGACGACTGCATCGCGACCTCGCGGCCCGACTATGTGGCCAAGGCCGTGGCCCTGGCCGGCGACCTCGGACATCTGGCGATCCTGCGCCAGGAGATCCGGCCGCGCCTGATGGCCAGCGGCCATTTCGATCCCTCAGGTTTCACCCGAGACCTGGAGGACGCCTATCGGGAGATGTGGCGGCGCTGGCGCACGGCCAGCCTATGAGCCCATGGGCCGGGCCGGGACCCCCGCCACGCGGCCGCCGGCCGGCACGTCGCGCACCACCACCGCGCCCGCCGCCACGAAGGCGTCGTCGCCGATCTCCAGCTCCTCGATCACGTTGGCGCCCATGCCGATCGTGGCGCGCGCGCCGACATTGACGTGACCGCCGACATTGCAGCCCGGCATCAGGCGCGCTGCAGGGCCCAGCCGGCTGTCGTGGCCCAAGGTCACGCCGCGATTGATGAAGGCCCCATCCTCCAGCACGGCGCCCGGCGCGACGACGCTGTTGGCGCCCACGAACACGCCGGATCCCACGCGCACGAACCGGGAGACATGGGCCGTCGGATGGACGATGGCCGCGAACGCCACCCCGAAGGCCGCCCGAGCGTCAGACATCAGCAGGTCGCGGCCCGCCGCCGTGGTGCCCAGGGCGTAGAGCTCTCCGGCTCGGGGCTGGAAGTCGGCCCAGGCGACCACTTCCGGGGCGATGCCCAAGCGGGCGAAGCGCTCGACATAGCTGAGCGTGCGCGGCCGCACGGTCTCGGCCTGATTGACCACCAGCCTGGCGAACCGGCCGCCCAGGGCGTCGATGGCCTCATAGAAATCCGACAGCATATTGGACACCCCGAACAGCACGAGGTCGCGATCCTTGAGGATGGTCGGAGAGGTCATGGGTGTTGGGGCTCTGGAGGCGGGGCGCCGGATTGGACCGCGCCGCGCTCGATTGTAAAGCGGCGGGCCGCCCTCCGGACGATTTGCGCCCGGTCATGTCAGCGGGCGCTTGTCAGTCGCGACCCGTCGCAGCCTTATCCCCGCTTCACTCAACGACCTGGGAAGGCGCTTTGATGGACCGGCCCGCCCTGATCGCCCTGGCCAGGACCTGGGCGCCGCGCCTGCCTAGCCTGGCGCTGGGCGGTCTGCTGGCGATCTATCTGGCCTTCGCCTTCCGGGGCCTGTCGACCTCGAGCTACTGGATCGACGAGCTCTTCACCCTGTTCGTGGTCGATCATCACGGCGGCTGGAGCGAGGTCATGGCCCGGGCGCTCACCGACACCCACCCGCCGGCCTATTATCTGGCGCTCAATGGCTGGATCGCCCTGTTCGGATCGTCGGAGGCGGCGGTTCGAAGCCTGAGCGCGCTGTGCGCCACCGGCGCCGTGATCGTCTTCATCGGCGGAACCCGAGGGGTCTATTCCCTGCGGGCGCGGCTGTTCGCCGGCCTGTTGGCGACCGGCTCGGCCTGGTGGTTCATGCAATCGCAGAACGGGCGCAACTACGCCTTCTGCATGCTGGCCAGCGCCGTCCTGGCCACGGCGGCGGTCGCCATCCGCCGCAGGCTGGCCCTGGGCGGCCCCTTCCCTGCGCGCGCCGTCGGGGCCTTGGCCGCGGCGGGCCTGATCGGGTCCTTGGGCCATTTCTACATGCTGCTGCAGACCGGCATGATCTTCGCCGCGCTCATCCTCACCACCCGCGACCGCCGGGTGCAGGCGACCGTGGCCGCCGCCGGCCTGGCGATCCTGGCCGTGACCCTGGCCTATATCCACGCCTTGCGCGCCCACACCCTGCAGGACTTCGCGGCCCTCTGGTTCGGCAAGGACTGGGCCTTCTTCCAGATGGAGCTCAATGGCGTCTGGCAGGATCTCATGGACTGGACGGTCGGGGCCGCCCTGGCTGTCCTCGTCCTGGCCATGATGGTCTGGCGCGGTCGCGCGGCCCAAACGCCTGGAGGCGCGGATCGCGGGCTGGGCGACTGGATCGCGGCGGCGGGACTGTTCGCGGCCATCGCCGCCGCCCTGCTGGGGGTGATCGTCACCCTGGTCTATACCCCGTCCTTCTCCGACCAGAATGTCCTGGTCGCCTTCCCCCTGATCTGGCCGGGCGCCGCCTGGCTCTATGACGCCGCCCTGGGATCACGCGGGCCGCCCTGGGAGACGGCGATCGGCCTGGCGGTGGTCGCCTGCCTGGCGCCGCGCCTGGGCGACCTGGAGCGGCGCGACGTGCAGCGGATGGAGGATTGGCGGGGATCGGCCGCCTATGTCAGCGGCCTGGCCGCCTGCCGGGGCCAGGACATCCCGGTGGTCCTGCCCTTCCGTTTCGGCCCCTCGACCTCCTTCTTCCGCAGGCTCGCCGAGGTCGATTTCTTCGGCCGCTATTATCGCGGCGGCGGATCGCTCAAGGCCTTCCTGCCCGACGAGCTGGCGCGCGATCCGACCTTGAAGCCGCTCTACGCCCCCCGCGCCCACGGCGGTTGCCCGGTCCTGGCCTGGAGCGTCCACGATGTCGGCCCGCCCGACGCCGAAAGGATCAGGGCCGCCCTGGCCGCCCGCCTCGAACTGGCCGGGGCAAAGGTCGTCGCCCATGGCTTCCCGAGCGATTTCGGGCCGAACGACGACGCGCCGAATGGCGACTGGGCTTATGTCTATGAGGTGGCCAGGCCGGTTCCCCCTAGCCCCGCCCACCGGCTCAGGGTCAGATAGCGCCACGCTTTCGGAGCTCTGCATGTCCCGCCTCGCCTCTCGCCTCAGCCTCGCCGTCCTGTTCGCCGCCACCGCCCTGTCCACAACCGCGATCTCCACCTCCGCTGGAGCGGCTGGCGGATCTGCGGATGCAAGGTTCAAGGCGCTCTACACCCGCGAATGGGCCTGGCGCAGCGCCGAGCTGGAGGGGGAGGAGGGCGAGGATTCCACCGATCGCATGGCCGACCATCTGCCGCGCATCGACGCCGCCCACCAGGCCGCGCGCCTGGCCTATTGGACCAAGGTGATGGGCGAGCTGGACGCCATTCCGGCCGCCAGCCTGTCGCCGGAGGCCCAGGTCAACGCCCAGATCTATCACGACCAGATCGCCGTCCTGATCAACCAGCAGAAGTTCAAGGACTACGAGAAGCCGCTGAACGGCGACTCCGCCTTCTGGTCGGACCTGACGGGCGAGGCCCGCAAGCCCCTGCGCGACGCCGCCGAATATGAGCGCTACATCACCCAGCTGACCGACTTCCCACGCTATTTCGGCGAGGAGATCGTCAATATGCGCGCCGGCCTGGCGCGCGGCTTCACCCCGCCCCAGGTCGTGCTCAAAGGCCGCGACGCTTCCATCGCCTCGGTCGCCGAGGCCAAGGGCGAAGCCAATCCCTATTTCGGCCCCTTGAAGCAGATGCCGGCCTCGATCCCCGCCGCCGACCAGGCGCGGCTGAAGGCCAAGGCCCTGGCCGCCATCGAGGGCTCGGTGATCCCGGCCTATGCCGATCTGCTCAGCTTCATGCGGACGACCTATCTGCCCGCCGCGCGCACCGATCTGGCGGCCGAGACCCTGCCCGACGGCAAGGCCTATTATCAAAGCAAGATCAAGGAGTTCACCACCCTCGACATGACCGCCGACCAGATCCACGCGCTCGGTCTGTCAGAGGTGGCCAAGATCCACGCCCAGATGCTGGACGTCATGAAGGAGACCGGGTTCCAGGGCGATTTCCCGGCCTTCCTGACCTATCTGCGCACCGATCCGAAGTTCTACGCCAAGACCCCGGAAGAGCTGCTGATGCGGGCGGCCTGGATCGCCAAGCGGTTCGACGGCAAGGCCGAGCAGTATTTCGGCTATCTGCCGCGCAAGCGGTTCGCGATCATCCCGGTGCCGGACGACATCGCCCCCTACTACACTTCCGGTCGCGGCGGCCCGGGCGTCTATCTGGTCAACACCTACAACCTGCCGTCCCGTCCGCTGTACAATCTGACGGCGCTCACCCTGCACGAAAGCGCGCCGGGCCACGCCTTCCAGATGCCGATCGCGATGGAGCACAAGGAACAGCCGAAGTTCCGCCAGGAGGTCTACATCTCCGCCTTCGGCGAGGGCTGGGCGCTCTATTGCGAGAAGCTCGGCCTCGAGATGGGCATGTACGAGACGCCCTATGACCGGTTCGGCATGCTGACCTACCAGATGTGGCGCGCCGCCCGCCTGGTGGTCGACACCGGCATCCATTCCAAGGGCTGGGCGCGGGCGCAGGCGCAAGCATTCCTGCACGACAACACTGCGCTCAGCGACCACGAGATCGAGACCGAGGTCGACCGCTATATCGGCTGGCCGGGCCAGGCCCTGGCCTATTACCTGGGCGAGGCGACCATCCTGGCGGCCCGCGAGAAGGCCGAGAAGGCCCTGGGCCCGAAGTTCAACCTGCGCGCCTTCCACGACACCGTGCTGGAACTGGGCAGCGTACCCATGCCGGTGCTCACCGACCGCATCGACCGCTTTATCGCCGAGGGCGGCAAGGGCCCCTATCCGGATCTGGAGTGACTACTCCTCCCCCAGCGCGCAGCGCGATGTGGGGGAGGTGGATCCTGGCGCGCAGCGTCGGGAGACGCAGGGGGCCGCCGCGCGAGCAGCGGATGCGCCACTCGCCGCGTCCGACCCTTCGGGTCGGCCCCCTCAGCCCGCTTCGCGGACAGCTCCCCAGCGGGGGAGC
>NZ_CANCLE010000041.1 GCF_947378715.1 Phenylobacterium aquaticum
CACAAGCCGAAGGCCGCCCACAATTGGCGTGAGTTCCTGATCGAGATCGGGACCATCGTCTGCGGCATCCTGATCGCCCTGGGGCTGGAGCAGGCGGTCGAATCCGCGCACTGGGCCGAGAAGGTCCGGGAGGCCAAGAGCTCCATTCATCGCGAACTCGTCCAGGCCACGGTCTTCGGCGAAGAACGCATCCGTCAGCAGGACTGCCGGGAGACCTATCTCGCCGAACTGACCACCGCGATCATCTCGTCACCGGCCCATTGGACACCGCGTCCCAAGGTCTATTGTGGAACCGAACATGACAGCACCTATTCGGGGCTTGAGCGGCCTTGGCCCACCGAAACTTGGCGCTCTATAGTAGCTGAAGGCACGGTATCGCACTTCTCCGACACCTATCGTCGGCAGGCGCCGTTTGTCTTCAACTTCATCGAATTCATCAACAATCGCGCCCTTGAGGAGACTCAGGAGGCCTACAATTTGAACGCCCTTGACTACAAGATCGATATTACACCCGACGCCAAAATTCGCATTCTGAATTCCATCAGGAAGTTACGAAACCAGAATGAACTGGTTCCTCTGCTATGCCAGCAGCTGATCGGAGCCATTTCGGGTTTGGGCGAGAAGCCGTCCGAAGAAGAACTTGAGCAGACGCGCGCAAAGACGCCCTATTACCGAGGCGGCCTCCCCATGAAGCACGCCGCCCAACCCCGAGCGGGGTGAGGGCGCGCCGACGCTCCCCATCGCGCCTTGACCTTGAGATGACCCCCGTAGCGACGCAGGGATATAGGGCAGCAGGCCGGTTAGTCCGCCCTCCCCTCACCCCAACCCTCTCCGCGCAAGCGGGGCGAGGGAGCCCGCCCTGCGCACCGCCTAGCCCTCACCCCCTCTGGGAGGGAGGGTCGAGTGAGGGGGAATCAGGACGCCGGACTCGCTTCAACTTGACAAGAACAAATCACGAACATATGCTCGCGTCAAGGCCTATTCCATCGTGAATCCAACCCCTTACCCCCAGATCGCGAATCTGGAGGGAGACGGCCTATACCCCTACAACAGCCGCCTCAAATTCGCGGCTGCGCCGACCGCTACTTGGCGTACTGCGCCAGGTAGTCGGCCAGGCTCTGCGGGGTCATGTGCCGCGCGTCGGCCAGGTGCGAGACATTGCCGGCGTTGAGCAGCTTGTCGGTCTTGGGGTCGACCAGCAGCAGGCTGGGCACGCCCTCGAGGCGCTCGGTGATGCCGTAGTGAGCCGGAACCTGCAGGTTCTTGTTGAACCGGCCGACGTCGACGATCACCTCGACATAGTGCTTGTCGACGAACTTGTGCATTTCCGGCAGGTCCAGGGTGCCGGCCAGCACCCGGCAGTCGCCGCACCAGTTGCCGCCGAGATCGATGAGCAGCAGCTTGCCGGACTTCTTCGCCTGGGCCTTGGCCTTGGCGACGGCGGCGTCGGTGGCCTCAGGCGTGGCGGCCTCGTCATAGGGATAGGGCAGCGGGGTCTTCAGCTGGGCGTAGTCGCTGATGCTGACCTTGGGGGCCGGGACGCCGGCCTGGGCGGCGGCGCCGAGGTTGAGGGCGCCGAGGGTCAGGGCGGCCAGGGCGGCGATCAGGGCCGGGCGCGGGGTCATGCGGAGAACTCCGGAAACAGGACAGGTTGAGCCTTCCCTAGGCCTCGCCAATTCCTATTGAAACCCAGGAATTCAGGCCTGGGCGTCGGGTTTTCTAAAGGCTCCCAGCCAGGCGCCGGCCGCCTCGGCCACCGGGCGGGTGGCGTCCACATGGGTCCAGGCGATCTCGCCGACGTCGCGATCCAGCTGCATCTTCAAGGTGGCGACCGTGGCGTCGGAGGCGTCGCCGGTGCGGTGCTCGATCCGCGCGGCCAGCACCTCTACCGGTGCGTCCAGCCAGACAGCATGGAAGGGGACGCCGGCCTCGGCCGCCAGGGCTTCGACCCGCTGGCGCAGCTCCGGCTGGATGAAGGTGGCGTCCAGAACCACCGCGCGGCCGGCCGCCAGCAGGGCCCGCGCGTCGGCCATCACCGTGTCATAGACCTCGGCGTAGAAGCCCGGCGAATAGACGCTGGCCGGCAGGCGCGCCGTGGGGCCCACCTTCAGCAGCCGCTTGCGGATCTCGTCGGTGCGCAGGACCAGGGCGCCGGGCGAGGCGCCGAGCGCGGGGGCGATGGCGCGGGCGAAGCTGGTCTTGCCGCTGCCGGACAGTCCGCCCACCGCCGCCAGCATCGGCGGGTCGGGGCGCAGATGGGCCGCCGCCGCCGCCAGATAGGCGCGCGCCTCGGCGTCCTTGCCGGAATTGCCGCAGACATGGGCCCGGACCACGGCCCGCACCGACAGCATCAGCGGCAGCAAGGCCATGCCGGCCCGCAAGGCCTCGCCCCAGACCCGCGCGGCCTCGTCGAAATAGGCGGCGAGGATGTGGGCCGCCGCCCCCCGCTTGCCCCGGAAATCCAGGTCCATCAGCAGGAAGGCGATGTCGTAGAGCACGTCGATTTCCGACAGGGCGTCATTGAACTCGATGCAGTCGAACAGCACCGGGCCCTGCGCCTCCAGCACGATATTGCCCAGGTGCAGGTCGCCGTGGCAGTGGCGTGAGAACCCCGCCGCCCGGCGCGCCTCCAGCAGGGGCGCGCAGCGGTCGAACTCGGCCTCGGTCGTGGCGATCACCGCCTCGACCTCGGCGGCGCCCAGCCGGTCGGCCATGCCGCGCAGCAGCTGGGCGTTCGAATCGATGGTGTATTTCAGATTGGCCGCCCCGCCGCCTTCCAGACGCACCGGCGCCTGCGCATGGAAGCGGGCGACCCGGCGGCCGAGCGCCTCGGCCAGTTCGGCGTCCACCCGCTCAGGGCAGGCCGACAGCACCCGGGTCTCGTCGAACCGGCGCATCTCCAGCGCATATTCGACCGTGACCCCGAAGCCCTCCAGCTCCAGCCGGCCATCGGCGGCGCGGGTCACCCGGCGCACCCCGCGATAGATGTCGCCGGCCGTAGCCTGGTTGAAGGCCAGCTCCCGCTCCAGCGCCCAGCGCCGCTGGTCCAGGGTGGTGAAGTCCAGATAGCCCAGGTCGACCCTGCGCTTGACCTTGAAGGCGGTCCCCCCGGCCAGATAGACCCGCGCGCAGGCGGTCTCGATCACCGGGGTCTCGGCCCGCTGGGCGAACCAGGCGGCGACCTCGGCCTCCTCGCCAGACGGCGCGGCGGCTCCGCTCAAGGATAGAGCCGCTGGGTGGTCCAGCCCCCGTCGGCGCGGTCGAAGACCAGGCGTTCATGCAGGCGGAAGGCGCGGTCGCGCCAGAACTCGATGTGCTGCGGGACCACCCGCCAGCCGGACCAGTGCGGCGGCCGGGGCGCCTTGCCGAGGCCGAACTTCAACCCGTATTCGGCGATGCGCTTCTCGAAGGCCAGGCGGTCGGGCAGCGGCCGCGACTGCTCCGAGGCCCAGGCGCCCAGCTGGGCCGGCTTGGCCCTCGTCGCCCAATAGGCGTCGGCCTCGGCGTCGGTCACCGGCGTCACCGCGCCCCGCACCCGCACCTGGCGGCGCAGGGATTTCCAGTGGAACAGCAGCGCCGCCTGCGGGTTGGCCGCCAGCTGCTGGCCCTTGGCGCTGCCCAGGTTGGAATAGAACACGAAGCCCTCGGGCCCGGCGTCCTTCAACAGCACCATGCGCAGGTCGGGCAGGCCGTGGGCGTCGACGGTGGCCAGAGCCATGCCGTTGGCGTCATTGACCTCCTTGGCCACGGCGTCGGCCAGCCATTCGGCGAACAGGGCGAAGGGATCCTCGCCGGAGAGCGCCGGCAGGTCGGCATTGGCCACATGGCTCAGATAGTCCGCCTCGCTGGGGGAGGCGGGAATGGCGGGCTTGTCGGTCATGCCCCGCCTATAGCGCGGCCAGGACGCGGACGGCAGAGGCGATCTGATCTCGCCCCCTTTCTGCCCCACACTGGGCCTAGAGGCCCTGGCTTCCCACAACCTCCGGGGATAGGGATCAACCTGCCCCTGCGACCCTAGGTCCCGGGGCCAGCAGAGCTCAACCGGGATAACCACAGACTTATGAACGTGGTGCGCAACGAAGACATGGCCGCGGCCCGCCTGGCCCGATTGTCCCCCGATCTCGACGCCCGCATGGCCGAGATCGTCGACGCCCTGCTGGCCCTGGCCGGCGCGGCGCATCGGGACGCCGTGATCGATCGGGTCGCCCGCCAGCGCACCGGCCAGGCCGCCTCCCCGGGCCTGAAGGCCGAGCTGATCACCGCCTTCGACGTCCATTGCCAGGCCCTGCGCGCCCGGGGCCTCGCCCCCCTGGTCCACCGCCCGTTCGGCGATCGCTCCCTGCGCTGGGCCCTGACGCCCGAGGCCGACGACTATCTGCGCCGGGCGGTCCGCTAGGATGATGCGCGCCATCGTCGCCCTGCCGCTCGGGCGTTTCGCCCTGACCCTGGTCGCCTCCAGCTTCGGCCTCGGCCTGCTGATCGGCCTGATGGTCGCGGGCCCGCGCTAGAGGCCTTTCCTTCACCCGGCGAGCCGCTACATAGGCCCGGCCATGCTGCGACTGACCGAACTCAAGCTGCCGCTCGACCACGCGCCTCAGGACCTCGAGGCTGCGGTGCTGGAGCGGCTGGGCGTCGCCCCCGCCGATCTGGCCGGTTTCGAGATCGTCCGCCGCGCCCATGACGCGCGGCGCAAGGCGGCGATCCTGACGGTCTATTCGGTGGACGCCACCGTCACAGATGAGGCCGAGGTGCTGGCCCGCCTGGCCGGCGACCTCCGCGTCCTGCCGGCGCCGGATACGGGCTACAAGCCCGTCGCCCACGCCCCGTCCAACCTCACCACCCGCCCCATCGTCATCGGCGCCGGGCCGTGCGGCCTGTTCGCCGGGCTGATCCTGGCCGAGATGGGCTTTCGCCCCATCATTCTCGACCGCGGCAAGCTGGTGCGGGAGCGGACCAGGGACACCTGGGGCCTGTGGCGGCGCGGCGAGTTGAACCCCGAATCCAATGTGCAGTTCGGCGAGGGAGGGGCCGGCACCTTCTCGGACGGCAAGCTCTATAGCCAAATCAAGGACCCCCGGCATCTGGGCCGCAAGGTGCTGACCGAGTTCGTCCTGGCCGGGGCGCCGCCGGAGATCCTGACCGAAGCCCATCCCCACATCGGCACCTTCCGCCTGGTGACCATGGTCGAATCCATGCGCGCCAAGGTCGAGGCGCTGGGCGGCGAGTACCGGTTCCAGAGCCGGGTCGAGGACCTGCTGGTCGACACCGCCGCCGACGGCTCGCGCCGGGTGCGCGGCGTGGTGCTGCAGGACGGGTCGGAGATCGCGGCGGACCAGGTCGTGCTGGCGGTCGGCCACAGCGCCCGCGACACCTTCGCCCAGATGCTGGCGGCCGGGGTGTTCATGGAGGCCAAGCCGTTCTCGATCGGCTTCCGCATCGAGCATCCGCAGTCCTGGGTCGACCGCGCGCGCTACGGGACCAACGCCGGCCACCCGGACCTGGGCGCCGCCGCCTACAGCCTGTCGCACCACGCCGCCAATGGCCGCACGGCCTATAGCTTCTGCATGTGCCCGGGCGGCACGGTGGTGGCTGCCGCCTCCGAGCCGGGCCGCGTGGTCACCAACGGCATGAGCCAGTATTCCCGCAACGAGCGGAACGCCAATGCCGGCATCGTGGTCGGGATCACGCCGGAGAAGGACTATCCCGGCGGCCCCCTGGCCGGCGTCGCCCTGCAACGGCACTGGGAGGAACAGGCCTTCAAGGCCGGCGGCGGGACCTATGCGGCGCCGGGCCAGCGGGTCGGGGATTTCCTGGCCGGCCGCGCCTCGACCAGCCTCGGCGAGGTGATCCCCTCCTATCGTCCGGGGGTGACGCCGACCGATCTGTCGACCTGCCTGCCGGACTTCGCCATCGCCGCCATCCGTGAGGCGTTGCCGGTGTTCGCCCGCCAGATCCCCGGCTTCGACGCCGACGACGCCGTGCTGACCGGGGTGGAGACCCGCACCTCCTCCCCCGTCCGCATCACCCGGGGCAAGGATCTGCAAAGCCTGAACACCGCCGGCCTATACCCGGCCGGCGAAGGCGCGGGCTATGCCGGCGGCATCCTCTCGGCGGCGGTCGACGGCATCAAGGTGGCCGAGGCCGTGGCCAAGGCGATCGTCGGGGGCTGAGGCCGCCGCCTGCCAACAGGCTTAACGCGGCATTGACGCCCCGCCGGCCAAGATGGCCGGATGAGTTCGTCGGGCGGCATGGGCATCAAGCGGGCGCGGGAGGTTTTGCGCCTCTCGGCGTTCCACACCACGACCGAGCTGCGCCGCGCCTTCCGCGAGGCCGCCAAGCGCGCCCATCCCGACCGCAAGGGCGGCGACGCCGAGCGGTTCCGCGAAGTCGTCGAGGCCTTCCGCCTGCTGCAGGCCGCCGCCGTCGAGCGGGCCAAGGCCGAACATCGCATCATCCAGCCGCCGGTTGCGGCCCGGCCGCTCTCGCAGGGCTCCCTGACCCTGGCCATCTCGCCCCTGGTGGCCTTCGGAGGCGGGCAGTCCGATCACGTGCTTCCCGATGGCCGTCGCATCCGACTGACCCTGCCGGCCGGTCTGAGGGCTGGCGATCTGGTGCGGGCCGGTGAGATCGAGCTGACCGTGGCGGTGCGCGGCGATGGCGACCTGCTGGTGCGCGGCGACGATGTCTGGGTGACCGTGCCGGTCGATCAGCGCCTGCTGGCCGAGGGGGGCCGGATCGCGGTCGAGACGCCGCTGGGCCGCCGCGAGGTCTGGATCACCAAGAAGGCCGGCGAACGCGGCCTGGTCCGGCTGGTCGGCGAGGGCCTGCCCGCCCGGGGCAAGCGCCGCGAGGGCCACCTGTTCCTGCGCCTGACGCCCCGCATCGGCGAGGCCCACTCCGCCGCCCGCACCCTGTTGCGCCGCTTCGCCGCCGCCTGGGCCGCCTGACGCCGACGGGCTAGGCGCGCAGGCCCGCTCCCGCTAAAAGCCCCGCCATGTCGCACAACAGCTTCGGTCACCTGTTTCGTGTCACCACCTGGGGCGAGAGCCATGGGCCGGCCCTGGGCTGCGTGGTCGATGGCTGCCCGCCCGGCCTCAAGCTGACGGCGGAAGACGTGCAGGTCTGGCTCGACCAGCGCCGCCCCGGCCAGGGCAAGTTCGTCACCCAGCGCCAGGAGCCGGACGCGGTGAAGATCCTGTCCGGAGTGTTCGAGGACGATCGCACCGGCGGCCAGGTCACCACCGGCACGCCGATCTCCATGCTGATTGAGAATGTCGACCAGCGCAGCCGCGACTATGGCGAGATCGCCCAGGCCTTCCGGCCGGGCCATGCCGACTATGCCTATTTCGCCAAGTACGGCGTGCGCGACTATCGCGGCGGCGGACGGGCCTCGGCGCGGGAGACCGCCGCGCGGGTGGCGGCCGGCGCCGTGGCGCGCAAGGTGCTGGACGGGGTGACGATCCGCGCCTGCGTCACCCAGATCGGTCCCCACGCCATCGACCGCGCGCGCTTCGACTGGGACCAGACCGCTAAGAACCCGTTCTGGTGCCCGGACGCCGCCACCGTCGCGGTGTGGGAAGACCATCTGGAGAAGGTCCGCAAGGCCGGCTCCTCGACCGGCGCCATCGTCGAGGTCGAGGCGCTGGGCGTGCCGCCGGGCTGGGGCGCGCCGATCTATGGCAAGCTCGACGCCGAACTGGCCGCAGCCCTGATGTCGATCAACGCCTCCAAGGGCGTGGAGATCGGGGCCGGCTTCGCCGCCGCCGCCTTCTCCGGCGAGGACAACGCCGACGAGATGCGGGCCGGCGATGAGGGGCCGCTGTTCCTGTCCAACGCGGCCGGCGGCGTGCTGGGCGGCATCTCCACCGGCCAGCCGGTGGTGGCGCGGGTGGCCTTCAAGCCGACCTCGTCGATCCTGTCTCCGCGCCGCAGCCTGAACGAGGCGGGCGAGGAGATCGAGCTGCGCACCAAGGGCCGCCACGACCCCTGTGTCGGCATCCGCGCCGTGCCGGTGGTCGAGGCCATGACCGCCTGCGTACTGGCCGACGCCTTCCTGCGCCACCGCGCCCAGACCGGCGGCGGCGCCTTCGCCCCGGGCGGCGGTCCGCGCCGCTAGGTCCGGGCGCGAGCCGCCTGGATCGGGGGTCGAGGCGCTGCGTTCATTTGAGTTGACGCCCTTTGTCGCGCGCCGGTAATGAGCCCCACTCCGTGGATGGCTCAGGTTGATCGCGTGAGGTCGTCGGCGCGCCCCTGCGGGCGGTTTCAAGAGACCCTCTGACGAACGTGAAACTCGAAGCCCTCAAGATCCTGCTGGTCGATGACAACCACCACATGCGGGTGCTGTTGACCGAGATTCTGAGGGCCGTCGGGATCACCCATGTCTTCGAGGCCGGCGACGGCGCCGAGGCCCTGCAGACCCTGCGCACCCAGCCTGTCGACATCGTCATGACGGACCTGGCCATGTCGCCCCTGGACGGCATCGACTTCGTGCGGCTGCTGCGCAACGCCCCCGACAGCCCCAATCCGATGCTGCCCGTGATCATGATCACCGGGCACCTGACCGTGAAGCGGATCTGGGAGGCGCGCAACGCCGGGGTCAACGAATTCCTGGCCAAGCCGATCACCGCGCGCGGCGTGCTGGAGCGGCTGCAGCTGGTGATCGACCATCCGCGCCCCTTCATCCGCACCGACGACTATTTCGGTCCCGATCGCCGCCGCCGCGCCGATCCGGCCCACCCTGGCCCCTGGCGTCGCGCCGGCGACGAGCTCAAGCGCCTGACCGGCGTTTAGAGCCACCCCGGGCGAAGGGCGCCTTTTGGTGATCTTTCAGGGTTAATCGAAGGTTCCCGAAGGAGCCTGACCATGTCCCCTCTGCGCAAGACCGTCCCTGGCAAGATCGGCGGCCTGGTCCTGATCCTGGGCCTGGGTCTCAGCCAGTCCGGCTGCATCGCGACCGCGGTGGGCGTGGTCGCCGGCACGGCCATCGGTATCACCGGCAAGGCCGTGGGCATGACCGCCAAGGGCGCCGGCATGGCGGTCGGCGCCGTCCTGCCCCACGACCACAAGAAGGACGAGGCCCGGCGCTAAGCCAAATTGAGCGCGCAGCTCTCGCCGATGGTCGGCCGCGAGATGGCGATCCGGCACAGACCCGGGAAGCGCGGCTTCAGCTTGTCGGCGAAATAGAGACAGATGTTCTCCAGGGTCGGGCTCTCCAGCCCGGCGGCCTCGTTCAGGACCCCATGGTCCAGGCCGGCGGCCACGGCCTTCAGCGCGCCCTCCAGGGCGGCCAGGTCCTCGACCCAGCCGACCGGCGGCTTGGCGCGGCCGCGCACGGTCGCCTCCACGCGGAACGAATGCCCATGCATGCGGGTATAGGGGCTGCCCTTAGGGCCGCCGTCGGGCAGGAAGTGGGCCGCGTCGAAGGTCGCGGCCTGGGTGATCTCGAATTCGGGCTGGGTCATTCCGGGGAGGGCTTGAGGCGGCCCAGACGCTTGCGGGCGACTAGGGGATGCCGAGGTACTTGTGGGTTTGCACGCTTAAACGCCAGCGAGGGTGCGTGAGGCAATAGGCGATCGCCGCCTGCGTGTTCTCGACGCGGTGCGGACCGTCCATGGGCTGCAGCAGGAAGCGCTCGAAATCCATCGCCTCGAAGCGGGTCGGATCGACACCCTTCTGGGGAAAGACCAGCTTCAGCTCCTGGCCCCGGGTCTGGACGACCGGCGCCTGGGCCTTGGGGCTGACGCAGATCCAGTCGACACCGTCGGGCGCGGCCAGTGTCCCGTTGGTCTCCAACGCGATGGAGAAGCCCCGGGCGTGGAAGGCTGCGATCAGGGTCGTGTCGAGCTGCAACAGGGGCTCGCCGCCGGTGCAGACCACCAGCCGCCCCTCATCGCCGCCCTCCCACTTGGCGGCCACGGCGTCGGCCAGGATCTCGGCCGTGGCGAAGCGTCCGCCCCCCGGTCCGTCCAGACCGACGAAATCGGTGTCGCAGAAATTGCAGACCGCGGCGGCGCGGTCCTCCTCGCGGCCGGACCACAGATTGCAGCCCGCGAAGCGGCAGAACACCGCCGGCCGACCCGCCTGGCCGCCCTCGCCCTGGAGGGTCAGGAAGATCTCCTTGACGGCGTAGCTCACGACGCGGCCTCGGCGGCCAGGACCTGGCGGCCCGCCTGCGCCCACTGGTCCCAGCCCCGGGCCCGCAGCTCGCAGGCCGGGCAGGTCCCGCAGCCATGGCCCCAGGGGTGACGCTCGCCGCGCTCGCCGCGATAGCAGGTGTGGCTGTGCTCGAGGATCAGCTCGACCAGCGGCTCGCCGCCCAGCCGCTTGGCCAGGCCCCAGGTCTCAGCCTTTGTCAGCCACATCAGCGGCGTCTCGATGACGAAGTCCTGGGCCATGCCCATGTTGAGCGCGGTCTGCAGGGCGTCGAGGCTGTCGCGCCGGCAGTCGGGATAGCCTGAGAAGTCGGTCTCGCACATGCCGCCCACCAGGAACCGGGCCTTGCGCCGGTCGGCGAGCGCCGCAGCATAGGTCAGGAACACCAGGTTGCGGCCAGGCACGAAGGTGTTGGGCAGCCCCTTCTCGGTGATCTCGAAGGCGCGGTCGGCGGTCATGGCGGTGTCGCCCACAGCGCCGAAGCCAGTGAGGTCCAGCATGTGGTCCTCGCCCAGGCGATCGGCCCACAGCGGGAATTCCGCGAGGATCCGGTCGCGGACCACGGACCGCTGGGCCAGCTCGACAGCGTGACGCTGGCCGTAGTCGAAGCCGACGGTCTCAACGTGATCATAGCGATCAAGGGCCCAGGCCAGACAGACGCTGGAGTCCTGGCCGCCTGAAAACAGCACAAGGGCGCGGGAGGGGGCGCGGGAGGGGGAGCTCATCGCCCCCATATGCAACTTGCGCAGGGTTTTCGAAAGCCCGTGGAATGACGCGGGCGGCGGCCTTCCGCCGACCAGGAACAGTACGGCTCCCGGCTTGCGGTCGGCGCTCCCCCCAAGACCCGCGACAGCCGCGAATCTCTTCCCCAGCGTAAAGGATGCAAAGCCGTCAAAGAACGGCGCTCGTTTTTGTACGTCGCGTTCTAAAGCGCGCCATTTGAGCCACATTCACCATGTGGCGTGACTGATTCCGGATCAGTTATCGACCATCACAATTGACGCCGGCGTCAGCGAACGGGAGTTTCCCAACCGCTCGAGCGCCTCCCCGCGCCCGGGTTCTACTGCACAGAAGATCACCTGGGCGTCCAAGGGGTGGCCAACACCTCAGAGCCCTTTGGGAGGAATCATGACGCTATCCAATAGTCGCCGCCTGCGCGCCGCGCTGGCCGTCGGCGCTTCGGCCTTCGCCCTTTCCGCAGTCTCCGCGCCGGCCTTCGCCGCCGCCGCCGCCACTGCAGCTTCGGCGCCTGAAACGACCATGATCGAGGAATTGGTGGTCACCGCCGAAAAGCGGGAACAGAGCCTCCAGGACGTTCCGGTCGCCATTTCCGCCTTCACCAGCAAGACCCGCGACCTGGTCGGGATCAACTCCGTCCAGGACCTGACCAACTTCACGCCGGGCTTCGTCTATTCGTCGGTGAATGACCGCGCCAGCATCCGCGGCGTCGGCCGCCTGACCAACATCCATGCCGTCGACGGCGCCGTCGCCATCTATATCGACGGCCTCTACACGACCTCGACCGTGTTCGCCGGCGCGCCGCCGCTGTTCATCGACCGGGTCGAAGTGCTGCGCGGGCCGCAGGGCACGCTGTACGGCCGCAACTCCATCGGCGGCACCGTGAACATCGTCTCGGCCCGCCCGACCGAGAGCATGACCGCCGAAGTCCGCGCGATCGCCGAAAACTACGGCTTCACCAACCTCCAGGCCTACGTTTCCGGGCCGATCACCGACAATCTGAAGTTCCGCCTGTCGGGCTACAAGCTCGACCAGCGCGACGGCTACTACACCAACGTCAACGCCAACATGCCGACGGAGGGTTCGAAGCGGAACGAGTATTCCGTCGAGCTGCAACTCGAGGCCAAGCTCGGCGAACATGCCGAGGCGTGGTTGAAGTACGGCGTGCTGAACTGGGATAACCGCGGCGGCCCCGGCGCCCGCTCAGGCTATCTGGGCGACGCCTACGAAACCGGCCTGACGGACCCGAACTTCTCGGTCGTCTACAACCCGGTCCACGGCTACTCCACCGCGACCGGCGCCGGTGGCATCGTTCCCGGCAGCCTCCAGCAGTTCAACGGCGGCACGACGACCACCAATCCGGCCATGGCCGATTCCCACAAGATCAACACCAATACCCCGATCCATGTGGGCCTCACCGACGTCCATCTGCTGACCTTCAACTTCGCCTATCACTTCCCGACCTTTGACGTGAAGTATGTGACGGGCCTGCAGAACTACACCTATGACACGACGGGTGATCTGGATAACTCCAACGTCAAGTCGTACCAGATCCCGCTGGCCACTGGCTCGGCTTGCGGCAGCGTCCACACGCTGTTCAGCTTCGGGGTCTCCACCGTCGACTGTAGCCCGTTGACGGTTCAGGGCGTCGATACCTACGACTATTTCGAGAAGCCCAAGTGGTACAGCCACGAAATCGACTTCTCGTCGACCACGGACGGGCCGCTGCAGTGGATCGCCGGTCTCTATTATTACCACGACACCTATTCGGCGACGAACACCCTGGACGGCTACAACGCCGCCCAGACCCAGATGCTGACCCCGGTCCTCGGCGCCGCCAAGAACCCCACGGGCGCCTTCTCGATCTCGGAATATAGCCTGGTCACCGAGAGCCGCGCCGCCTTCGGTCAGATCGACTGGCAGGCCACCGACACCCTGAAGTTCACCGCCGGCCTGCGTTACACCCAGGACAAGAAGTATGGCGTTGAAGACAAGCGGGTCGTCTGCTTCTCGGACGTCTGCATGCCGGGCCTCTACGCGGCCCTGGGTCTCAACGGCTTCGGTCCTGGCACTGCCGCCAACTGGGGTAGCCTGCTGGGCAACCTCGGCGCGCTTCCCGCGGTCGGCAAGGCCTTCGGCCTGGGCAACGCCCTGGCTCCGCTCGGCGGCCTCGGCAACGGCGCCTTCGACCTGACCACGGCCCTCGCGCCCACCACGACTGCGGCCGGCGCCAAGGGCGTCACCGATCCCGTGGTCTGCAAGGGCACGGTCTGCACCCAGTACACCATCGACCCCACCACCGGGAACATGGTCCGCCACCTGGGCGACAAGTCCGACGCCTGGACGGGTACGCTGGGTCTGCAGTGGGACCCGATGGCCGGAACCATGGTCTATGGCCGCTATAGCCGCGGCTACAAGGCCTTTGGTCTGTCGGCCGGCAGCGGCCTCAACGAGCCTGAAGCGGCTTCCGAGTTCGTCGATTCGATCGAACTTGGTCTGAAGAAGAACTTCGGCCGCAGCCTCCAGGTCAACGCGGCGCTGTTCAACTACAGCTACAAGGACCTGCAGGCGCCCGTGTCGGTGCGGATCGGGGCGACGACTGTCACCCAGTTCATCAACGTCCCGGAATCGCGCTCGCGGGGTCTGGAACTCGACGCCATCTGGCAGCCGACCCAGGCGCTGCGGTTCATGGCCGACTACTCGTTCAACGACACCGAGATCACCAAGAGCGGCCTCTATGTCGACGTGAATGACAACGTCACCCCGGGCGCCGTCAGCGTGAAGGGCAACAAGCTGCCGCAAGCGCCGCGCAACAAGTTCGGCCTGAACGCCAACTACTCGTTCTTCCTGGACGCCGGCACCCTGACGGTCGGCGGCAACTATGTGTGGCGTGACAAGACCTACGCCAACATCTTCACCCAGACCTGGAATGAAGCCCCGACCTGGGATCAGGTCGACCTGCGTGCATCCTGGGCGCCGACCAGCGGCAAGTACACCCTCATCGCCTACGTCAAGAACGTCGGCGACACCGAGGGCTATGACGCCGCCGTGGCCGCATCTAACCGCAACGGCAATGTCCCGAACGGCGCCCGCAACTACGGCCTGACCCCGCCCCGGACCTACGGGATGGAACTGCACTACAAGTTCTTCTAGGTCCGACCTAGATTTCGACCCACGGAAGGGGCGCGCCGGAACTCGGCGCGCCCCTTTTTTCTTTTGCGCCTCGTCGGATGCGCCCAGCCCGGCTCGCACTCCTCGAACAGCTCGAATCGCGACGCTCGGCCATTATTTGAGTCATGGGTTTGGAAAGCTTGGCCACAGCCCGGCCTTCACCATTGATTCACAAACGGGTCAAAGAACGACGCTCGGTTTTGTACAGCCGATTTGAAAGCGCGGTATTTGAGCCACAATACAGCGTAAGCGAATATGATTCACGATAACTAATCGCCCATCACAATTGACGGGTGCGCAGGCGGACACGAGGTTCCGCGACGTTCGGACGCCTCCCCGCGTCCGAGCCTCATCAACACGCGCATCACGCGGGCATGGGCAGGGTGAACCAACACCCTCCTGCGCCTTGGGAGGATTTATGACGTCATTCAACAGCCTGCGGCTGCGCTCTGCGCTCGCCGTCGGGGTTTCCACTCTCGCAATCTCCGCCATGTCCGCCCCCGCCTTCGCCCAGGCGACGGCCCCGGGCGACTTCACCATCGAAGAACTGGTCGTCACCGCTGAAAAGCGCGAACAGGCCCTGCAGGACGTTCCGGTCGCCGTGTCGGCCTTCACGTCCAGCCAACGCGATGTGGTCGGCATGACCAACATCCAGGACTTCGTGAACTTCACGCCGGGCATGAATTATTCGGGCACCGACCGCATCTCGCTGCGGGGCGCCGGCCGCAACACCTTCTATGTCGGCAACGACCCGGGCGTGGCGACCTATTCGGACGGCTTCTATTCGGCCTCGTCGTCTGAGCTGTTCAAGACCCCGCTGTTCGTGGAACGCACCGAGATCCTGCGCGGTCCGCAGGGCACGCTCTATGGCCGTAACGCCATGGGCGGCGCGGTGAACACCATCTCCAAGCACCCGGCCCACGAGTTCGGCGGCGAGATCCGCGCGAGCTACGGCAATTTCGACCACTCCAAGGTCGAGGGCGTCGTCTCGATCCCGGTGGCGGAGCACCTGCGCTTCAAGATCGGCGGCAGCCAGGACGAACAGCGCGAAGGCTTCATCAAGAACGTCGGGACCGCCAATGACGGCGGCACCATCAAGCGCACCTATTTCGAATTCCAGGCCGAAGCCGAGCTGGGCGACAACGCCACGGCGTGGCTGCGCTATTCGCGGACCGGCTGGGACGACACCACCGGCGTGGGCGACCGTCTGTCCAACACCATCACGCCCTATGACACGACCCGCGTGTTCCAGCCGATCGGCGGCCTGCTGCCGAACCCGCAATATGGGTATGCGACCGCCAACCCCGGCGTGACCGACCCCTACAAGATGAACACCAACACCAACGGCTATGGTCAGCTGCGCGGCAACCACCTGCTGACGGCCCAGGTCACCTATGATCTCGGCTGGGCGGACCTGAAGTACATCGGCGGGTTCCAGCAGTACAACTACCAGACCGGCGGCGACTATGACGGCACGAGCCGCACCGCCGCGATCGCGATCCCCGGCATGGCGGTCCCCTACTATCCGGACCAGACCACCGACTTCAACGAACACAAGCGCTACTACTCGAACGAGATCAATCTGAGCTCGAAGGCCGATGGCCCGCTGACCTGGATTGTCGGGCTCTATCAGTACCATGAAGAGTACGCCCAGCAGATCCAGCTGGCCGATCCGCAGCAGACCCAGCTGGCCCAGCCCCTGACCCTGACCGGGGCGCTCGCCGCCGCCAATCCGTCGCGGGACTTCGTCGACCAGAACGCCCGGCTGACCAGCAAGGCCTATGCGGTCTTCGGTCAGGCGACCTACAAGTTCAACGACGCCTGGTCGGTGACCGGCGGCCTGCGCTACACCAAGGACCAGAAGGACGGCTACGAGTCCCAACGGCTGATCCTGCTGTCGCCGTCGGTGGCCTCTGGCTTCTTCGCCTTCGACGTCTCCAGCGACATGGACCCTGCCACGGCGGGCGTTCAGAACTTCCGCAGCATGTCCGGCAGCTGGGACGCCGTCACCGGCACCCTGGACGTCGACTGGACCCCGGACCACGACACGCTGTTCTACGGCAAGTACAGCCGCGGCTATAAGTCGGGTGGGTTCCTGCTCGGCACCCTGGCGCCGCAGCCGGAAGCCAAGCAGGAAGGCGTCGACGCCTTCGAGCTGGGCATGAAGAAGACCATCGCGCGCCGCCTGATCCTGAACAGCTCGCTGTTCTACAACGACTACAAGAACCTGCAGCTGAACCTGCAACAGCTGAACGCGGCGGGCACGACCTCGGCGAACAACTTCGTCAATGTCGACGCCCACGCCTATGGCCTCGAGCTTGAGGCCCAATGGCAGCCGATCCAGCCGCTGCAGTTCATCGCCTCCTACGGCTATCTCAACACCGAGATCACCCGCGGCTGCTGCTTCTATGACCCGGCCGATCCGTCGGCCCTGCTCTCCTCGGCCAAGCCGAAGGGCGGCACGGCCGTCACCAACGGCGTGCTGCTGGTGTTCCAGGACCTGAAGGGCTCGCAACTCTTCCAGTCGCCGGAGAACAAGTTCGCCTTCAACGGCAACTACACCTTCGACTTCACGCCGGGCTCGCTGATCCTGTCGGCCACCTACACCTGGACCGACAAGACCATCTACCAGCCCTTCAAGGATCCGGCCTTCGAGGTCCCGGCCTATGGGACCGCCGACTTCCGGGTGCTGTGGAAGGACGCCGACGAGAAGTACTCGGTCATCGGCTACGTGAAGAACGCCTTCGACGAGCAGGGCTACACCTCCACGGGTTCGACCAACCCGACGGCGGTGTTCGCCAACCCGAACCCCGGCCTGGTCGTGGGCGGCAAGGCCTACCTCCAGCAGACCGGCGTCGCGATCAATCGCGGCCTGATCCAGCCGCGCACCTTCGGCGTCGAGCTGCAGTACCGCTTCTAGACCCCGGGTTTCCTCCCCGGAACTTGCAGGGCGGCGGACCATTCCGCCGCCCTTTTTCTTGCCCGCGTCAGAACTTGGGCCGTTCAGGCGCCGTCGCTGGGGAATTTAACGTCTCTGCAAGCGCTTCTGCGCATTCTGGGTAGAAGTCGTTCAAGGCGTTCGCCCGTACATGCCGTCGCAAGAGTTCTTTTTCGAGCGCGTCACCAGTGAAATCCATCAGCAGATGGAGGGCGTGCTAGCGCTCGCCGAGCGTCTGGCCCGCCAGCCCCTGGGCGCCGACGCGCAGTCCTGCGTGGCCGGCGTCATCGAGGCCTGCGTCAATGTCCGCCAGATCGTCGCCTCGAGCATGGATCTGAGGAATGCGGCCGCCACCGGCATAGAGCTCAACCTAGCCCCGCACCGGCTGCGAGACCTGGTCGATGACCTGGAAGCGCGTTGGGGCGCCCGCGCCCGCGCCTCGGGCGTCACCCTGCTGGTCGCCTATGACGGCGATCCCGAAGCCTCGGCCCTGATCGACGCCCCGCGCACCATCCAGGCCTTTGACGGCCTGATCGCCCAGGCCCTGGCCGGCGTCCGTCGCGGCGCCGTGGAAGCCACTCTGAAGGCGGCCCAGGATGGCGACGTGATGCGCATCGAAGGCCGCGTCCGTGGCGGCGGCGATCGCAATCTGGGCGCCCGCGCCCTCGACATTCGTGAGATCGAGGCCCTGTTCGGCCTGGAGATCGCCCTGGCCTCGGCGCTTGGCCGCACCATACTGACCGCCCTGGGCGGTCATATCCGCGCCGATGACAATCGGGGCGGCGGCGAGACCCTGGTGTTCGACTTCCAGGCCGCCTGCGTGCTGGAGACTCCCGCCGACAACGGCACGGCCGGCGGCGAGGATGGCCGCAGCGCCCACATCCTGGTGGTCGATGACAACGCCACCAACCGCATGGTGGCCGAGACGCTCTGCGAGATGTTCGACTGCACCTCGGAAAGCGCTGTCGACGGCGTCGAGGCGGTCGAGGTCGCCAAGAGCGGGCGCTTCGACCTGATCCTGATGGATATCAAGATGCCGCGGATGGACGGGGTCACCGCCACCCGCGAGATTCGCCAGTTCGCCGGCCATGCCGGCCGTGTGCCGATCATCGCGCTCACCGCCAACGCCGATCCCGAGGACGCCGCAGGCTATCTGTCGGCGGGCATGAACGGCGTCGTGGAAAAGCCGATGAAACCCGAGAACCTGCTGCGCGCCCTGCAGGAGAACCTGGGCGGCGGGGCCCAGTCGGCCGCCGCCTGATCAGTCCCGGAGCCGCACGGTCACCTTGGCCGACAGGCCGGACCTGAGCTTCGCCACATCGGCCTGACCGGGGTCGAAGGTCAGCCGCACCGGCACCCGTTGCACGATCTTGGTGAAGTTGCCCGTGCCCGGCTCGAAGGGCAGCAGGGCGAACTCCGAGCCCGAGCCCGGGGCGAAGCTCTGCACATGGGCCTTCAGCTTCACGCCCGGCAGGGCGTCAACCCGCACGATCGCCGCCTGGCCCTGCAGCATGCGGTCGGTCTGGGTCTCCTTGAAGTTGGCGGTGACGTGCAGGGTCTCCATCGGGATCAGGGTCATGAGCCGGGCGCCGGGTTGGACGAAGTCGCCCGGATTGGCCTGGCGGTCTCCGACGACGCCGGCGATGGGCGCGCGGATCACCGCGTGATCAGCGTCTTGGCGGGCGAGATCGACGGCGGCCTGGGCCTTGGCTTCAGCGGCCCGGGCGGCGTCTATGGCGGCCATCAGTTCGCCCCGGCGATGGTCGGTGACCGTGGCCTGATCGCGGCTGACATCCAGGGCGGCGCGGGTCTTCGCCGCCGTGGCCGAGGCGCTCAAAGCATCGGCATGCACACGCTCGGCGTCGCGGCGCGCCACCGTGCCGTCGCCGACCAGGGCCTGGAAACGCGTCCAGTCGGCCTGGGCGCGGTCGGACTGGGCGTCGGCGGCGCGGATGTCGGTCTCGGCCTGGCGGGTCGAGGCGGCCGCCAGATGCTGCTCCGCGCCCAGCCGCGACAGGGCGGCCTGGGCCGAGGCCACCTGGGCCCGCGCCAGGGCCAGGTCACCCTGCGCTGAGGCCAGGCGGGCGGCGTATTCGGAGGGGTCCAGGCGGATCAGCGGCTGTCCGGCCACGACCTGCTGGTTGTCGACCACCAGCACCTGGGCGATCTGGCCCTTCACCCGGGGCGCGACCTCCGTGCGGTCGGTCTTGAGATAGGCGTTCTCGGTGGTCACCGAGGCCTTGGGGGCGCGCAGCCAGACCACGCCGAGGGTCGCAATCACCACGGCGACGCCCAGCACCAGCAACGCGCGGCGGGACGGCCGACGGCGGGTGGTGACCTGCCCGACCTGTGGCGGCGCGCTATCGAGGGTGGCGGCGCTCATCGCTCGAACACCAGCAGGGTGCTGGTGGCGGTGGCGTAGAGCCGCCCCTCCAGATCGGTCAGCCGGCCCTCGGCGAAGGCGGCGCGGCGGCCCATGGAGATCACCTTGCCCTCGGCGCGGATCGGGCCGGTCGTCGAGGTCAGGGCCCGGTGATAGGCGACCTTCAACTCCAGGGTCGTATAGCCCTGGCCGGGCTTCAGCTTGGAATGCACCGCGCAACCGACGCAGGAGTCCAGCAAGGTGGCCGCGAAGCCGCCGTGCACCGTGCCGATGGGATTATAGACCCCCTCATGCGGGGTCGCGCCGAACACCACGCGGCCCTCCTCGATCTCCACATGGTCGAAGCCCATGGTCTTGCCCATGCCGGACGGGGGGCGGCTGGGGTCCTGGAAGATGGCGCGCAACTGCTCGAGGCCGTTGGGCGCTTGGGTGTCCTGGATCAGGGTCTCGGTCGTCACTTGGGTCAGGCCTTCTGGGGAGGAATGTCGGACGGAGAAGATACGTCGGTCAGGCCCATCCGCGCCTTCACCCGCGCGCGGGCATCGGACAGCAGACGGTCGGAAAACTCTCGATCGGAGACCGCGCGCGCCAGCGCGACGGCGCCGGCCATTTCCGCCACCAGCGAGCCCGCGAGGGCGTCGCGGTCGCCCGCAGCCCCCACGGTCAGACGGCCCGATATGGAGGAGATCAGGGATTTCACGCCGGCGTCGAAGGCGGCGCGCGCGGGCTCGCCCTGTCTGGGGAGGTCGTTCGACAGGGTGGCGATGGGACACCCACGCTCGGGCGCGTCGCGATGGGCGGCCGAGACATAGTTGTCCACGAAGGCGGAAAGATAGTCGGTGTCAGAACGGCCCTCGCCCAGGCGCTGGAAGCGCCGGCGGCTGCGGTCAAAGGCGTGGCCGATCGCGGCCCCCACCATCTCGTCCTTGGATTTGAAGTGGGCGTAGAAGCCGCCGTGGGTCAGGCCGGCCTGGGCCATGACCTCGGCCACGGCGACCCGATCCGGTCCCTGGATCCTCACGGCGGCGGCCGCAGCGTCCAGCAGCTTCTTCCGGGTCTCTTCCTTGTGCGTCTGGCTATAGCGCATCGTCGCATCCCGCTTTATATGATGGACATAATACTATGATCCGCGAGGCGCAAGGCCGACCATGTCCGACACATCCGCCACTGCCGCCCCGGTCAATCCGGCCGCCTTGCCCGAGCGGCTGAAGATGATGATCTTCGCCATGATGGCCTTTGGTCAGTTCATGGCCCTGCTGGACATCCAGATCGTCGCCGGGTCGCTGGGCTCGATCCAGGCGGGCCTGTCGGCGGGCCCCGACGAGATCGCCTGGGTGCAGACCGCCTATCTGATGGCCGAGATCGTGATGATCCCGCTGGCCGCCTTCCTGTCCCAGGCGATCTCGACGCGCTGGCTGTTCACCGCCTCGGCCGGGCTGTTCACCCTGTCCAGCCTGATGTGCGGCATGGCCTGGGACATCAATTCGATGATCGCCTTCCGCGCCCTGCAGGGTTTCGTCGGCGGGGCCATGGTGCCGACGGTGTTCGCCACCGGCTTCGCCATGTTCGAGGGGCCTAAGCGGGCCATGGTCCCCGCGATCCTGGGGATCACCTCAACCCTGGCTCCGACCCTCGGTCCCAGCGTCGGCGGCTGGATCACCGACGTCGCCGACTGGCGCTGGCTGTTCTTCATCAACCTGATCCCGGGCCTGGCCATCACCATCATCCTGCCGCTGCTGGGCAAGGTGGACGAGGCCCAGCCCCAGATGCTCAAGCGCATCGACTGGCTGCATGTCGGCTCTCTGGCGGTGTTCCTGGGCGGGCTGCAATACATGCTGGAGGAAGGCCCCCGGCACGAGTGGTTCAATGATATCGGGGTGGCCAGCGCCGCCTGGCTATCCTTCGTGGGCGGCGTCGTGTTCTTCGAGCGCAGCTTCTTCTCGACCATGCCGGTCCTCAAGCTGACGCCCTTCCGGCGACCAACCTTCGCCATGGCCTGTGTGCTGAACCTGGTGATCGGCTTCGGGCTCTATTCCGCCACCTATCTGACCCCGGTGTTCCTGGGGCGGGTGCGGGGCTTCTCCAGCCTGCAGATCGGCGGCACGGTGTTCGTCACCGGCCTGACCATGGCCTTCGCCGCCCCGATCGCCGCCAGGCTCTCCACCCGGGTCGACGGCCGCTATGTGATCGGGGTCGGGTTCAGCCTGTTCGCGCTCGGCCTTTGGATGTTCTCGACCATCACCCCGCAATGGGGGTTCTGGGAGCTGTTCGCGCCCCAGGCGGTGCGCGGCTTCGCGATCCTGCTGTGCATCGTGCCGGCGGTCGGCATGGCGCTCAACGGGGTCGCCCCGTCAGAACTGCGCTACGCCTCGGGCCTGTTCAATCTGATGCGCAATCTGGGCGGGGCGATCGGCATCGCGGTGGTCAATACCTGGCTGCAGGATTTCGGCCGCATGCACGCCGCCAGCCTGGGCGCCCAGATGGGCGAGCACGCCGCCACGGGCCAGGCCGTGGTCTCGGGCCTCACCGCCTATGCCCGCCAGTTCACGCCCGACGCCGGCTACGCCCTGTCTCTCGCCCAGAGCCAGATGGCCCGCATCGTCGGGCGGGAAGCCACGACCCTGGCCTTCGCCGACACCTATCGGCTGATGGCCTGGGCCTTCCTGGCGGCCCTGCTGATCGTGCCCTTCTGCCGTCCGGCGCCGACCAACGCCCCGCCGCCCTCGGAACATTGAGCCGCCGGCGCTTTAGCCCTGGCGGCAGACTGGGCGGCGCGTAAGCTGGCGCAAAGTCCGGGGGGAACACACGCATGCCATCGCTCTACGAACGCTTCGTCCTGCCCGGGCTCTTGAAGTGCGCCTGCTCCTCCCCGCCGATGATGAAGCAGCGGGCCAAGGTCGTGCCGCGCGCCGCCGGCAAGGTGCTGGAGCTGGGCATCGGCATGGGCCTGAACCTCGCCTATTACGATCCCGGCAAGGTGGATTCGGTGTTCGGCGTCGACCCCGCCCCGGAGCTGCGCGCCATCGCCATGGCCGCCCCACGCCCTCAGGGCCTGAAGGTGGAGGTCGCCGACGGAGTGGCCGAGGACATGCCTTTCGCGGACCAGGCCTTCGACACCGTGGTCTGCACCTTCACCCTGTGCTCTGTGCACCGACCGGCGGCGGCCCTGGCCGAGGCGCGCCGGGTGCTGAAGCCTGGCGGGCGGCTGCTGTTCTGCGAGCACGGCCTGGCCCCCGACCCCGACGTCGCCAAGTGGCAGAGGCGGATCGAGCCGATCTGGAAGCGGATGGCCGGCGGCTGTCACCTGACCCGGCCGGTGGCTGCAGCGATCGGCGAGGCCGGGTTCAGGCTGGACTGGCTGGAGACCCTCTACGTGCCGAACACGCCCCGGATCGCAGGCTGGAATGAATGGGGCGCGGCCCTGGCCGCCTGAGGAGCCAAGATCATGATCCGCATCGGCCTACTGGGCGCCTCGCGCATCGCTGTCACCGCCGTCATCGGGCCCGTGGCGGAGCACCCCGCCTTCGCGGTCACCGCCGTCGCCGCCCGCGACCCGGACCGCGCCCAGAGCTACGCCCTTGCCCACGACATCCCCCACGTGTCAGCCGACTACGAGGCCCTGATCGCCCGCGACGACGTCGACCTGATCTATAACGGCCTGCCTCCTGCCGGCCACGCCGCCTGGACCATCGCCGCGCTCAAGGCCGGCAAGCCGGTGCTGTGCGAAAAGCCCTTCGCCCGCGACGCCGCCGAGGCGCGGGCCATGGTCGAGGCGGCCGCCACGGCGGGCCTGCCGCTGATCGAGGCCTTCCACTACCGGTTCCACAATGTCACCCGCCGGGCCGAGGCCCTGGTCCGGTCCGGGATGCTGGGCAAGATCACCCGCGCTCGCGCCCTGTTCCAGGTCTCGATCCCGCGCGACCTCGACGACCTGCGCTGGCGGGCCGACCAGGGCGGCGGGGCCCTGATGGACCTCGGCTGCTATCCGCTGCACATCCTGCGCACCCTGATCGGCGAGGAGCCGGTGGTGACGCAGGCCGAAGCGACCTTCGTGGACGGGGTGGATTCGGAGCTCAGCGGGCGCCTGGCCTTCCCGGGCGGGGCGGTGGCGGAACTGTCCTGCTCCATGACCCCGGACGCGCCCGGCGCCAGCGTGGTGCTGGAGGGCGAGGCGGGCCGGCTGGAGATCCTCAATTTCCTGGCGCCCCAGATGGGCTGTCGGTTCACCACCACGATCGACGGCGAGACCACGGCCCATCCGACCGACGGGCCGACCACCTACCAGGCCCAGCTGGCCCATGTGCGTGAGGTGCTGCGCGACGGCGTGACGCCGCTCACTGGCGGGGCGGATGCGATCGCCAATATGGCGGCGATCGACGCGCTCTATGCAGCGGCGGGGCGCTGAGCCGCCGCCAGGCTTGGCCGGATCAGAGCTGCCAGATCAGAGTTGGTTGTACTCGCCGCAGCGGCACTTCACGACGACGTCGCGCATGGCTTCCGGGCCGTCGGCGGCCAGGATCGGTTCGCCGCAGGCGCCGCAGGTGAAGGCGGTGCGCGAGGGGTCCTCACCGGTCATGTCGATCACGACGGCGTCGACCAGCGAGCGGCGGCCGACGAACAGGCTGGGGAACACGCGAAGGGAAGTCATGATCATGGCGGCAAACTCCATACATCACATCGACGCCCGACCGGGGCCGCGTGACAGGGGTTTATGACTGAAGAATGCTGCAATGCAATGACAACCGCAGCGGTTAACGACAAGGGATTGTGGATGATGCGATTGCGGGCGCCCTCTGCGCCGCAGCAAGGCGTCTGAACGGACCTTCCTCGCCGGGCAAGCGAAGCCTTTCGCCGTCCCGGCGATCGCCCGCACGGCGCCTCCACAGCGACCGCGCGCGATCTAATTTCGCCCAATCGCGAACTTCGCATGGGTTGGACTTGCAACTATCCCGCGCGGTCATCCAAGGTTGAGGAGAATCGCGGGCCACACGGCGCCGCTGTCCTGGGGGGACCTTGTGACCGCACCGACGCTCGATCAGATTCAGGGGGCCCTGCTCTATCCTGACCGCTTCTGGTCCGGAGGGACCGTCACCTATTCCATTCCGACCACGGGCAGCCTGTGGCCCGGTTATGACCCGGGCGACGAACCGGAAAACGCCGACTATGGGGTGGCGACCTCCGACCAGGCCGACCGCATCCGGATGGCCATGGCCCTGTGGGACCGGGTGGTGAACATCCGCCTGCTGGAGACCAACGACGTCTCCAATCCCGGCCAGATCCGCGTCGCCTTCACCGACGTCAATGACTACACCAACAACCCCGACACCGGCGCCTACGCCTATGCGCCGCCGCTGAATGGCGGAACCGGCGGCCCGTGGAATGGCGATGTCTGGCTGGACGCCGACATGAAGTCGTTGAACTTCGTCGACCGCACCTTCGAATATATGACGCTGCTGCACGAGATCGGCCATGCGCTGGGGCTGAAGCACCCCTTCGAAGGCGACATCACCCTGCCCACCGACTACGACACCACCCGCTACACGGTGATGTCCTATACCGACTACAAGGACGGGGTCTGGGTCGACATCGAGAAGGTGAACGGCGTCGACAGCCTGGTTCAGCGCTATGTGAACCCCTACACCCCGATGGTCTTCGACATCGCCGCCCTGCAGGCGCGCTATGGCGCCGACACCACCACCAACGCCGACGACACCACCTACACCATCATCTCCGACCCGGTGATGCGCACCTTCTATGACGCCGGCGGGATCGACACCTTCGACCTGACGGCCCACACCCGGGGCTCGATGATCGACCTGACGCCCGGGTCCTATTCCTCGACCGCCTATTGGTCGGCGGCCGATCAGGCCAAGTACTGGACCGACCTGCATCCGGACATGGCGGCCTCCATCGCCCAAGTGTTCGCCGACCCCAAGATCTACACCTGGTCCAACAATCTGGGCCTGGCCTACGGCACGGTGATCGAGAACGTCAAAGCCGGGTCCGGCAACGACACGGTGATGGGCAACGACGTCGACAATGTCCTGGAGGGCAATGGCGGCCAGGACTATCTGCGCGGCGGGGCCGGCAATGACACCCTGTTGGGCGGCGACGATTTCGACGACCTCAACGGCAATACCGGCAATGACACCGAATATGGCGGCAATGGCGGCGACTGGGTGGTCGGCGGCAAGGACAACGACGTCCTCTACGGCGATGCCGGCGACGACATCGTCTATGGCAATCTGGGCAATGACACGATCAGCGGCGGCGACGGCGCCGACTGGGTGCGCGGCGGCCAGGGCGATGACAGCGTCTCGGGTGGGGCCGGCGATGACCTGCTCTACGGAGACCGGGGCAATGACACGATCTCTGGCGGCAGCGGAGCCGACAGCTTCCGCAGCTTCGGCGACGCCGGGATCGACCGGGTGATCGACTTCAACCGCGCCGAGGGCGACCGGGTGATCCTCGATCCCGGCACGACCTACACCGTGGCCCAGTCCGGCGCCGATGTGGTGATCTCGATGACCGGCGGGGCCCAGATGATCCTGGTGGGGGTGAGCCTCTCCGGCCTCGCCGACGGCTGGATCACCGTAGGCTAGGGCGTCGTCCTAGACCCAGCGATCCCGCGAGCGCTTCAGGGCGGCGATGACCTGGGCCGACAGGGCGGCCGCGCGGCTGGCGACCGCATGGGCGTCATCGGCGGTCGGGAACAGCCCCAGCGGCAGCTTCACGCCCTCGGCGGTGACGATGTCCGCGCGCCAGTCCCCTTGGCCGGAGGGCTGGATGCTGAGGGCGAAATCGTGATCGGCCGCGAGTTCCATTTTGAAGCGCTCCCCTGGGGTTCGGGGGTTGCGCCGCAAGGA
>NZ_CANCLE010000042.1 GCF_947378715.1 Phenylobacterium aquaticum
GGGCCTCTTCCGCGCGCTTGCGCGCGGTGTTGTCGGTGCCGACGCGCAGGGCGGTGACGGAGACGACGGCGGGGAAGCGGCTGCCGTCCTTGCGGATGTAGGTGAGCTCGTAGATGTCCTCGATGCCGCGGGACGCCTTGAAGACCAGGGCCTCGAAGCCGGGGGTGATCGTGGTGTCGAGCTCGAGGCTCAGCGCCTGTGCGCGGGCGATCAGTTCCGACGGGTCGGAAATATCGGCCGGCGTGATCTTGTTCAGGACGTCCGCCGCGGTGTAGCCGAGCATGCGCTCGGCGCCGACATTGAAGATTTGAATGACGCCCTTCTCGTCGGTGGCGATGCTGGAGAAGTTGGCGCTGTTGAAGATCGCGCTCTGCAGCGCGTCAGCCTTGACGATCGCTTCCTCCGTCTGGCGATCCGGAAGGGCCGGCGAAGGCTGGGCGATCAGGTCCTTGGCGACCCGTTCCGCATCTGAAGTCGAAATGGGGTTTCCTAACTCAGGTGTGCGCGAGCGGAGGGGGGCGGCGTGGGGCTGCTCACCGCGGTTCGGTCGCCAGGAGGGCGTCCACGGATTTCTGCAGGTCTTTCACGGAATAGGGCTTTTGCAGGAACTGGCCGCCCTCGACAAAGAGAGCGGACATCTCGGCGTTGAGCGGGGTGCCCGATGTGTAGAGCACCGGCAGCATCGGGCGGATGTTCAGCGCCCGGTTGGCGATGTCGTAGCCGCCCAGCGGCAGGCTCCCCAGGCGGATGTCGACGAACAGGGCGTCTATGCCCTCGCCCCCCGACAGGTGCAGCAGGGCGCCGGAAAGGTCGCTGGCGGTAAGCGGGCTGTGGCCCAGATCCTCAATGGTCCATTCCGCATTCTGGCGGATGAAAACCTCGTCTTCGACGATGAGAATGGTGGCCATCAGAACGCCGTGGGGGGTGGGCACGGCATGGAACTGATACTCCTCACGTCAACCACGGATGGATTGGCGCGGGGTCTTAATGCGTGGGCTGACGGATGGTTCCCCAGGTTCCTGAGATTTTTTCGACGGTGATCCGGCGGCGTCCGGGCGTCAGACCGCCAGGTTGTCGATCAGGCGGGTCTTGCCCATGAGGGCGGCGGCCAGCAGGCGGGTTTCCCCGGTCAGCGCGCCGGGGCCCATACGCGACAGGTCGGCGGCGCCGCGGGCCTCGAAATAGTCGATGCGGGCGAAGCCGGCGGCCTCCAGGGCGGCGCGGCCTTCGGCCTCTACGGCCTCGACGGGATCCCCGGCCCGCAGACGTTCGGCCGCCCGGTTTAGGGCGCGGGCCAGGGCCGGGGCGGCCTGGCGCTCGGCTGGCGTGAGATAGGCGTTGCGCGAGGACAGGGCCAGGCCATCGGCGGCGCGGGCCGTGGGCGCGCCGACCACCTCGACCGGAATGTCGAGGTCGGCTGCCAAACGCTTGATCACCTGCAGCTGCTGATAGTCCTTCTCGCCGAACACCGCGACGTCGGGGCCGCATTGCAGGAGCAGCTTGGTGACCACGGTGGCGACGCCGGCGAAGTGGGTCGGGCGGGCCTGGCCGTCCAGGGGTTCGGAGACGCCGGCCACGGTGACGGTGGTGGAGAAGCCGGCGGCATACATCTCGGCCACCGGGGGGGCGTAGAGCAGGTCGCAGCCGACCTCGGCCAGCAGAGCGCCGTCGCGGGCCTCGTCGCGGGGATAGGCGTCGAAATCCTCATGCGGGGCGAACTGGGTGGGGTTCACGAAGACGCTGGCCACCACGCGATCGGCCTTGCTCCGCGCCAGATTGACCAGGGACAGGTGGCCATCGTGCAGGGCGCCCATGGTCGGGACCAGGGCGACGCGCGCACCGGCCTGGCGCCAGGCGCTGACCTGGCGGCGCAGGTCGGCCACCGTGCGAACGACGGCGAACAGGTTATCGGACATGGGGCCTCCGGGGGGCTGAGACGGGGGCGCTTATGACGCGATGGGGCGCCTGCGTCCATCCGTCCACAGGCTGCGCCTGCGCGTGCGTTGACGCGCCGTCTCCAAGAGGCACAGGTTAACCTTTAGAATCGGGACGCGATCCCGACAAAGATGGTGGAGTCGTTAAGCCATGGCCCAACCCAAGGTCATCGTCATCGGCAATGAGAAGGGCGGGGCCGGCAAATCGACCCTGGCCATCCATGTGGCCACGGCGCTGCTGCATGGCGGCGCGAAGGTCTCGGTGCTGGATCTCGATCTGCGCCAGCAGTCCATGGCCCACTTCTTCGCCCATCGCCGCGCCTGGCTGGACGCCAACAAGGCGTCCGCGCCGATGCCGATTGAGCACATGAGCAGCACTGATCTGCTCAAGGCTTCCGAGGACGAGGCGCTGGGTCGGTTCGAACAGGCTTTCGCCGAGGCCGATTCGTCGGACGTCGTGCTGATCGACACCCCCGGCGGCGACACCGCCGTCAGCCGCGCCGCCCACGGCCTGGCCGACCTGATCGTGACCCCGATGAATGACAGCTTCGTCGACTTCGACATGCTGGGCGTAGTCGATCCGGTGACCTTGGAGCTGAAGCGCCCCAGCCTCTATTCCGAGACGGTCTGGAACAGCCGCAAGATCCGCGCGGCCAAGTCCGGCCAGTCGATCGACTGGGTGGTGCTGCGCAACCGCCTGGCCCCCACCGAGGCCCGCAACCGCAAGCGCGTCGACGAGCGGGTCCAGGCCTTGTCGCGCAGAGTCGGCTTCCGCGTCGGGCCCGGCCTGCGAGACCGGGTGATCTATCGCGAACTGTTTCCGTTCGGCCTGACCGTCGCCGACCTGTCGCCGGTCATCAAGCCGGTGGCCATGTCGCTGCAACACGTGGCCGCGCGCCAGGAGCTGCGGGCCCTGATCGGTTCGCTCGGCCTGGCCGGCGCGGCGGGCGATGAGCTGATGGCCGCCCAGTAGTGATCTATCTGGCCCTCGGCTGCGCGGTGCTCGCCGCCCTGCTTTGGGCCTCCAGCCGCCAGCCGATGTTCAAGCGCCGGGAGTGGCGCTTCCTGTCCAGCGCGCTGGCGATCGCCGCCTTCGCGGGCGCGGCCTATGTCGGCATTCGCGGTGAGTGGGGCAGGGCGATCGTGCTGGGGGTCATCGGCCTGTGGCTGGCGGCCTCGACCCGTACGGCGGCAGCGCCCGCGCGGGTCGGCAAGCCGGCGTCCAAGGCCCTTGGCGACGCGGAGGCGAGGTCCATATTGGGCGTGGCGGCCAATGCGACCCCGGCGGACATCCAGGCGGCCTATGCCCGGCTGATGCGGGTGGCCCACCCCGACGCGGGCGGCACGGATGGTCTCGCCGCCCAGCTCAATGCGGCGCGGGATCGGCTGCTGAAGCGGTAGATCGCCTCAGCCCGGCGAGATCACCATGCAGGCCAGCTTCTTGGACTTCAGGGCCCGGCAGGCGTCGCGGGCGTTGTCTTCGCTGAAGCCCTTGAACTGGGCCTTGTAGGTCCCGTCGTCCTCGGCCACCCGGCTGTCGGCCTTGCCGAACGCCTTCTTGAAGCGCCCGTCGATCAGGGTCAGCTGCTTCTTGGCCAGAGACTTGGACTTGAAGGCCCCGACCTGCACGACCCAGCGGCCGGCGGCCTTGCGCTCCGGCTTGTCGTCGCGATCGACCTTTTGAGTTCCACGCAGGGCCGTGGTGCGCGGCTCGACGATGGTGAAATTGGAGACCTGGGCCGGGGGCGGGGTGGCGGAGGCCAGCACGATCTTCAGCCCGTCCTGCTCGCCGTCGCCCTGTTCGGCGGAGGGCCGCATGATCGGGCCGGTGGGCTCGGCCTCGAACAGGTTCTGGGCGACGGTGATGCGCTCGCCGCGATCGCGACGGTTCATGACGTCGAAGCCGGTGAGCAGCAGGTCCTCGGCGTTGAGGTCGCGCGCGGCGGTCGAGGGGCCGCCCATGACCACGGCGATCAGGCGGCGATTGTCGCGCACGGCCGAGACCGCGAGATTATAGCCCGAGGCGTTGGTGTAGCCGGTCTTCAACCCGTCCACGCCCGGCATCTTTCCGAGCAGGCCGTTGTGGTTGTTCATGGTCACGCCGCGGAAGGTGAACTGCTGCTGGCTGAACAGCCGATAGTACTGGGGATAGTCGCGCATCACGGCGCGCGACAGGATGGCGATGTCGCGGGCCGTCGAGATCTGGCGGCTGTCGGGCAGGCCGGACGCATTGACGAAGCGGGTGTTGACCATGCCCAGCTCCTGGGCGCGCAGGCTCATCATGGCGGCGAAGCGGCTCTCACTGCCGCCCAGCTTCTCGGCCAGGCCCACGGCCACGTCATTGGCCGACTTGATGGCCAGGGCCTGCATGGCGTCATTGACGCTGAGGGTCTCGCCGGGCGCGAGGCCGAGCTTGGTCGGCGCCTGGGCGGCGGCGTGGGGGGAGATGACGATCATGTCGTCTGGCTTCAGACGTCCGGTGCTGAGCGCATCGAAGGTCAGATAGAGGGTCATGATCTTGGTGATCGAGGCGGGATAGCGCGGGCTGTCGGCGCGCTTGGCGTAGAGCACCTCGCCAGACTTGGCGTCGACGACGATGGCGGCGTACTTCGGCACCGTGGCCGGCGCCTCGAGGAACGGGATCTGAGCCTGGGCGTTCTCGGTCAGGCCGCCGGTCGCGGCGGCGACGGCGAGACCGATCGAGAGACACAAGCGGCGGGCGCGCTCAAACATTAGCTTCGTCCGGCAGATAATAGGTTTCGACGACCCCCCGGTCGCCACACTGGAAACCTAGCATGACACCTTCGATCTTGCGCGAGGGTAAACACCTCATGAGCGAGCCTAAAAGTCGCGGCGCCCAGGGCGAGGCGACTCGCCATGGGCGATGCGCGGCTTCGCGCCGGCTCGCCGCACAGGCGATTGTGCACTGCACAAAAATCCCTTGACTGCTGCACTGCAACATGAGACTTAGGCTTCGAATTCGAAGTTAGTCCGCACCCGCGTCACGTCCCACAAGTCGCTTCGCGGCGTTCCCGCGAAACCCTGATCCAGGAGTTATTCCCATGGCCGCCGCCGAAACCGTCAAGACCACCGTCGAGCAGTTCACCACCGCCGGCAACAAGGCGTTCAAGGACGCCGTCGAAAAGTCGCTGACCGCGCTCAACGACACCAATGCTCATTCCAAGAAGAACCTGGAAGCCGTGATCGCTTCGGTCTCGGCCGCCACCAAGGGCGCTGAAGCCCTGGGCGCCCAGGCCATGGCCTATTCCAAGAAGGCCGTCGAAGATCAGGTCGCCGCCGCCAAGTCGCTGTCGTCGGCCAAGAGCATCCAGGAAGTGGTCGAACTGCAGACCGCCTTCGCCAAGACCGCGATGGAAGCCTACATGGCCGAAGTCAGCAAGATGGGCGAAGTCGTCGCCGCCTCGCTGAAGGACTCGGCCAAGCCGCTCAACGAACGCGTCACCGCGATGGTCGAGCGCATGCAGGCCGCCCGCTAAGCCACGATCTCCCAGCGGCGCCCTTCTGGGGCGCCCAACTTCAGAAGGCTCGGATCCCAGTGGTCCGGGCCTTTTCTCTTGCGCGGCGGAGCGCTAGACCTGGGGCATGTCACAGGTCGAAGATCGTCTCACCGCCGCCGGGATCACGCTGCCGCAACCGGTCGCCCCCGTCGCCAACTACGTCCCCTTCGTGCGGGTCGGAAACCTCGTCCACATCTCCGGCCAGGTCTCGATCGACCCGGCCGGCGGCGTGCGCGGCATTGTCGGCGAAGATGTCGACATGGACACAGCCAAGCGCGCGGCCGGCATGTGCGGGGTCAATCTGCTGGCCCAGATGCGCGCGGTCTGCGACGGCGATCTCGACCGGGTGGTCCGGGTGGTCAAGCTGGGCGGCTTCGTCCAGGCCGGGCCCGGCTTCTTCGAGATTCCCCAGGTCGTGAATGGCTGCTCCGACCTCATGGTCCTGGCGTTTGGCGACGCGGGCAAGCACGCCCGCTCTGCGGTCGGCGTCTATCGCCTGCCGATGAACTTCGCCGTCGAGGTCGACGCCGTGGTGGAAATCCGTTGAGCGCGCCGGCGAAGCAGCAGTTCGGCGAGGCCTGGGACTTCCTGTTCCATCCGCCGGTCGCGCACCGCGGCCTGTGGACCCCGGATGGGGCGCCGGAGAACTCGCTGGGCGCCTTCCAGGCCGCCTGCCAGGCCGGATACGGCATTGAGCTCGACGTGCATCTGTCGGCCGATGGCGAGGCCATGGTCTTCCACGACTATTCGCTGAAGCGAATGTGCGGGGAGGAGGGCAAGATCAAGGATCGCACCGCCGCCGACCTCGGCGAGATCCGCTTGAAGGGCACGGATGAGCGCATCCCGACCCTGCTGGAGGCGCTGGCGGTCATTGGCCATCGGGCCATGGTGCATGTCGAGCTGAAGACCCCGTTCGGTGAGGTCGGTCCGCTGGAACAGCGGGTTCACGAGATCCTGATCGACCATGCCGGCCCGACCTGCGTGATCGGCTTCAACCCCTATTCCCACGCCTGGTTCGCCGACCGCTTCCCCGGCGTGCTGCGTGGCCTCGACAGCTATGCGTGGGAAGATGACACCCCGCACCTGTCGGCCGAACAGCGCCTGGCGTTCAAGAAGCTGGAGCAGGTGCAGATCGCCCGGCCGCATTTCCTGGCCATGAGCCTGGACATGGCGCTGTCGGCAGAGGCCCAGGCCTATCGCGCCAAGGGCATGCCGCTGGTCGCCTGGACCGTGCGCAAGCCCGAGCAGTGGGAGCCGATCAAGGACCATTGCGACAACCTGATCTTCGAGGGCTTCGCCGCGTGACGCTGAAGCCGGCGGTCACGGTCGCCCGCCGGATCGCCGAGATCGGCCGCGCCGGCTGGGACGCCTGCGCCGGCAATCCCGACTACATGGCCAATCCCTTCGTGGGTTTTGACTTCCTGGACATCGCCGAACAGTCCGGCTGCGCGGTCGAACGCGCGGGCTGGGGGCCGCAGCACCTGGCGGTCGAGGACGAGGCGGGTCAGGTGGCGGCGGTCATGCCGCTGTACCTCAAGTCCCACAGCCAGGGGGAATACATCTTCGACCATGCCTGGGCCGACGCCTATGAGCGGGTTGGCGGGGCCTATTACCCCAAGCTGTTGTCGGCGGCGCCCTTCACGCCTGCGACCGGTCCGCGCCTGCTGGTGCGGCCGGACGTCGACGCCAATGAGGCCCGCGCGATCCTGCTGGGCGGGGCTGTGGCCCTGGTCGAGCGCTACGAAGCCTCGTCCCTGCACATCAATTTCCCGATGGAGCCGGAGTGGACGTGGCTGGGCGGACAGGGCCTGGCCCAGCGACAGGGCCAGCAATATCACTGGACCAATGCCGGCTACGTCACCTTCGAGGACTTCCTGGGCGCCCTGTCCTCGGGCCGTCGCAAGACCATCCGCCGCGAGCGCCGCGACGCCCAGAGCCAGGTGGAGATTGTCTGTCTGACGGGGTCCGACATCACCGAGGACCATTGGGACGCCTTCTACGCCTTCTATATGGACACCGGTTCGCGCAAGTGGGGCCGGCCCTATCTGAACCGGCTGTTCTTCTCGCTGCTCGGCGAGCGGATGGCCGACCAGGTGCTGCTGGTCATGGCGCGCAAGCACGGGCGCTGGGTGGCCGGCGCGCTGAACCTGATCGGCGCCGACTGCCTCTATGGCCGCAACTGGGGCTGCACCGAGGACATCCCCTTCCTGCATTTCGAGCTCTGCTACTATCAGGCCATCGAATGGGCGATCGGACGGGGCCTGGCCCGGGTCGAGGCCGGCGCCCAGGGGCAGCACAAGATCGCGCGCGGCTATCTGCCGGCCCCGGTGCGCTCCGCCCACTTCATCGCCGATCGTCGCCTGCGGGCGGCCGTCGCCGACTTCTGCGATCGCGAACGGGCGGCGGTCGAGGGCGAGATGGAATGGCTGTCGGACGAATATTCCCCGTTCCGCGAGGGCGGGGAGAGGCCGGCCTGAGCCCAGCCGGTCAGGAGCGCTCCCAGGCCTGACGCAGCAGGGCGGTCAGGTCGACGTCGACCTCGGCAGGGCTCGCCAGGACGATGCGGGCCTTCAGCCGCTCCGACCAGCCGTCCTTGGCGGCGGCCGGCGACAGACGGAGCGACGCCTCCGGACCCACCGCCAGACCCAGCACCGCCTCGCCGCCCTTGAGCGGCCGGGTGGCGGCGAACTGGAATTCCCGGGAGAAGGCGGTGAAGCCCTTGCGCTGGCCGTGGACCAGAGCGGGCAGGCCGGCGACGGCGGCCTCAACGGCGGTCAGGATCGCCAAACTGGCGGGGTCGGTCCACAGGGCGGCGCGCAGGGTCTCAGGCTCGTCCCAGCCGGCGGCGGAGGGAAAGGCCATCGACAGCACATAGGCGCCGCGATTGGCGCCCAGGCCATGGTGGACCCGCAGCCATTCCGACCGCGCCTTGGGTTTGGTCTCAGGGCAGGTCTGGGCGATCACCACCCACTCCTCGATGGTCTTGCCGGTGTCGCGGGCCAGACCCTCCTGGACGGAGGCGAACCACTTCTGCTGGCGCGGCGTCAGGCTGCGCGAGTCGGGGGTCGATCCGGTGCTTCCCATACCCGTGGGCCTTTGTGCTAGGACGCTCCCTTGGACAGGCGGGAGCAGGCGTCATGAGCTTGGACGGGACCTACGACGACGGCAACATCTTCGCCAAGATCCTGCGCGGCGAAATGCCCTCGGCCCGGGTGTTCGAGGACGAGCACGTCTACGCCTTCATGGACGTGTTTCCACAGGCGCGCGGCCACACCCTGGTGATCCCCAAACATTCGCAGGCCCGCAACCTGCTCGAGGAAGATCCGCAGGTGCTTGGCCCGCTGATCCTGGGCGTGCAGCGGGTGGCGCGCGCAGTGCGTGCGGCGCTGAAGCCGGACGGACTGGTGATCACCCAGTTCAACGGCCAGCCGGCCGGCCAGACCGTGTACCACCTGCACTTCCACATCATCCCGCGCTGGGAGGGCGTGGCCCTGGGGCGGCACGCCCAAGGCGGCATGGCCGACCCGGCCGAGCTGAAGGTGCTGGCCGCCGAGATCGCGGCGATGATCGCCTGATCAGGCGGCGCGGCGACGGGCGGCGTTGAGGGCGGTGTCCAGCAGCTCCGCATGCTCGATCGGCTTGGCGATGTGGCCATCCATGCCGGCGGCGTCGCAAAGCGCGATGTCCTCGGGCAGAGCCGCGGCGGTCATGGCGATGATCGGCACCTGGCCTGGAGCGCCGGGCAGGTCGCGGATCGCCCGGGCGGCGGCCAGGCCATCCATCACCGGCATGTGCAGGTCCATGAACACCAGGTCGAAGCCGCCGTCGCGGACGGCGGCCACCGCCTCGGCGCCATTGTCTGCGGTCTCCACCTGGAAGCCGGCCGCTCCCAGCATCAGCATGGCCACCTGACGGTTCACCGGGTGGTCGTCGACCACCAGGACGTGGCGGGCCGGGCCGAGGGGCTGGGTCAGGTCGGGCAGGGCCGGGGCGGAGGCGGGCGCCTCGGTGGTGCGGGGCAGGGTGAGTTCGAACCAGAACCGCGAGCCCTGGCCCTCGACGCTGTCGACCCCGACCTCTCCGCCCATCAGCTGGACCAGGGAGCGGACGATGGCCAGGCCCAGCCCCGCGCCGGCGAAGCTGCGGGTGGAGCCGCCGTCGACCTGGGAGAAGGGCATGAACAGGCCCGCGATCTTGTCGGCGGGAATGCCAATGCCGGTGTCGGCGACGGTGATCCGCACGCGGTCCGTTCCGCTTGCCTCATCTGGAACTCGCGCGGCCGAGAGGGTGATCGCGCCCCGGTCGGTGAACTTGGCGGCGTTGCCGAGCAGATTGAGCAGCACCTGGCCGATACGCCGGGCGTCGCCAAGATGGATCAGGCCCGCAAGCCCCGCGAGGTCCAGCTCAAGTCGCACGGCTCGACCGCCGAGGCTGGGGCGCACGACCTGGGCGGTGTCGCGCGCCAGGTCGATGAGGCTGAAGGGCCCAGCAGCAAGCTCCAGATTGCCGTTATCGACCCGCGAATAGTCGAGCACATCGCTGATCAGCGACAGCAGGACCTGGCTGGAGGTCTGCATCACGGCGATCTGGGCGCGCGCCTCGGCGGGCAGGTCGCCCCGGGCGGCCAGCAGTTGGGCGTAGCCGGTGATGCCGTTCAGTGGGGTGCGCATCTCATGGCTCATCACCGCCAGGAACCGGCCCTTGGCGCCGGCCGCATCCACCGCTTCACGGCGCGCCTGACGCGACGCCGCGAGGGCCCTTCTCAGGCCCGCCTGGGCGCGGCCGCGCTGGGCCAATACGCTGGAGAGGATCAGGCAGGAGAGCAGGACCGTGGCCAGGAAGAACTGCAGGAACAGGATGCGCTGGCCGATATCGCCGGGCGTCGCCGCTGCGATCGGGCCGAAGCCCCTGATGGTGGCGCCGGTCATGGCCAGGGCCATCAGGGTCACGCCCAGCATGGCGTAGGGCGGGCTTATCCGGATGACCACCAGCAGGCCGATGGGAAAGACCAGGAACAGCAGCGGCAGGGGCGTCGTGAAGATCAGGGCGGTGACGGCGCCCATCAGCAGGACCAGGGTCACGCGCTCGACGGCGCCGGCCGGGGCGGCCCGGTCATAGCGCGAGAACCGGGCGAGCAGCAGGGCGGCCGGCGTCCCGGTGATCATGCCCAGATAGTCGCCGAGCACCCAGGTCGGCCAGATCTTGGCGAAGCTGGTGTTGAAGGCCAGGGCCGCGCCGAGCGTGCCAACCGCCAGGGCGGCCGGCAGGGCGGCGAACAGCACGAAGCTGCGCACCCGCGCGACCGAGGTCATGTCTAGCGCTGCGCCACAGACCCGGCGAATGAGGATGGCGGCCAAGGTCGATTCCAGCAGATCGCACGCGGCGATCAACAGCGCGCGATCCAGCGCGCTGCCGGTCTCATAGGCGCAGATCACATCGGTCAGGCCGCACAGGAGCCAGACGACCAGGGCCTGTTGTCGCGGCAACAGCAGCAGCGCGGCGGCGAGAATGCCGTTGCAGGGCCAGAGCACGGCGAGGCCGCCCGTGCTGGTCGTCAAGGCATAGGCCAGGATCGAGAAGGCTACATAGGCCAGCAGGAAGCCGAGGGGCAGGAACGCCGGTCGCGGCGTCTGGGCAGGGCGGAAGAGTTGGAGGCGGTGCACGCTCGACGAATCCCCTCGGGCCACGCCAGGCATGGTCCGCCGCCAACCGGGTGCTAGGCAAGCTCTCAGGGGTTGTCGAGACCGGGGCGACAAAAAGCCCCAGGCGGTGACCGCCTGGGGCTCTTGAGGTCGAACCTGGAGGCCGATCAGCTCGCCAGTTCAGGCGCCTGCGCGTCTTCGGCCGGGCTCTCGATGGTCGGCGCGCCACGCTCGCGTTGGTCACCCTCGATCTCGAAGGCCAGCTTGCCGTCCTTGAGCACGACCTTGACGTGGCCGCCCTTGACCAGCTTGCCGAACAGGATCTCGTCGGCCAGCGGCTTCTTGATGCTCTCCTGGATGACCCGGGCCAGAGGCCGCGCGCCATAGAGTTCGTCGAAGCCGTTCTTGGCCAGCCAGTCGGCGGCGTCGTCCGACGTTTCGATGGTGACGTGGCGGTCGGCCAGCTGGGCTTCCAGCTGCATGACGAACTTCATCACCACCTGGCGAATGACGTCCTGGGTCAGGGACTTGAACTGCACCACGGCGTCGAGGCGGTTGCGGAATTCCGGGGTGAACAGACGCTTCAACGCCTCTCCGACCTCATCGTCCTGCTTGCCGCGACCGAAGCCGATCGAGTTCCGCTGGGCGTCGGAGGCGCCGGCATTGGTGGTCATGATCAGGACCACGTTGCGGAAGTCGACCTTCTTGCCATTGGCGTCGGTCAGCACCCCGTGATCCATGACCTGGAGCAGGATGTTGAAGACGTCCGGGTGGGCCTTCTCGATTTCGTCGAGCAGCACCACGGAGTGGGGGTGCTGGTCGACGGCGTCGGTCAAGAGCCCGCCCTGGTCGAAGCCGACATAGCCGGGAGGCGCGCCGATCAGGCGGCTGACCGTGTGGCGCTCCATGTACTCGCTCATGTCGAACCGCAGGAGTTCGATGCCCATGGTCGAGGCCAGCTGGCGCGCCGTCTCGGTCTTGCCGGTGCCGGTGGGGCCCGAGAACAGGTAGCAGCCGATCGGCTTGTTCGGGTCGCGCAGACCGGCGCGCGCCATCTTCATGGCCGCCGACAGCTGTTCGATGGCGTCATCCTGGCCATAGACCGCGCGCTTCAGGTCGTCGTGAAGCTGCTTCAGCGCCTCGGTGTCGGTCTTGGAGACCGATTTCGGCGGGATGCGGGCGATCTTGGCGACGACGGCCTCGATCTCCTTCACGCCGAGCGTCTTCTTGCGGCGGTTTTCGGGCACCAGCATCTGGCTGGCGCCGGCTTCGTCGATGATGTCGATCGCCTTGTCGGGCAGCTTGCGGTCGGTGATGTACTTGGCCGACAGCTCCACCGCCGCCTTGATCGCGTCGTTGGTGTAGCGAAGCTTGTGGAAGTCCTCGTAGTAGGACTTGAGGCCCTTGAGGATCTTGATGGTGTCTTCCACCGTCGGCTCGTTCACGTCGATCTTCTGGAAGCGACGCACCAAGGCGCGGTCCTTCTCGAAGTGCTGGCGGAACTCCTTGTAGGTGGTCGAGCCCATGCAGCGGAGCGAGCCCGAGGCCAGGGCCGGCTTCAGGAGGTTCGAGGCGTCCATGGCCCCGCCCGAGGTGGCGCCGGCGCCGATCACCGTGTGGATCTCGTCGATGAACAGGATCGCGTCGGGGTGGTTCTCGAGTTCCTTGACGACCTGCTTCACCCGCTCTTCGAAGTCCCCGCGATATCGGGTTCCGGCCAGCAGGGCGCCCATGTCCAGCGAGAAGATGGTCGAGCCCGAGAGCACCTCCGGCACCTGGCCATTGATGATCTTGCGGGCCAGGCCCTCGGCGATGGCGGTCTTGCCGACGCCAGGATCGCCGACCAGCAGCGGGTTGTTCTTGGTGCGCCGGCACAGGATCTGGATGCAGCGCTCGACTTCGCTGTAGCGGCCGATCAGCGGGTCGACCTTGCCCTGCTTGGCCTTCTCATTGAGGTTCACGCAGTAGGCGTCCAGCGCCTCGCCGCCCGTCTTCACGGCAGGCTTCTCCTCGTCCTCGGAGGCGCCCTTGACGGGCTTGGCCTCGCCGGCGGCGCCCGCCTTCTTGGCGATGCCGTGAGCGATGTAATTGACCGCGTCGTAGCGGGTCATGTCCTGCTCTTGCAGGAAATAGGCGGCGTGGCTCTCGCGCTCGGAGAAGATGGCGACCAGCACATTTGCGCCGGTGACCTCTTCGCGACCCGAGGACTGCACGTGGATCACCGCCCGCTGGATCACCCGCTGGAAGCTTGGGGTGGGCTTGGCGTCCTCGCCATCGTCCACGACCAGCGAGCGCAGCTCGTTGTCCACATAGTTGGTGAGGGTGGTCTTCAGGGCGGCGAGGTCCACGTCGCAGGCGCGCATCACGCCAGCGGCGTCCTCATCGTCGATGAGCGACAGAAGCAGGTGCTCCAGGGTGGCGTACTCGTGCTTGCGCTGGTTGGCGAAAGCGACGGCGCGATGGAGGGACTCTTCGAGATGGCGCGAGAATGATGGCAACGGAACCTAGTCCTTTTCCATGGTGCATTGAAGGGGGTGCTGATGCCGGCGAGCGGTATCAACCACCTGAGCCACCTTTGTTTCCGCCACTTCATAAGTGAACACGCCGCACACGCCCACACCGTGCTGGTGGACATGCAGCATGATCTTCGTCGCTTCTTCGCGCGACTTATGGAAGTACTGTTCCAATACGTAGACCACGAACTCCATCGGAGTGTAGTCGTCGTTCAAGAGCAGCACTCGGTAAAGCGAAGGCTTTTGCGTCTTCGGCTTCGTCTGAGTGATCACCGCCGACCGGTCGCCCGTCGCCTGATCACCTTGCTTACGCTCGGCCATCGAACAGGTCTCCTGACGGACACAGGTCCGCCCTACCTCTGGATTAGATATGGAAAAGCCAGCGGTTTGGAAGGGTCGAAATCGTCGCGAGCCGAGAGATCGACGGCGAGGCATAGTTTTGGTCACGCTCACAGGGCTCGAAATGGGGTCGAATGTGACAAATTCAATCCTGAGCCGAGGATTTCCCCTTAAGGGCGCGCGCCGAAGTCAGGGCCCCTGCGCCGAATCGCGCCCGGATCGTGTCGGCGATCTTTTCCGTCGCCAGGGCGCGGGCCTCGCCACCGCCAAAAAAGTCGGTCTCGGCGGTCTCGGGCTCGACCAGTTCGGTCAGGCCCACCCCGATCAGCCGCCAGCTGCGGCCCGGCGCGCCGGCCTTGAGCTCCTGGGTGAGGAGCTCGCGGCCGACCTGCAGGACGGTGCGGGCCGTCTGGGTGGGCAGGGCCAGGGCCCGGCGGCGGGTGATGATCTTGAAGTCGGCCCCGCGCAGCTTCAGCGTCACCACCCGGCCGGCCAGATTGCCGGAGCGTGACTGGCGGGCGACCTTCTCGGCCAGGTGCGGCAACTGGTCCTCAAGCTCTGCCAGGGTCTTCAGGTCGTCCTCGAAGGTGGTCTCGGCGCTGATCGACTTGCGGACCTGATCCGGATTGACGGCCCGGGTGTCGCGGCCCTGGGCCAGGGCGTGCAACCGCAGGCCATTGGCGCCCAGCCGGGAGGCCAGATGCTTGAGGTCTGCGCGGGCGATGTCGCCAACCGTGCGCAGGTTCTCTCGCTCCAGGGTGGCGACCATGGCCGGACCGACGCCGGGCAGGATGCCGACCGGGCGCGGCGCCAGGAAGCTCTCGGCCTCTGCGGCCCCGATCACCGAGAAGCCCCGAGGCTTGTCGAGGTCCGAGGCGATCTTGGCCAGGAACTTGTTGGCGGCGAGACCGATCGAGACGGTGATGCCGACCTCGGCCTCGATGCGGGCCTGCAGGCGGGCCAGGGTGACGGCGGGCGGCCAGCCGTGCAGACGCTCGGTGCCGGACAGGTCCATCCAGGCTTCGTCGAGCGACAGGGGCTGAACGAGCGGCGTCAGGTCGCCCATCATGGCCATGATCCGGCGGCTCTCGGTCCGGTATTTGGAGAAGTCGGGCTTGATCACCACGGCCTGGGGGCAGGCCTTGAGCGCCTTGAACATCGGCATGGCCGAGCGGACGCCGAAGATGCGGGCGATGTAGCAGCAGGTGGTCACCACCCCGCGCTTGCCGCCGCCGACGATCACCGGCACGTCGCGCAGCTCCGGCCGGTCGCGCTTCTCCACCGAGGCGTAGAAGGCGTCGCAATCCATGTGGGCGATGGAGAGCGCCTCCAGCTCCTCATGGGCCACGACCCTCAATGAGCCGCAGGCCGGACAGCGGCGCTGGAACTCGCCGCGCTGGTAACAGTCGCGGCAGAGGGCTTTCACGCGCCCCCCTCCAGGGGCCAGAGCCAGGCCGCGCCGCGCACGCCGGACGAGTCGCCATGCACGGCCTTGCGGACGGGCGTTGTGAAATGGTCGGTGAAGACGTGGGGGGCGATGGCGCCGGGCAGGCGGTCATAGAGGGCGTCGACGTTGGACATGCCGCCGGCCAATACGATGACGTCGGGATCGAGCAGGTCGCAGATCACAGCCAGGCCGCGCGCCAGGCGATCGACATAGCGGTCAAAGGCGGCCACGGCGTGCGCGTCGCCGGACCGGGCCTGGGCGACCACCTCATAGGCCGGGGCGCCGCCGCCATGGTCGCGCTCCAGCCCTGTGCCGGAAATCCAGGTCTCCAGGCAGCCGTGGCGGCCGCACCAGCACTTGGGGCCGGGATGTTCGGCGGCGGTCGGCCAGGGCAGGGGGGTGTGGCCCCATTCGCCGGCCACGCCGTTGCGGCCATGGAGCAGTTGGCGGTTCACCACCACCCCGCCGCCGCAGCCGGTGCCGATGATGACGGCGAAGACCACGGCGCTCTCCGCGCCGGCGCCGTCAACAGCTTCCGACAGGGCCATGCAGTTGGCGTCATTGGCCAGGCGCACCGGCCGCCCCAGGACGCCCTGCAGGTCGTCGCCGAACGCGCGGCCATTCAGCCAGGTGGAGTTGGCGTTACGGATCAGGCCGTTGGCGGGAGAGATCGAGCCCGGCATGCCGACGCCAATGGCGGCGGCGGCCGCCCCGGCTTCGCGCTCGGCGTCGGCCACCAGCTGGGCGACGGTGCGCAGGGCGGCGTCATAGTCGCGCGGGTTGGGCGCCCGCACCCGCGCCAGGAACCGACCGTCAGCGCTGAGCGCCGCCGCCTCGATCTTGGTGCCGCCAAAGTCCACGCCGATCCGGATCATAGATCATGGTTTGTTCTGTTTCGAGGCGCAACTCAATCGGGTTCGGACGGCCGTGGCCTAGGAAATCGCCTCGGCGATCGCCAGACGCAGCAGGTCCCAGTCGTCGATGCGGGTGTGGCGCTCGGGTTCGGCGGGGGCCAGAGGCTGCAGGCGAGGGTCGGCGACCATCTGGAAGCGGCTGATGGCCGGGGCGTGCTCGGCGACCGAGTTCAGATTGGGCAGCAGGTCGTCCACGAAGGCGATCGCTCCGGTGACCTGGGCGGCCAGGCCCGCCGCCAGCGGCCCCTTGGGCCCGGTATTCAGGATCAAGGGATAGTCCATGCCGTGGCGGCCCAGCCAGCGGGCCCGGGCCAGCCGCGCCTGGCCGGGCGCATTGGTCAGAATGACGACGCTGGCGTCCTTGGAGAGCGCCCTCAGCGCCTGTGGCCCGCCGGGGGCGAGCGGCATGTCGCCGGCCCCATAGCGGAAGAAGTCGTCATAGTGCCGGCGGCCTTCCTCCAGATCCAGGTGCTCGGCGGCGCCCGGCAGGTAGATGTTCTGGAACAGGGCGAAGCGGTCGACGCGGAATTCCAGGCCGCGCCCCTCCAGGAAGCGCCCGAAGCCCTGCATGAAAAGACCCAGCACCTCGTCGACGTCGACAATGACCAGCGGACGGGCTGTGTCGACGCCCATCGACCCCAGGTGGGGCGCCTTGACGCTGGGGATGTGCGGTTCGCTCAAAGGCGGTCTCCGGCGCGACTAACGCGAGTTTAAGGATATCCGTGAGATCAACAGCCTAATGGTGGGGCTGGCGATCGATTCGCGCAGGCCCGAAGCATCGTCAGGACGTCAATGGCCAAGAAAGTCCTCATCGTCGAGGATAACGAGCTGAACATGAAGCTGTTTCATGACCTGCTCGACGCCCAGGGCTACGAGACGCTGCAGACCCGCGAAGGCCTGCAGGCTCTGGCCCTGGCGCGGGAACACCGTCCCGACCTCATTCTCATGGACATCCAGTTGCCGGAGATCTCCGGCCTGGAGGTCACCAAGTGGCTGAAGGAAGACGACGATCTGGCCGCTATACCGGTCGTGGCCGTCACAGCCTTCGCCATGAAGGGCGATGAGGAACGCATCCGCGAAGGCGGCTGCGAGGCCTATATCTCCAAGCCGATCTCCGTGACCCACTTCCTTGAAACCATCCGCCGCCTTTTGAGCTGAGCCCATGACCGCCCGCATCCTGGTCGTCGACGATATCGAGGCGAACGTCCGGCTTCTCGAGGCGAAGCTGACGGCTGAGTACTATGAAGTGCTGACCGCCAGCGACGGCCCGACGGCCCTGGCGCTCGCAGCCAAGGAAAAGCCGGACATCGTCCTGCTGGACGTGATGATGCCGGGGATGGACGGTTTCCAGGTCTGTCGCCGGCTGAAGGACGACCCCGAGACCCGTCACGTGCCGGTGGTTCTGGTCACCGCCCTGGACGGACGCGCCGACCGCATCGCCGGCCTGGAGGCCGGCGCCGACGAATTCCTCACCAAGCCCATCGACGACGTCATGCTGTTCGCCCGGGTGCGCAGCCTGACCCGGCTGAAGATGGTGATCGACGAACTGCGCGAGCGGGAGGCCTCGGGCCGCCGCATGGGCGTCATCGCCGGCGCGGCCTCGCGCCTCGGCGGCACGGGTGGCCGGGTGCTGATCGTCGACGATCACGAGCGCCAGGCCCAGCGCATCGCCGACGAATTGTCGATCGAGCATCGGCCGGTGGTCGAGAGCGATCCGGAAAAGGCCCTGATGACCGCCCGCGGCCCGGTGGACCTGGTGATCGTCAACGCCACGGCGCGGACCTTCGACGGCCTGCGCTTCACCGCCATGCTGCGCTCGGACGAGACCACGCGGCACATCCCGGTGCTGGCGGTGGTGGATTTCGATGAACGCGCCCGGCTGGTGAAGGCCCTGGAGATCGGGGTCAACGACATCCTCTCCAAGCCGATCGATCCGCAGGAGCTGGCGGCGCGCGCCCGCACCCAGATCCGGCGCAAGCGCTACACCGACTATCTGCGCGACAATCTCGACCACTCGCTGGAGCTGGCGGTGACCGACCAGCTCACCGGCCTGCACAACCGTCGCTACATGACCGGCCAGCTGGACGCCCTGGTCAAGCGCGCGACGCTCGGCGGCGATCCGGTGGCCTGCCTGCTGATCGACATCGACCACTTCAAGAAGATCAATGACGGCTACGGCCATGACGTCGGCGACGAGGTGCTGCGCGAGTTCGCGGTGCGCCTGGCGTCGAACGTCCGCGCCATCGATCTGCCCTGCCGCTATGGCGGGGAGGAGTTCGTCGTGGTCATGCCCGACACCAAGATCGAGGACGCCGAGCGGATCGCCGAGCGGATCCGCCTGCACGTGGCCGGCTCGCCCTTCCGGGTGATGCACGGCGCCGAACTGCTGACCGTGACCATCTCGATCGGGGTGGCGGCGACGCTCGGCCCCAATGACAAGCCCGAGGCCCTGCTCAAGCGGGCCGACGAGGGCGTCTATGAGGCCAAGGCCTCGGGGCGCAACAAGGTCGTCTCGCGGGCCGCCTGAGCCGGCATACGAAAAACGCCCGGCCTTGCGGTCCGGGCGTTTCGACTACAGACCTGGAGAGGGTCCGCTTACTTAATCTTGCCTTCCTTGAACTCGACATGCTTGCGCACGACCGGGTCGTACTTCTTCATGACGAGCTTGTCGGTCTTGGTGCGGGCGTTCTTCTTGGTCACGTAGAAGAAGCCGGTGTCCGCCGTGGAATTCAGGCGGATCTTAATTGAGGCGGGCTTCGCCATGGTCGGTCCTCGGGCGGGGCCGGGGCGCGAAGCGCCGGCAGGTGTTCTGAAGAGCCGCGGAAAATACGAATCCCGCGAGCAAAGTCAATGCGCACGCCGAATATCGTGAAAATCAGAGATGACGCATCCGCGGCGCCCCGGCGGTGAAGCGCATATAGGGCACCGGACGGCCGGGATCCTCGAGCCTGGCGACCGTCTCCTTGATCACCGCGCGGGTGACCATCGGCAGGGGAAGCTCCAGGGCGTCGTCGAACTCGAACCAGGCGATCTCTTCCAGTTCGCCGCAGTCGGGCTGGCGATCCAGGCTGATCAGGCGCTCGGCGTCGGCCATCAGGAACCAGGTGTCGAACCGCTTGGCCAGCATGGGCGGGGTGACGGCGCGATAGATGATCGACAGCGCCTCCAGGTCGGGCAGGGCGCCCTGGGCCAGGAATTCCCGCCAGGGGCCGGCGATGGGGCGGGGATCGGCCTTGCGGGCCAACAGCAGTCCCGCCTCCTCGAAGGTCTCACGCACCGCGGCCAGAGCCAGGGCGCGGCCACGGGAGCCCTTGTGGCCCTCCAGCTTGGCGGCGACGTCGGGCGTCAGGTCGGTGGCGTAGGGCGCGCGGAAGTCGGCCTTGTCGATGCGCCCCCCCGGGAACACCCACAGGTTCGGCATGAAGTCGTGGCCGCCATGCCGCTTGCCCATCAGCACCCGGGGCTTGGCCCCGTCGCGGCGGACGATGAACAGGGTGGCGGCGTCGCGCGGGCGGACGGCGGGGGTCCCGGGCGCGCGTTGACGGCCGCCTTCGGGCGGCCGTTTGGCAAGGATCGGATCACTCATGAAACAACTGTATGACTGTCGGGCGCCTGAGGAAACGGCGCCGTAGGGTCAATCTTCGAGACGAGGATTCACCGCCGCTTGCCCTTGCGCACGCCCCGGGGCGGACCGCCCTGGCGCTTGGCGTCCATGGCGCCGGGGACCCGGCCGCGCTGGGCCAGCCGGGGGCGGGGGGAACTGGCGTCCGGCGGGGCCGGCTCGCTGACCATTTCGAACAGCAGGCCGCCGGTGATCGGGGTGGCCTCCAAGAGCTTCACATTGACCTTCATGCCTAGCGGCCAGCGGGCGCCGGAGCGTTCGCCGACCAGGGCGTGCATGCGGTCGTCATGGATGAAGAACTCGCCGCCCAGCTTGGAGATCGGGACCAGGCCGTCGGCGCCGGTCTCGTCCAGGCGGATGAACAGGCCAAAGCGCGTGACCCCGGTGATGCGGCCGGGGAACTCGGCCCCCACCCGGTCGGCCAGGAAGGCGGCGACATAGCGGTCGGTGGCGTCGCGTTCGGCGGCCATGGCCCGGCGCTCAGCCACCGTGATCTGCTCGGCGGTGTCCTTCATCTGGGAGATGTCGCGGTCCGAAAGGCCGTCGGCCCCGAAGCCCAGGGCGGAGATCAGGCCCCGGTGGACGATCAGGTCGGCATAGCGGCGGATCGGCGAGGTGAAGTGGGCGTAGCGCTGCAGGTTCAGGCCGAAGTGGCCGATGTTCTCGGTGGAATAGACCGCCTGCATCTGGGAGCGCAGCACCACCTCATTGATGATGTCGGCGTGGGGGCTCTCGCGGGTCTCGCCCAGCAGCTTGTTGAAGCGGTCGGTGCGCGGCGCCTCGCCCTTGGACCAGGGGATGCCCAGGGTGGCCAGGAACTCGGCCAGCGACTGGACCTTCTCGGCGCTGGGGGTGTCGTGGATGCGGTAGATCAGCGGGGTGCGCTTGGCCTCCAGCATCTCGGCGGCGCAGACATTGGCCTGGACCATCATCTCCTCGATCAGCCGGTGGGCCTCCAGCGAGGCGCGGGGCTGGATGGAGGCGACCTCGCCGGCCGCATTGATGATGATCCGCCGCTCCATGCTCTCGATGGCGAGCGGCGAACGGGCGAGCCGGCCCTTCAGCATGATGTGATAGGCGGCCCACAGGGGCTTCAGTATGGGCTCCAGCAGCGGGCCGGTGACATCGTCCGTCTGGCCGTCGATTGCGGCCTGCGCCTGCTCGTAGGAGAGCTTGGCGGCCGAGCGCATCAGGCCGCGAACGAACTTGTGGCCGCGCTTTCGCCCTTGCGCGTCGAACACCATCCTCACGGCCAGGCAGGCGCGGGCCTCGCCGAGCCGCAGGGAGCACAGGCCGTTGGACAGGCGCTCGGGGAGCATGGGCTCCACCCGGTCGGGAAAATAGACGCTGTTGGCCTTTTCCCGGGCTTCCTTGTCCAGCGCCGAGGCCGGGCGGACGTAAGCCGCGACGTCGGCGATGGCCACCCAGACCACGCAGCCGCCGGGATTGTCCGCCGCGTCGTCCGGCTGGGCGTAGACCGCGTCGTCGTGGTCGCGGGCGTCGGCGGGGTCGATGGTGATCAGGGGGATGTCGCGCAGGTCCTCGCGGCCCGACAGGGTCGGGGGCTCGGCGGCTTCGGCTTCCGCCTCGGCCTCGGCGGAGAAGCCGGTCGGGATGCCATGGGAATGGATGGCGATCAGGGAGGCGGCGCGGGGCTGGTCCTCGCGGCCGACGATTTCCAGGATCTTGCCGCGTTTGGGACCATAGCGCTGTTCCGAGGCGCCGACCGAGGCCAGGACCAGGTCGCCGTCGCGCAGGTCGCGGGCCTCGGCCTCGGGGATCAGCAGGCTTTCCTTGGACTTGCGGTCGACCGGTTCGACCCGGGTTTCGCGCCGGGCCTTGCGGATGACGCCCAGCACCTTGTGGGCGCTGGCCCCCAGCCGCTTGATCAGTCGGGCCTCGAGTTCACCGTTCTCCAGCCGCTCGAAGCGGACCAGCAGCCGGTCGCCCAGGCCCGGCGCGCCGCCGACGGGAGCGGAGCGGTCCGGCGCGAGCCGGATCAGGGGGGCGTCCTCGGCCCGGGTCAGGCGGACCATCAGCTCGCCGTCCGCGTCGCGCTCGGTGACGTCGACCACGCCCACGGGGGGCACGGCGCCGGCCTCCGCGAAGCCCTTGCGGCCGCGACGGCCGAGTGAGCCGTCCGCCTCCAGGCCGCGCAGCATCTCGCGCAGGGCCTTGCGCTCGGCGCCCTTGAGACCGAACGCCTTGGCGATGTCGGCCTTCTCGGACTCGCCGGCCTCGCGGATGAACCGGATCAGGGTCTCGCGGTCAGGCAGGCCCTGGGGGACCTTGGTCGAGGGTTTCGAGGTGAAGCGGGACGCCTTGGGCGCGCGGGGTTTGGCCATGGCGCCTTGTAACGCGGAATCAGGGCCGGCGTCGCCGTCCTCCAACGACCGTCTTTCGACTTGCACATTGCGTTCTTACTAAACATATAGATACTGATAATCGACAGCGGCGTTTCAAGCCGCTGCGACTTGGCCCTGGTTCTGTCCCGACTGTGACTGAGATGCATCCGCTTCGTTTCGCCCCCGTCGCGCCCGGCAATGATCGACCGGGCGCTGCAATGAAGACGTCATCAAAACAACAGCTTGGCCGGGCGATTTCGCCCCATGGCCGAGCCGAACCTCCCCGCCGCCCGGCGCTCCACGCGCCGACCTGACATCCGGGCGCGCGCGCCCCAGAGGACCTGAGACCATGACCGAGCCGGTCCCCCGGCGCGCGGCTTCCGCGCGCGTCGATCACGACCCCCGCGCCCCGAACCTGTCGGTGGTGATCTGCGTCCTCGATGAGGCCGAGGCGATTGGCGCCGTACTGGACGAGCTGACCGCCGAACTCGCGGGCCTGTCCTTCGAGGTCCTGGTGGTCGACGATTCCGTCGATCAGGAGACCAGCTGGGTGGTGCGGGGGCGAGGCTTGCGCGACCCGCGCATCCGCCTGATCCGCAGGGCCGGCGCCCGGGGGCTGGCCTCGGCGGCCATCGCGGGCTGGGACGCCGCGCGGGGCGAGGTGCTGGCCCTGATGGACGGCGACGGTCAGCATGATCCGCGCCTGATCCGCCAGCTGTTGGCCAGCCTGGAGGCGACCGGGGCGGAGGTGGCGACGGCCAGTCGCTACATGACCCCGGCCGGCAGCGGCCTATCCGGCTTTCGCGACGCCATCAGCCGGATTGGCACCCGCGCCGCCCAGGCGCTGATCGGGGCTCGGGTGACCGATCCCCTGAGCGGCCTGTTCCTGATGCGCCGAGCCTGGTTCGAGGCCGTGCGCGGATCGCTGACCGGGGTCGGGTTCAAGATTCTGGTCGATGTGCTGACCTCCGGGGGCCGTACGCCTCAGGTGGTCGAGGCCCCGACGGCCCTGCGCACCCGTCTCGGCGGCGCCTCGAAGCTGGACCTGCGGGTGATGGCCGATCTGGCCGGCCTGCTGGTGGAGAAGCGGACCCGGGGGCTGATCCCCGCGCGGCTGGCCATGTTCCTGGGCGTCGGCGTCAGCGGACTGATGGCCCACCTGGCGGTGCTGTTGAGCGGCCAGGCGGCGGGGCTCAGCCTCTGGGCCGCCCAGGCCCTGGCGATCTTCACGGCCATGAGCTGGAACTTCTGGGCCAATAACCTGCTGACCTTCCGCGACCAGCGGCTGCGCGGCCGCGCGGCCCTGGCGGGGCTGGGTCGCTTCTATGCGGGCTGTCTGGTCGGCGCGGTCGTCAGCGAGGCCATGGCCATGGGGCTGAACGTCCTGGGGGTTCCTGGCGTGGCGGCGGGTCTGATGGGCGCGGCCGGCGGCGGTCTGTTCAATTTCGCCGCCGCCCGGGTCGGCGTGTGGCGTAGAGCGTCGACGGGTCCTGCGCCGAACCCTGAGACGCCGGTCTGGCGGGAGGCCGAGGCGTGAGCGAGCTCCGCTATGGCGCCGCCGCCCCGCCGATCGCCCGCCCGCGCCCACGGATCGCCATTCCCGGCGGCTGGGGCCTGCTGATCTTCAGCCTGCCGGTGCTGAGCGGCCTGGTGAACCGGGTGGTGCGCGGCGGGGTCTGGTTCACCGACTATGACGCCCTGGTCTGCGGGGCCGAGCGGGTTCGCTCCGGCGTCGGGCTTTATGACCAGGCCGTCCCCTGCGCCGATCCTAACGCCGCCGCCTTCGTCTACGGCCCCTGGGTCGCCAGGCTCACCGCCGGCCTGCTGGGGGTGTTCGGTCACTCCGGCCTGATGGCCCTCTATCTCGCCCTCTATGCCGGGGCCGCCGCCCTGGTGGTCTGGGCCGCCTGCCTGCGGCGCGAGACGCCGGGCGCACCGCGCGATCGGGCGCGGTTCATGGCCGTGGTGTCGGGCAGCGCAGTGACCACAGGCAATATCGCCCTGCCGCTGCACGCCGGCGTCGTCGCCGCCGGTCTGGTCTTCGCCCGCGCGCCCTGGCTGTTCGTGCTGGCGGTGGCCGCCGCCGGGGCCGTGAAGCCGGTGTTCCTGACCTATCTGGCCGTACTGGTGCTGGCCCGGCGCAGCCCGGCCTGGCGGGTGGGCGCTGTGGCGCTGGGTCTCGGTCTGGGGCTCGCGCCGACGGTGCTGTTCGCCGGCGGCGGCGGACCGGAGGTCGCGGCCTGGCGAGCGCTGCTGTCGCACTTCGTCTATCAGGTCACCCCCGGCGACGGGTTGTTCGGCTGGCTGACCCTGGCCGGCGTGCCAACCGAGGGGGCGCCCGGCGTCGCCCTGGCGCTGTTGTGGGCGGCCCTGATGACCTTCTGCGGCCTGGTCATCGCCGAGCGTGGCCGGCTGCTGGACGAGCAACGCCTGTGGCTGGGCCTGGCCTGCGCCGTGCTCGCCAATCCCCGACTGATGAGCGAGGACGTGTTCCTGCTGGGACCGGGCCTGCTGGTCGCCGTCAGCGCGATCCGTCCGCGCCAGCCCAAGGCGGCGCTGTGGGCGGGGTGGGCGGTCGCGGCGGCCTGTGTCTTCTCGCTGGCCGGGCATCTGCTGGATTTCGCCGACTATGGCTCGCCACTGGGCATGCTGGCCCTGGGCGGGGTGATGATCGCCTGCGGCGCGGCCAGCGCCCTGCCACGGGCCCGCGCCGCGTGAGGCCGGCCCAAGTGGGCCGCGCGCCGTTCGGCCTGATCGCCCTGTTCTCTCTCTCGACTCTGGCCGGCCTGATCGGGCGAGGGATCAAGGGCGGCTGGTGGCTGAACGACTTCGACGCCGTCGCCTGCGCCGCCTGGCGCGTGGCCCACCATCTGCCGCTCTATGCCGAGGGCCTGTCGTGCCCGGGCGGACGACCGGCCGCCTATGTCTATCTGCCCCAGCTGGCCTGGGCGCTCTCGCCGCTCGCGAGCGGGCCAGGAATCTCGACCCTCAGGCTGGTCTACGGCCTGGCCTATGCAGGCCTGATGGCCTGGATGTTCTGGGTGCTGTTCCTGCGACCCGCGCCAGACGCCGACCCGCGCGATCGCGCGCCGATCCTGGCCATGTGCAAGGGCAGCGCGCTCTCCTGCGGCAACATCGCCGGGCCCTGCCATGCGGCGGTTCTGACGATGGGCGGCGCCGGCTGGGCGATGATCCCGGTGATCCTGGGCGTCGCCCTGATCAAGCCGGTCTACCTGACCTATCTGCTGATCTTCGCCTATGCCGCCGACCCGTGGCGACTGAGGGCCGCGAAGCTCGCCATGGGGCTCTGTGGAGCCGGTTTGGCCGCCGTCTGGGTGGTGGTGACCGGCGGCCCTGAGATTGCTGCCTGGCGGGTCGCCCTGGACAGCGTGGTGATCGGCCAGCAGACGGGGGTGGGCTTCCTCGACGACGTGGCCCATCTGGGCCTGAGGGGCGGGGATCTGGCCACCCAGACCCTGTGGCTCGTGTTCGCGGGGCTGATGTCGCTCAGCGGCCTGGCCATCGCAGAGGCGCGCCAGCTGGGGCCGCAGCCGCGTTTCCTGCTGGCTCTGGCCGTGGCCCAGCTCTGCAATCCGCGCCTGATGGACTACGACCTCGTGCTGATGGCCGGCGGTGTCGCCGTGGTCGCCGGCGGCGAGCCCCAGGGCCGCCGCGCGGTGGTCTGGGTGGGAATCGTCTGCCTGACGCTCAGCCTGGCCGAACAGACGGCCCTGGCCATCCGGCTGGGACCAGCCCTGCTGGCGCTCCTGCTGCTCGCAGCCGGTGTCCGTGCGATGTCCGTACGGTCCGGCGCGCTGGGGTGGCCGGGACAAGCCCGGCCATGACCATCCGAAGGGGAGAGCCTAGCCCTCCTCGTCGTCCCACGGCGCGGCGGCGGTCGCCGCGGCGGCGGCAGGCTTCTTTGCCGC
>NZ_CANCLE010000043.1 GCF_947378715.1 Phenylobacterium aquaticum
TGGGACTTAAAGGCGACGCGCCCGTTAAAATTGAGCCTTAACGGCCCTATTCGGCGGGAAAGGGCGACGCCGGAGCGTTGTGGCCCGTACCTGTGGCGCCTGGGCCACGGCTGCGGCGCGACAACCAGCGGCGCGAGCGCACGGCGAACCGGTAGCGCTTGGGCACGACAAGCCGCTCCATCCGCAGCACCTGTTGCCAGGCGACGGGGGCCACTTCCGGCTCACGCCGCAGCAGCCGCCGCAGCGGGAAGATCATCTTCGGGTGCGCCTTCTGGATCCGCACGAAGCGGCGGCGGGCCTTGAAGGAATTGCGCAGGACGATCATCAGCCCGACGATCAGGATCGGCAGGCCGAGGTGACCCGGCAAAGGCGCGGTGACCAGACCCACGAGCATGATGAACAGGCCCAGGACCGTCAGCACAAACCGGCTCACGCGAGCGACGAGCTCACGGGCGGGGGCGTCAGAGGCGCGCAGAATGGGCACGCTGGGCACAGCGAAGGTCACGATCAATCCTGAGGGATGCGGCCCGCGCCCGCACTGGGGAGGTCGGGCGGTGGCCGCTTGGTACCGATATGAGAACGCATGGTGCCCACGTAAAGCCGATTAGCCCGTTAAATTTTCTCCAGGTGGGCTTCGGGTGCGCTATTCAGCCGCGAGCGGCGCCGGCGCCACAGTTGTGAGCTCTGGGCGCCACGTCAGCTTCGGTTTGCGGGCCGCCAGGGTCTCGTCCAGGCGTCGCAGGGGGGCCAGATAGGGCGCGCCCTTGAACCGATCAACGTCGCCGGCCTTGGCCGCATGGGCCAGGGCGATGAGCGCGTCGCAGAATCGGTCGAGCTCTTGTTTCGACTCGGTCTCGGTCGGCTCGATCAACATCGCCCCGTGCACGACCAGCGGGAAGTACATGGTCATGGGGTGGAAACCCTCGTCGATCATCGCCTTGGCGAAGTCGAGGGTGGTGACGTCCGTGCCTTCGAGCCAGTGGTCGTCAAACAGGGCCTCGTGCATGCAGGGCCCATCCGGGAACGCCGCGCTCATCACCCCTGACAGCCGCGCCTTGATGTAGTTGGCGTTCAGCACCGCGTCCTCGGCGACCTGGCGCAGGCCGTCCGATCCGTGGCTCAGCATATAGGCGTAGGCGCGCACGAACATGCCCATCTGGCCCTGGAAGGCGACCATGCGGCCAAAGCCCTGGGCGGCCTCGTCCACGGTCTCCTCAACCAGCTTGAAGCCGTCAGCGCCGCTGACCACCCAGGGGGCGGGCGCGAAGGGCGCCAGCGCCTCTGACAACACCACCGGACCCGCGCCGGGCCCGCCGCCGCCGTGCGGCGTGGAGAAAGTCTTGTGCAGGTTGATATGCATGGCGTCGACGCCCAGGTCGCCCGGCCGCACCCGGCCGACGATGGCGTTGAAGTTGGCGCCGTCGCAGTAGAAATAGGCCCCGACCGCATGGGTCAGGCGGCCGATCTCGATCACGTCGCGCTCGAACAGGCCGCAGGTGTTGGGGTTGGTGACCATGATCGCCGCCACGTCGGTGGTCAGCTTGGCCTCCAGGTCGGCCAGGTCGACCCGGCCGTCCTCGGTCTGGGCGATCTCGGCCACGTCATAGCCGACAAAGGCGGCGGTGGCCGGGTTGGTGCCATGGGCGGAGGTCGGCACCAGCACCAGGCGGCGATGGCCCTGGCCCTTGGCCTCGTGGGCCGCCTTGATGGCCAGGAGGCCGCAGAGCTCGCCATGGGCGCCGGCCTTGGGCGACAGGGCCACCGCCGGCATGGCGGTCAGGGTCTTCAGCCAGTGGGCCAGCTCGTCCATCAACTGCAGGGCGCCCTGGACCGTGGAGATCGGGGCCATCGGGTGCAGGTCGGCGAAGCCCGGCAGGCGGGCCGCCTTCTCGTTGAGGCGTGGATTGTGCTTCATGGTGCACGACCCCAGCGGATAGAGCGCCAGGTCGATGGCGTGGTTCTTCTGGGACAGGCGCACATAGTGGCGCATGGCCTCGGGCTCGGAGAGGCCCGGCAAGCCGATCGCCGCCTCACGGATCAGGCCCGCCAGGTCGGAGGCGTCCTGCTCGGCCGGCTCCAGGTCGACGCCGGTCTTGTCCCAGCCGCCCAGTTCGAAGATCAGCGCCTCGTCCTGCAACAGGCCTCTGGCCCCGGTCAGGGACGCATGGGCGACCGGCACGGCGGTCTGGGGTTGGGTCGGACGGCCCACGTTCAGCATGGTCATCAGACGGTCCTCCCCTTCAGGGCCTGGGCGAAGGCGGCGATATCCGCCGCCGTCGTGGTCTCGGTGGCGGCCACCAGCAGGACGTCGTCCAGGCCGGCCTGCGGATCGAGCCTGGAGAACGGCACGCCGGCCACGATGTCGTCGGCCAGCAGGGCCTCGACCGTCTGGGCCGCGCCGCCGGGAACCCGGATGGCGAACTCATTGAAGAACCGGGGCGTCAGGATCTCGATCCCCGGCACGGCGGCGAGCGCGTCGCGCAACTGCCGCGCCTTGGCGTGGTTGATCGCCGCCAGGTCGCGCAAGCCGCGCTCGCCCAACAGGGTCATGTGGATGGTGAAGGCCAGAGCGCAGAGGCCGGAGTTGGTGCAGATGTTCGAGGTCGCCTTCTCGCGGCGGATATGCTGCTCGCGGGTCGACAAGGTCAGCACGAAGCCGCGCCGGCCCTCGGCGTCGACGGTCTCGCCGCACAGCCGGCCCGGCATCTGGCGGACGAACTTTTCGCGGCAGGCGAACAGGCCGACATAGGGCCCGCCATAGTTGAGACCGACGCCGATCGACTGGCCCTCGGCCACGGCGATGTCGGCCCCCATCTCGCCCGGCGACTTCAAGAGGCCGAAGGACACGGCCTCGGTGGTCACCACGATCATCAGGGCGCCGGCCGCATGGGCGGCCTCGGCGATCTTGGTGACATCGGTGACCACCCCGAACACATTGGGGGTCTGCACCACCACGCAGGCGGTCTCTGGCGTGATCGCCGCGATCACTGCGGCCTCCGCGTCGATCGCCACGGGCAGGCGGGTGATGTCCATACCTTCGGCATGGGCGATGGTCTGGGTCACGGCGGCGTAGTGGGGGTGCAGACCGCCCGACAGCACCGCCGTCTTCCGGCGGGTGACCCGCTGGGCCATCATCACCGCCTCGGCGCAGCCGGTGGAGCCGTCATACATCGAAGCGTTGGCCACCTCGAGCCCGGTCAGGGCCGCCACCTGGGTCTGGAACTCGAACAGCACCTGCAGGGTGCCCTGGGCGATTTCCGGCTGATAGGGGGTGTAGCTGGTCAGGAATTCCGAGCGCTGGATGATGTGATCCACCGTCGCCGGCACGTGGTGCTTATAGGCCCCTGCCCCACAGAAGAACGGCCCCGCCCCGGCCGGCCGGTTCTTGGCCGCCAACGCCTGGAGATGGCGCTCGACCTCCATCTCGCCGGCATGGCGCGGCAGGTCGAACAGCTCGGCCTTGCGGGCGGCGGCGGGCACATCGGCGAACAGGTCGTCGATCGTGTCGACGCCGATGACGCCCAGCATCTGGGCGCGGTCGGCGGGGGTCAGGGGCAGGTAGCGCATGGTGATCCTAGAGCGTGCCGAGATAGGCTTCGTAGGCGTCGCGATCCATCAGGGCCTCGAACTCGGCCTTGTCGGCGATCTTCAGCTTGGCGAACCAACCGCCCTTCTCGGGCTGGTCATTGACGGTCTCGGGCGCGTCGCCGAGCGCCGGATTGCCCTCGACCACCTCGCCAGAGATCGGGGCGTAGACGTCCGAGGCCGCCTTGACGCTCTCGACCACCGCCAGGCCGTCGCCGGCCTTCACGGTCTTGCCGGCGTCGGGCACCTCCACGAACACCACGTCGCCCAGCTGGTCGGCGGCGTAGGCGGTGATGCCGATGGTGGCGACATCGCCCTCCAGCTCGACCCACTCATGATCCTTGGTGAAACGCATAGGGGGTCCTTTTCTCAGAGCTTGCGGACATAGCGATGGGGAACGAAAGGCATGGCCACGACCTCGGCGGCCTGTGGCTTGCCCCGCACAATGACCTTCAGCTTCGTGCCCGCCACCGCGAGCGCGGGGGGTACGAAGCCCATGGCGATGGGCGCCGAAAGACTGGGCGAGAAGCCGCCGGAGGTGACGACGCCGACCACGGCGCCGGCCTCATCGGCGATCTCGGCGCCCTCTCGGGCCGGAGCGCCTTCCAGGATGCGCAGGGCCACGCGCTTACGCGACGGGCCCTCCTCCAGTTCCTGGGCGATGCGGGCGGCGCCCGGGAAGTCGCGCGCGGCGCGGCGCTTCACCGAGACGGCGAAGGCCAGGTCCGCCTCGATCGGGCTGACCGTCTCATCGACGTCATGGCCGTAGAGCGGCAGGCCGGCTTCGAGGCGCAGGGAATCGCGGGCGCCCAGGCCGATCGGCCTCAGGCGCGGATCCTCGAGCAACAGCTCCCAGATCCGCAGGGCCTCGGAGGCCGGGACCGAGATCTCATAGCCGTCCTCGCCGGTATAGCCGGAGCGCGAGATCAGGATATTGGTCCCGAAGCCCGGCATGGCGCGTGAGTCCATGAACACCATTCTGGCCGCGGCCGGCAGATGGCGGGCGATCACGGCCGCCGCCTCGGGGCCCTGGACCGCCAGCAAGGCGCGGTCTTCCAGGCGCTCGATGGTCACCTGGCCGGCCAGCTCGTTGTCGATGACCTTGAAGTCGTTGTCCTTGCAGGCGCCATTGACCACTACAAACAGGCCGTCGTCGTCGGGACGGGCCGCCATCAGGTCGTCGATCACCCCGCCGCGCTTGTTCAACAGCACCGAATAGCGCTGCTTGCCCGGCTTCAGCCCGATGAAGTCGCCGGGCGTGATCTCCTCGAAGGCCGACAGCGGCGAGACGCCGCGCAGCCGCGCCTGGCCCATGTGGGAGACATCGAACAGACCCGCATGTTCACGGGTCCACAGGTGCTCCTTGAGCACGCCGTCCCTGTACTGCACGGGCATGGAATAGCCGGCGAAAGGGACCATGCGCGCGCCGGCGTCGATATGCGCCTGGTGCAGCGGCGTGGTCTTGAGGGTTTCGTCGGACAAGGCTGGACTCCGGCTGATGGCACAGGCGCAAACGGAGGCGATCTCCGGCTGCACCCTGCCCCCGCTGTCCTGGGACCTGAGAGATTTCGGGACGATCCCCGGGGGGACGGGCCCTTGCTCCTTCGGCGAGCGCACCCGCAAGGGCGCGCTACTTTCCAGCGTTCATCAGCCCGTCGCGGTCCTTTTGCCTGAGCGTTTCCGGGGCGGTTGCGCCTTCGGCTCCGGGACTCGAAAGCCCCGATCTCTCCCGCGAGAGTCGAGGCGGAACCTGTTCGAAGGGGCGTCCCAAGTCAATGCGCCAAGTCGCCCGACCAGGGTCGATCCCCATCGATTTCCGCCACCGCCACCCGGTTCCGCACAATTTCCTTCGCAGGTGCAGCATTCAGGGCGCCGGGCGCGAAATCCGGCGCTCCGGCGGAATGATGCGAGAGTTACGCCCGACCTAACCGGGGTCCCTATCGAAAACCTGCGCGTCGGGCGACAGCTGGACCCACGGGTGGCGGCGGCTGTCATAGACCGAGACCTGGGGCGGCGGGAGGTCTGCCTGGTCGTCGAATGCGCCCAGGGCGACGCTCACCGAGCGGGCCTCAAAGCCCTCTTCCGTGTGGAACAGATTGGTCCCGCAGACCGGGCAGAAGCGGAAGCGGAACCGCGCGCCCTGGTCGCCCTGGCGGACATATTCCGTGGCCTCACCCGTCACCTGATAGGGCGGGGTGAAACTGGCCAGGGCCGCGAAGGCGCTGCCGGTCCGGCGCTGGCAGGCCAGGCAGTGGCAGACGCCGACACCGCGCGGTTCGCCGCGAACCTCGATCCGCAACTGGCCGCAGGAGCAGGCGGCGGACCGGGTTTCCATGCGGTGTCTCCGAGGCCCCGGTCGGGAGGCGAAACCTACATCCGCTCCGGCGCGGCTATGCCCAGCAGGTCCAGGGCCTGTTCCAGTTGGCGCAGCGTGGTCTGGGCGAGACTCAGGCGCGACGCGCGAACCTCGGCCTGGGCCGGCAGGATCGGACAGGCGGCGTAGAACTTCGAGAACGCCTGGGCCAGCTTGAAGGCGTGCTCGGCGATGAAGTTCGGGGCCTTCTTGTCATAGGCGTCGACCAGGGCCTGGTCGAAAGCGTCCATCAGCAGCACCAGGTCACGCTCGGCCGGTTGGCCGACGGTGATCGGACCGGCCGTGATGTTCTCGTCCGCCGCCCGGCGCAGCAGGGATTTCACCCGCACCGCCTGGTACAGCAGATAGGGGCCGGTCTTGCCCTCGAAGCTGGAGAACCGATCCAGGTCGAAGACGTAGGAGGTGCCGCGGAAGTTCTGCAGATCGGCGAACTTCAGGGCCGCGACGGCCACCTTGTGGGCGGTGTCCTCGAAGCTGTCGGGATCGAGCTCGGCGCCCAGATCGGCCTCGCGCAGGCGCTCGCGCGCCTTGGTGCGGGTCATCTCGATCAGGTCATTGAGCTTCAGCACCCCGCCCTCGCGGGTCTTGAAGGGCTTGCCGTCGGTGCCGTTCATGGTGCCGAAGCCGATATGCTCCAGGCTGCCTTCGCGGGCGTAGCCGGCCAGGTAGGCGGCGCGGAACACGATCTCGAAGTGATCGGCCTGCCGCTGGTCCACGACATAGAGCACGTGGCTGGGATCGAAGCTGCGCTTGCGGTCCAGCACGGTGGCGAGATCGGTGGTGCCATACATGGCCGAGCCCTCGGAGCTCACCACCAGCAGGGGATCAGGGCTCGGAACCACCACGACGGAGCCGTCGGGCAGCTTCTTCTTCTTGGTCTCGCCCGGCTTGGCGACCCGCACGATCCGCGCGCCCTGGTCGTCTTCCAAGAGGCCCTTGGCCTCAAGCTCGGCCACCATCGGGGCGATCAGGTCATCGACGTCGCTCTCGCCCTTCCACAGGTCGAAATCGATGCCGAGCGCATGGAAGTCGCGCTCCAAGGCCACCCGCGTCACCCGCGAGAAGTGCCGCCAGAGCAGGTGATAGCCGGCGGTCTTGTTCTGCAGCTCCATGGTGAGCTTGCGGGCCCGGTCGCGGTATTCGACGTCTTCCTTCCCCCGGGCCGCAGCCTGGGGATAGAGGCGGTCGAGATCGGCCAGGCTGATGCGTTCGTCCAGCGCCGCGAAGGCCTGCTTCTCCTCGGCCGGGGTCACCGGCGAGGTGCGGGCGTTGAGCCTGTCCATCAGGGCGCGGACGAAGGGATCCTCGTCCATCACGGCGCCGATCAGGAGGCCCATCTGATAGCCCCAGTCGCCGAAGTGGGCGTCGCCGACCACCACGTCGCCCCGGAACCGATAGATGCGCTTCACCGCCTCGCCGATGATCGAGGAGCGCAGATGGCCCACATGCATCGGCTTGGCGACATTGGGTCCGCCATAGTCGACCAGGATGCGGCGCGGACCTTCCACGAAGCTGGCGCCCAGGCGCGGATCGGCGGCGATCTCGCGCGCACGCTCCGACAGGGCCTGGTCCGAGACCCGGATATTGATGAAGCCCAGGCCCGCGATCTCGACCATGGCCAGGCGCGGATCACCGGCCAGGGCGGCGGTCACGCCGGCGGCGATCTCGCGCGGATCGCGCCGCGCGGTCTTGGCGGCGGCGAGCGCGCCATTGCACTGGAAATCGGCCAGGTCGGGCCGGTCAGACGGCGTCACCCGGCCCAGCTCGGCCGGCAGTCCCGCCGCGGCGAAGGCGGCGGCGACCGCTTCGCTCAGGCCCCGTTTCAGATCGCTCATGGGCGGTTGTCGCTGCTCCCAGCAGCGGCGCCCGCGTTCAGACGGAAGCGCTTGCCGTCACGGTTGAAGGCCGCCATTTCCGGCGTCACGTCGAAGCCGACCAGGATCTCGAAGTTCGAGCCCGAGGTCGTGGTGCTGGCGCGCGGAATGACCAGCTGGTCGATATTGTCGGTGGCGTAGAGCCGGTCCTGGCCCGGCTGGAAGTTCACCGGCAGGTCGAAATACTGCTTGGCGATCACCGCGTCGTTGCGCTTGGTCACCGCCACCCAGTAGCGATAGGTCTTCTGCGAGCCCTCGGCGGCCGGGCCTTTGCCCATTTCGAACAGAATCTCCATCTGCACGGTGATCGGCTGGTCGTCCTTGTAGGCGCAGCCGGCCGAGATGCCCTGGATCTCGCCCGAATAGGCGACATTGGCCGAGGCTTCCTTGCCGCCCTTGAACTCGACATAGCGGCCGGCGTCGTAGAGCACCTTCACGAACGGGCACGGGCCCGCGTTGCGCAGGGCCGGAAGCGGCGCCTGGGTGTCACCCCATTCGGCGTCCTTCTTTTTCTTCTTCGCCTGGTCTTCCTGCTGGTCGTCGCCCCCACTGCCGGGGCGTTGCCGCTGAGCGAAAGCGGTCGCTGGCAGGGTGGCGGCCGCCAGGAGCAGGACCGCGGAAACGAGAAGGGAACGGCGCATCAGGTCGTCCAGAAATGGAGGGGCGAGGGCCGTCTTAGGCCCTGCGATGGGTTTCTACTAATGGCTATCGATTGAGGCCGCAACGCGGCTGGCGGATGACGCCCCGACACCCTAGTTTGCGCCCATGTCCGAGCCGTCTCAAGTCAAGCCTGCCCTGAAGGTGCTGCTGGCCACCCCGCGTGGGTTCTGCGCCGGGGTGGACCGCGCCATCCAGATCGTCGAGCGCGCCATCCAGAAGTACGGCGCGCCGGTCTATGTGCGCCACGAGATCGTCCATAACCGCCATGTGGTGGACCGGCTGAAGGCCCTGGGCGCCATCTTCGTCGAGGAGCTGGACGAATGCCCGGTCGACCGGCCGGTGGTGTTCTCGGCCCATGGCGTGCCCAAGGCGGTGCCGGCCGAGGCCAAGTCGCGCAAGATGCTCTATCTCGACGCCACCTGCCCGCTGGTCTCCAAGGTCCATGTCGAGGCCCAGCGCCACTATGACGCCGGCCGCGAGATCGTGCTGATCGGCCATGCCGGCCATCCCGAGGTGGTCGGCACCATGGGCCAGCTGCCCGACGGCGCCGTGGCCCTGATCGAGACCGTCGAGGACGCCCGGGTCTTCACGCCCAGGGACGCCGCCAATATCGCCTTCGTCACCCAGACCACGCTCTCGGTGGACGACACGGCGGGCATCGTCGCGGCGCTGCGCGAACGCTTCCCCACCATCGCCGCCCCGCACAAGGACGACATCTGCTACGCCACCACCAACCGCCAGGAGGCGGTCAAGACCATCGCCGCCAAGAGCGACGTGGTGCTGGTGATCGGCTCGGCCAATTCCTCCAACTCCGTCCGCCTGGTCGAGGTCGCCAAGCGCGAGGGTGTCAGCCAGGCCCACCTGATCGATGACGCCACCAAGCTGGACTTCAGTTGGATCGACGGCGCGGCCACCGTCGGCGTCACCGCCGGCGCCTCGGCCCCGGAAGTCCTGGTTCGGGGCGTCATCGACCGCCTGGCCGAACGCTTCGCCGTCGAGGTGGTGGAGGTGGATGCGGCCCGCGAGACGGTGAGCTTCAAGCTGCCGCGGGTTTTGGCGGGGTAAATGCGAACTCAGTCCTAGCGGTGACGGCCGGCCACCACGTTGGTGAGGGTCGACTATTTTCGGAGGCGCCGACCAATGGCCGCGCGAACACCCCTCACGGCCACAAGCACACCGCAGGCGCCGGCTACGGCGAAGATCGACAGCACTGAATAGGTCCCGACGGGGATTCCCGTTGCGCTGACCCCCATGAACGGTTGTCCCGCTTTCGCCGCGAAAACGGCGCTCATCAGCGCGCCGGCGAACAGAAGGGCTACGAGCACGAAACCTACGGACTTGATGACAGGGTGTCTCAAGTTCTCAAAACTTCCAGTGTCTTCTTGTACCTGCTGATGAAGGCGCGGCCGCGCTCGCGACGAGCTGTAAGGGACATGTCCCGGTCGATCAGGTTCACTTGGCCGCCGTCACGCCTGGGGATGCTATAGATCTCGCTTTGAGTGCGTTTCTGTTCCGGAACCTTGGCCATGTTCGCCTCCATTGCTGCGAAATTAGCTCACGCACGCGGGTGTTCACAACCTAGCCGATCGAGCGCGCCCTGATCCACTCCGCCAGCTCGTCAATGTCCCGCTGCCCCGCCGCCACAGCCAGTACCGTCAGCGCCGCGTCGGCCTGCTCGGCGACCAGCCGGCGGCCGTTCTTCAGCAGGAACAGACCGCAGGCGAGATAGGCCGCGCGCTTGTTGCCGTCTGCGAAGGGATGGTTGCTGGCGACCGCCACCAGATAGGTCGCCGCCAGGACGCAGACATTGTCGACGCCCTCATAATGGAAGCGATTGGCCGGGCGAGCGAGCGCCGACTCCAGCAGCCCCTCGTCGCGCAAACCCGGCGCGCCGCCATGCAGGGCGATGCTGCGATCGTGAAGGACCAGCAGGGCGTCCTTGCTGATCCACCGGGGTTCAATGAGCGGCACTATTTGGCCAGGGCGCGGAAGGTGTCGCGATACTGATCCATGAAGGCTTCGCCCAGCGCGATCTCCTCGGCGACCTCGGCGCTGTAGCTGGACAGCCGCATGTCGCCGCCTGCGCTTTCGGTCAGATAGAGCGTGTCGCCCTTTTCGACGCCCAGCTTGGCCAGGGCTTCCTTGGGCAGGACCACGCCGACGGAGTTGCCGATCTGGGTCAGCTTCAACGCGATCATGTCTCGAAACTCCAACAGTGCGGCCACACAGGACGTTCTAACATACGTAATACGGAAAGTCATCTTGACCCTGCGCCCGACCTCCCCCATGCCCGCCGGACCATGGCCGTCTATACCGACATCACCGACGAGGAGCTCACCCTCCTGCTTGCCGACTTCGACCTCGGGGCGCCGACGGCGTTCAAGGGCATCGCCGAGGGGGTTGAGAACTCCAACTTCCTGCTCGAGACCGAGGCCGGGCGCTACATCCTGACGGTCTATGAGAAGCGGGTGCGCGAGGACGAGCTGCCGTTCTTCCTGGACCTGATGCGCTGGCTGGCCGACCACGACTATCCGAGCGCCGCCCCGGTGCCCAATCGTGCGGGCCAGATGCTGCAGCGGGTGCGCGGCAAGCCCGCCGTGATCGTCGAGTTCCTGACCGGCCTGTCCGTCCGCCGGCCCACGGCCGCCCATTGCCGCGAGGCCGGCGAGGGCCTGGCCCGCCTGCACCTGGCCGCCCAGGGCTTTCCGGGCCAGCGCACCAACGACCTGGGCCAGGCGGCCTGGGCGCCGCTGTTCGCGCGGCTGGGCGATGAGGCCGAGGCGCTGAAGCCCGGCCTGGCGGCCGTCATCCAGGGCGACCTCGATCATCTGGCGGCTCATTGGCCCAAAGGTCTGCCGGAAGGGATCATTCACGCCGACTTCTTCCCGGACAATGTCTTCTTCCAGGGCCCGAAGTTCGCCGCCGCCTTCGACTTCTATTTCGCCTGCGTGGATGCGCTCGCCTACGACATCGCCGTGGCGCTGAACGCCTGGTGCTTCGAGCCGGACGGCAGCTTCAACATCACCAGCGCGCGCGCCCTGCTCACCGGCTATGAGCGCCATCGCCCCCTGTCCGACGCCGAGCGCGCCGCCTTGCCGATCCTGGCCCATGGCGCGGCCATGCGCTTCTTCCTCACCCGGCTGAACGACTGGGGCGCGACCCCGGCCGGCGCCCTGGTGCGGCCCAAGGACCCGCTGGAATATGAGCGCAAGCTCGCCGTCCATCGCGAGGCGCCGGACCTGGTGCTGTTCGGGGCCGGCGCGTGACGCCCGACGTGGTGGTCTATACCGACGGCGCCTGTTCGGGGAATCCCGGGCCCGGCGGCTGGGGCGCGATCCTGATGTGGGGCGGCCACGAGAAGGAGCTGTGCGGCGGCGAGGCCGACACCACAAACAACCGCATGGAGCTGATGGCCGCCATCCAGGCGCTGGAGGCGCTGAAGCGGCCCTGCAAGATCGAGCTCCACACCGACAGCCAGTACGTCAAGAACGGCATCACCGAGTGGATCCGCGGCTGGAAGGCCCGGGGCTGGAAGACGGCCGACAAGAAGCCGGTCAAGAACGACGACCTGTGGAAACGGCTGGATGAGGCGCGCCTGCGCCACGACGTCGCCTGGCGCTGGGTCAAGGGCCACAGCGGCCATGTGATGAACGACCGGGCCGATGCGCTCGCCCGCAAGGGCCTGATCGAGGCCAAGCCCGCAAGGGCCTGAGCGGCCAGACCTTGACCTTGGGCCTGAGGCTCCCCATCTCGTTCACGACTGAACGAATGGAGGCGCACATGTCGCCCGTCCCCGCCCAGAACCCCGGCGCCCAGACCCTGGCTCCCCAGAATCTGGCCCCGCAGAATCTGCCCTATGTCGAGGTCTTCAATGAGATCGGCGCGATCAGCTATTTCGTGCGCCAGACCGTGGTCAAACGCCTGCCGCCGGGCATGACCTACGCCCACTTCGAGCTGCTCAACTTCATGATGCGCTATGGCGACGGCCAGACCCCGGCCGAGCTGGCCCGCGCCCTGTTGCTGACCAAGGGGGCCCTGACCGCCATCCTGCAAAAGCTCGAGGCCAAGGGCTATGTGGCGGTGCTGGCCGACGTGTCGGACCGGCGCAAGAAGCGGGTGCGCCTGACCCGCGACGGGCTGGAGGCCCAGTCCTGCGTCCTGCGCGGCATGAAGGACAAGACCGAGGCCCTGCGTGACGGCTTCACCGACAACGAATTCCGGCAGGCCCTGCCGTTCCTCAAGGCCCTGCGGACCTTCCTGGTCGAGGCCCACGAAGACGCCGCCGACGCCGCTAATGAGACGGCCGAACCCTTAGCCGCGCGCCGCTGACCCCGGTCACCTCGACCGAGGCGCCGACCGCCAGGTCGGAGGCCTCGTCGAGTTCGGCCGCCCATTCCTTGCCGTCGATGAACACCCGGCCGACCCCGCCGGCGAAGGCGTGGGTGGTCTTGCCGTGATGGCCGATCAGCCGGCCGATATTGTCGTTGATGTCCGCCGTCTCCCCCGGATCGCGCGGCGGCCACAGGCTGCGCGCCACGAAGGTGGTGGCGATGGTCAGGCCGGCGAAGACCAGGGCCTGCAGAGGCCACCCCACCGAGAGGGCCAGGCTCAGCACCGCCGTCACCGCCGCGCTGGCCGCCGGCCAGAGCAGCCAGCCCGTGCCGCCGAACACCTCGACCGCCAGCAAGGCCGCGCCGATCGCCGCCCACACCCAGAAGGGATTGGCCAGGGCCAGGCCCATCAGCCCGCCCACCGGATCAGCTCCCGCCCTTGGGCTTGGGACGCGCCTCGACCTGGCTGGCCTGGGCCGTGCGGACCAGTTCGCCCACGCCGGCGATGGAGCCGACCAGCGAGGCCATGTCGGCGGGCACAATGACCGTGCGCTGCTGCGGGCTATCGGCCAGCTTGGCGAAGGCCTCGACATATTTCTGGGCGACGAAATAGTTCACGGCGTTGACGTCACCCTTGGCGATGGCGTCGGAGACCAGTTCGGTGGCCTTGGCCTCGGCGGCGGCAGAGCGTTCGCGGGCCTCGGCGTCGCGGAACGCGGCCTCCTTGCGACCCTCGGCCTGCAGGATGGCCGATTGTTTGGAGCCCTCGGCCCGGGTGATGGCGGCCTGCTTCTCGCCGTCGGCCTCGGTGATCACCGCGCGGCGTTCGCGCTCGGCCTTCATCTGGCGGGCCATGGCGTTGGTGATGTCCGGCGGCGGCTGCAGGTCCTTGATCTCGATCCGCGCCACCTTGACCCCCCAGGGGCTGGTCGCCTGGTCGATGACGTCCAGCAGCCGGGTGTTGATCTGGTCGCGCTGGCTCAAGACCTCGTCCAGCTCCATGTTGCCGACCACGGTGCGCAGATTGGTCATGGTCAGCTGGGTGATGGCGAAGTCGAGATTGGTCACCCGATAGGCCGCCTGGGAGGCGTCCATCACCTGGATGAAGACGATGGCGTCGACCTGGACGGTGACATTGTCCTTGGTGATCACCTCCTGGCGCGGCACGTCCAGCACCTGCTCCATCATGTTGATGCGCCGGCCAACGCTCTCGACGAAGGGGGTCAGGAAGGCGATGCCGGGTTTCAAGGTGCGGGTGTAGCGGCCGAACCGCTCCACCGTGAACTCGCGCCCCTGGGGCACGATCTTGATGGCCCCCAGCACGATGGACAGGGCCAGGATCAGGAAGACCACGGACACGATGAGCGACATGACAACCACTCCGAGAAGGAGCGGCCAGCTTAGCGCGGGGCGGGCCTGGTCGCTACGTCGCCATGACCGGCGTCGGCATTCATTTCCTTGAGGGTCGGCGGGGCGTCGCCCTGCACCGGGTTCATCACCTGGGACAGCTGGGCCGCCAGGCTCTGGCCCCTGGCGGCCGTGGCGATCTCCGCCCGGTGGGTGGCGCCGGTGCAGGTCGGGAACTCGCCCTGCCGTGAGGCGAAGCCGGTGTTGAAGCTTTCCTTCAGCCGCCGATCGAGGGCGGCGTCCGGCTGTTCGGTGTCGACCATCCGGATCATCCGGGTCCGCCAATACTGATCGTCCTCGCCCAGGCAGGCCTGGCGCAGGGCGTGGGCCTCGCCCAGCACATAGGCGAGGTCCACCAGGGACTGGCGCACGGCCGGGGTGCGATCCTGGGCCAGGGCGGGCATGGCCAGGGCCGTGGCGGCGAGCGCGAGGGCGGTCAGCTTGGAACGCATGGACAGACATTAGGGGGCTAACCCAGGCTTTGTCACGGCGCCGCGCGCCAGAGGCGAACCCCCCGGACGCACCCTTGTCGTCGCGTCTCCCGGTCTGGTAGCCAGGAGCCATGCGCAAGCTCGCCCCGTCCCTGGCCTTGATCCTGGCCCTCACCGCCCTCGCCCCCTCCGCCGAGGCGGCGCGTCACCGGTCTCGCGCCAGGCCCGACGCGGCGCCGGCCACCCCCAAGGTCGCCGTGACCGACGCCCGTGACCCAGCCGCCATGATCGCCGTCCTGGCCGCCATGGGCGCCAAGTCGACCCTCGCCAAGAGCCCGGCCGGCAAGGTGCTGGTCACGGTGGAGACCCCGGGCGGCGGCTTTGGCCTGCAGTTCGTCGACTGCGATCCGGCCGGCAAGGCCTGCCACGGCCTGGCCTTCTCCACCGCCTTCGACCGCAAGAGCCCGACCTTCGCCCAGCTCAACAGCTTCAACCGCGACCAGGTCGTCTGCCGGGGTGTCCTGGGCGCGGACGGCCGGCCGAACATCGCCTATTCGACCCTGCTGTCCTCGCGGATGAACGCCGACGACCTGAAGGATCATATCGGGGTCTGGCAGGGCTGCCTGGCCACCTTCGTCGAGTTCACCGACGATCCCGCCGCCTTCGTCGCCAAGGCCAACTAGCCCTCCCGGGCCCAGGGCGCGGTCGACAGCCGCTCGGCCAGGAAGTCGTGCAGCACCCGCACCCGGGCCGGGCGCAACCGCCCCGGCGGGCTGACCAGGTGCAGGGCGCCGACATGGGTCCGCCAGTCGCACAGCACCGCCTCCAGGGTCCCGTCGGCCAGCTCCGGCCAGACGATGAATTCCGGCTGCAGGGCCAGGCCGACCCCGGCCGTCAGCACCGGCATCAGGGCGTCGGCGTTATTGACCTTCATCGGCCCGGAGACCGTCACCGCCTGGTCGCCGAGTTCGGCGTGGCTGAACCGCCAGACCTCCGGCGTCAGGGCGTAGGCATAGGTCAGCGCCTTGTGCCAGACGAGGTCGCGCGGCTGCTGCGGCCGGCCATGGGCCTCGAAATAGGCCGGCGAGCCGACCAGCACGATCCGCACGGCGCAGAGCCGGCGGGCCAGCAGGGAGGAGTCCGGCAGGGTCCCGATCCTCAGCCCCAGGTCATAGCCGCCGGCCACCAGATCCACCCGCTCATCCGACAGGGACAGGTCCACCGACACCTCGGGATAGAGGGCCAGGAACTCCGGCAGCAGCGGCGCGACGTGGCGCAGGCCAAAGGACATGGGCGCGGCCAGGCGGACCGGGCCTCTCGGCGTGGTGGACTGGGCGGCGGCCTCGGCCTCCACCGCCTCGCCCTCGGCCAGGATGCGCTGGGCCCGCTCCAGGGCCACGCGGCCACTCTCGGTCAGGGACAGCTTGCGCGAGGTGCGGTGGAACAGGTTGGAGCCCAGCCGCAGCTCCAGCCGGCTGACCGCCTTGGACACGGTGGCCTTGGACAGCTCTAGCTCGGTGGCGGCGCGGGAAAAGGCGCCGGTCTCGGCCACCTTGGCGAACACCGCCCAGGCCTCGAAGTCGGGAAGGCGTGCCATGTCAATTTCTGAAACGATCCATTTCTATCGTTTCTATTTCGAATATCTGGGAGAGGTCTATCTATTCCTCAACAGCGGCGGCCCCGACGGGTCGCCCCACCTTCTGGAGGACCAAGACATGATCGAAGTTCGATCCTTCGAAAGCCTCGGCGGCGCCAACCACGGCTGGCTCGACGCCAAGCATCACTTCTCGTTCGCCGACTATCACGATCCTAAGCGCATGGGCTGGGGCCCGCTGCGGGTGTGGAACGATGACACCATCGCGCCCAATTCCGGCTTCCCGCCGCATCCCCATGCGAACATGGAAATCATCACCTATGTCCGCAAAGGCGCGATCACCCACCAGGACAGCCTGGGCAACAAGGGCCGCACCGAGGCCGGCGACGTCCAGGTGATGAGCGCGGGCTCCGGCATCCGCCACGCCGAGTACAATCTGGAAGACGGGGAAACCACTCTGTTCCAGATCTGGATCATGCCCAACAAGGCCGGCGGCCAACCCTCCTGGGGCGCCCGTCCCTTCCCCAAGGGCGATCGCGCCGGCAAGTTCGTCACCCTGGCCAGCGGGGTGGAGGGCGAAACCGACGCCCTGCCGATCCGCACCAATGGCCGGGTCGTGGCCGCCACGCTCAAGGCCGGCGAAAGCGCCGAATATGAGCTGGGCGCCGACCGCTACGGCTATCTGGTGCCGGCGACCGGTTCGGTCGAGATCAATGGCGTGACCCTGAAGGCCCGTGACGGCGCCGCGATCCGCGATGTTGGAACCCTCAAGGTCACCGCCCTGGAAGACGCCGAACTCGTCCTGGTCGACGCCGCCTAACCACCCCCGACATCCCCAACCCCCTGGAACGGGACCGCGCTCCCCCGCGGTCCCGGACCGATCCCGCACGTCAAAACTGGAGCAGCCCCATGGCCAAGATCCTCGTTCTCTATCACTCGACCTATGGTCACATCGAAACCCTGGCCGAGGCCGTCGCTGAAGGCGCCCGCGCCACCGGCGCCACCGTCGACATCAAGCGCGTCCCCGAGACCGTGCCGGAAGAGCTGGCCAAGAAGTCGTTCTACAAGCTGGACCAGGCCGCCCCGGTCGCCACCCCGGCCGATCTCGCCAACTATGACGCCATCATCGTCGGCGTCGGCACCCGCTTCGGCCGCATGGCCTCGCAGATGGCGGCGTTCTGGGACCAGGCCGGCGGCCTGTGGGCCACGGGCGCCCTGAACGGCAAGGTCGGCGCAGTGTTCACCGCCAGCGCCACCCAGCACGGCGGCCAGGAAACCACGGTCATGTCGACCATCGTCCAGCTGATGCACTTCGGCCTGGTGATCGTCGGCCTGCCTTACGCCTTCCAGGGCCAGATGCGCCTGGACGAGATCACCGGCGGCAGCCCCTATGGCGCCTCGACCATCACCGGCGGCGACGGCTCGCGGCAGCCCAGCGAGAACGAGCTGGAAGGCGCCCGCTTCCAGGGCCGCCATGTGGCCGAGATCGCCGCCAAGCTGGCCGGCTGATCTGACGCAACGCCCTGCCCCTACCCTCCCCCCAGCGGGGCAGGACCAGCGGACGGAGAGGCGCACACACCCCTCTCCGCCTGCATGACGAAGGCGCCTCCCGCCCCCGGGAGGCGCCTTTTTCTTACGCCCCGACCGTCGACCGCAGCTTGGCGACCTTGTCGATGGCGGCCTCGGCCTCGGCCATGATCCGCGCGACGATCTCGCCGGCCGGCAGCACGTCGTGGACGCCGCCCGCCGACTGCCCCATGGCGAAGCAGGACTTGTCGGCGTCGAGGCCCTCGATCTGGCCGCCGATGCCGCCCATCACCCCGGAGCGGCTGGAATGGATGGCCTGCATCGGGAAGGCCTGGATGTCCTGCGGACGGGTTTCCCAGTCGGCCACATAGGGGTTCTTGCGCACCCGCATCGGCTTGCCGGAATAACAACGGGTGCGGACCGTGTCCTCGTCGGTCGAGTCGACGATGGTCTGGCGATACATCTCGCCGGCGTGGGCTTCGGCGGAAGCGATGAAGCGGGTGCCCATCCAGACCCCGGTCGCGCCCAGCGCCAGGGCCGCAGCCAGGCCCCGGCCGTCATAGATGCCGCCGGCCGCCACCACCGGGATCTTCACCGCGTCCACCGCCTGGGCGACCAGGGGCAGGGTGCCGACCAGGCCGGTGTGGCCGCCGCCCTCGCCGCCCTGGCAGATCACCGCGTCGCAGCCGGCCTGCTCGGCCTTGACCGCGTGCTTCACGGCCCCGCAGACCACCATGACCTTGAGGCCGGCCTTCTTCAGTTTCTCCATGATCGGCATCGGCACGCCCAGGCCCGCCACGAAGCTCGAGGCGCCCTCGTCGATGATGATCTCCACGGCGGCCGTCAGGCTCTCCGGGCTGGCCGCCAACAGGTCGACGCCGAACGGGCCGTCGGTCAGCTTGCGCACCTGGCGCATCTGCTCGCGGATGAAGTCCGGCGTGCAGCCGGCCATGCCCAGCACGCCATAGCCGCCGGCATTGGTCACCGCCGCGGCGAGTTCGGCATAGGAGACGCCGCCCATCCCGGCCAGCATGATCGGGCGCTTGACGCCCAGCAAATCGCAAAGGGGCGTGTGCAGGCTCATGGAAATCCTCCCAAATATTCTTGGCCGAAATTTATGGCCGGGAGGATGGCGCCACGGGGCCGCGATGGGAACCGTGACGCTGGGGAACCGCCCTAGAACACCCCGTAGCCGCCGTCGATCAGCACGCTGTCGCCGGTGTGGAAGCTGGAGGCGTCGGAGGCGAAATAGACCGCCATGCCGCCGAAGTCCTTGGGTTCGCCCCAGCGACGCATGGGCACGCGCTTGATGACATTGTCGTTGAACTTGTCGCTGCCCTGGGCGCCCGCCGTCATGTCGGTGGCGATCCAGCCGGGCAGGATGGCGTTGGCCCGGACGCCATAGCGGGCATGCTCGACGGCGATGGAGCGGATCATCGGGATCAGGGCGCCCTTGGTGGCGGCGTAGGCCTCGTTGCGCGGGGCGCCGTCGAGCGCCGAGAGCGAGGAGATCGCCACCAGCGAGCCGCCGGCCCGATCGCCCTGGCCAGCCCGGGCGACCATGTGCTTGCAGGCCTCGCGGAAGGTGAAGAACACCCCGTCGAGATTGACCGCCAGGACTTTGCGATAGGTCTCGGTGGAGAATTCCGAGAAGGACGGGGCGCCCATGCCGATACCGGCATTGGCGATCACCGTGTCGACCCGGCCCATCTTGGCCACTGCCTCGACCATGCCGGCCGCCACGGCGTGCTCGTCGGAGACATCGACCACCTGGGTCAGGACCCGCACGCCCAAGGGCGCGAGCCTGGCCTCGGCGTCGGCGTTCTTCTTGGGGTTGGAACCCCAGATCACCACGTCGGCGCCCGCCTGGGCCATGGCCTCGACCATGCCTAGGCCGATGCCGCCATTACCGCCGGTGACCAGGGCGACCTTCCCGGTCAGATCGAAGGGCTTGTAGGTCATGTGCGTTGCTTCCCCAGCAGAACTTTGTTGCGGAAGGAATGGCCCCATTCCGCGGGGGAGCGTCAACCCCGACCGATGCGCCGCCCGGCCTGCGGACGTTTGACTTACCCCAGGGAGGCGTCGCTCTGCTGGCGGTCACGGTCGCTCAAGACGGCCCAAGGAGGACACCCGCCATGCTCACCCTCTATGACCACCCGCTTTCGCCCTATGCCCAGAAGGTCAAGATCGCCCTGCGCGAAAAGGGCCAGGCCTTCGAGACCCGAATGCCTGGCGGCCTCGGCGCCGGCGGCGCCCAGGGCGACTTCGTCCGCGCCAGTCCCCGCGCCGAGGTGCCCGCCCTGGTCGATGGCGAGGTCGAGATCTTCGATTCCACCATCATCCTGGAATATATCGAGGACCGCTGGCCTGCCCCCGCCCTGCTGCCCGCGACGCCCGCGGCCCGCGCCCGGGTGCGGATGCTGGAGGAGGTGATGGACACCCACTACGAGGCCATGAACTGGGGCCTGTCGGAAATTCATTGGTTCGGCCGCGCCGAGGGTGAATTGCGCGAGACCCTGCTGACCCGCGCCGCCGAGCAGACCAAGGGATTCTTCGCCTGGCTGGAAGGCCAGCTCGGCGACCAGGCCTGGTTCAATGGCGACAGCTTCGGCTGGGGTGACCTTGTGGTCGTGCCCTATGTGAACGGCTCGGTCGGCCACCGCCTGCCGCCGGAGCCGGGCTCGAAGCTGGCCGAGTGGCTGGCCCGCGCCAACGCCCGGCCGTCGGTCGCGGCCACGACCGCCGAGGCGGCGCAAGCCGCCCGGGCCTCGGCCATGCCCAACGCCGCCGAACTGGTGAAACAGGGGCTGTTCAAGCGCGAATACCGCGACCACCGCCTGGAATGGATGGTCAAGAGCGGCGGGGCTCAGGTCGTCATCGACGGCCTGGCCCGCGACAATATCCGCTTCAGTCCGGACTTCCGCTAAGCCCCTATTGCAGACGGGCGGCGAAGGCCTCGATCACCGCGTCGCCCGTATAGTCCGCGACCTTGGGCTTCACGATCTGCTTGGCGAAGTCCGAGGTGATGTAGCGGAAGTGCGGCTGTTCGGCCTGGGCGGCCTCCAGGATGATGCCGGCGATGTCGTCGCCGGTCTGGCCGAACTGGGCGAACACGCCTTCCGACGCGCCCATATAGCTGGCGATCATCTTGTCATAGGGCGGGGCGAAGCCGGCCAGGCCGGCGGCGCTGACCGCGCGGACATTGGCCACGAACTCGGTGTTGATCGGGCCAGGCTCGATCAGGCTGACCGCCACCCCCATGCGCCGGGCCAGCGGCGCGAAGCCCTCCATCATGCCCTCGACCGCGAACTTGGCGGCGCAATAGGCCTCGTTGAACGGCTGGCCGATCAGGCCGCCGACGCTGGTGATCGAGATGATCCGGCCCGAGCCGCGCTCGCGCATGTGGGGGAAGACCGCCTTGGTGGTGTTCCAGACCCCAAAGAAATTGACCCCCATGGTCCGCTTCAGATCGGCGTCCGTGGTCTGTTCCAGGCTGCCCAGGAAGCCGGCCCCGGCATTGTTGACCAGCACGTCGATGCGGCCGTGGCGCTTCAGGGTCCGCTTCACGCAGCCCTCGATGGAGCTGCGGCTCTGCACATCCAGCCGGTCGATGCGGATCTTGACGCCCGCCGCCTTGGCCGCGTCCTTCAGGGCCTTCTTCTTGGAGGTGTCGCGCATGGTGGCGACCACCGCATAGCCCGCCTGGGCGAACCGGATCGCCGTGTGCAGACCCACCCCTGTCGAGGTCCCGGTGATCAGGACCGTCAGCTGGTCGCCCGTCTCCGATTTAGACATGTCGTATCCCCCCAATATCTGTGTTCTGCGGGGAGCATAGACGAAAGACAGGCCGGCTCTACCCCGCCAGCACGGTCTCGATGGCGGTCTGCAGCTGGCGGCCGTAGATCGGCTTGAACAGCACGGCGGCCGGGTGGTCTTCCTGGATGCGGGCCATGGTCGCCGGCTCCCGCGAGCCGGTGATGAAGATCACCTTCGAGCCGACCGTCCGGTGGATGGCGAGGGCGGCGTCGACCCCGTCCCCTGCCCCCTTGAGGCGCATGTCCATCAGGATCACCCTGGGCCTGTGCGTCTCTGCCATCGAGATGGCTGACAGGGCGGTGTCGGCGGTGCCGCAGACGACCATGCCCAGATCCTCGATCTGCATCTTCAGGCTGGCGGCGATCAGGAACTCGTCCTCGACCACCAACACGCAGTCTTCCAGGCCGCTCGTCAGGCGCTCATCCAGGTCCGTCATGTCCGCTCCGGCGTCGCGATAGAGATTTCCGTAACAAGTCCAGGCGCATTGCGCGTCGTCATCACACCATCCAACTGGCCCACCAGGCCCGCGATGATGATCGCGCCCAGGCCGGCTTTCACACTGCCGTCATCCACATAGCCGGGCCCGTCATCGGCGACGCTCAGCATGATCCGACCGTTCGGTTCCGGCTTGAACCCGACCTTGATCCGACCCACGCCGTCGCGCAACGCATGCTTCAGGGCGTTGGTGACCAGCTCCGTGACCAACAGGCCCAGGGGGATGGCGAAGTCGAGATCGACATGCAGGGGCGAGACGTCCAGGTCGAGCACCACCTGATGGTGGCCGCCGCCATCCAGGATGTTGCTGACCAGCTCGCTCAGGAACGGGGCGATGTCGAAGGTCTCCAGATTGGCCGAGGCCATCAGCTGGTGGTGCACAAGGCCCAGGGCGTAGACCCGGCTGCGCAGGCCTGAGAGCGCCTCGGCGGCCACCGGATCCTTGAGCTGGCGGGCCTGCATCATCACCAGACCGTCGACGATCTGCAGGTTGTTCTTCACCCGGTGGTAGACCTCGCGCAGCAACAGGTCGCGCTGGGCCAGGGTGGCCCGCAGCTCGACCTCGGCCAGGGCCCGGTCGGTGGTGTCCATCATGATGCCGATCGAGCGGGTCGGCGCGCCGGTGAGCGGATCACGCGCCACCACCGCCCGCCAGTGCGACAGCCAGATCCAGCTGCCATCATGGCGACGCACCCGATAGTCCATGTGCACCACCTCGGTGGCGCCCTCCCGCACCGCCTTGACCGCCACATCGCGGCCCGGACGGTCGTCGGGGTGAATGCCCGCCACCCAGGCGCCGAACCGGGGATCATCCAGGTCCAACCAGACCTCAGCGGGCAAGAGGTGGGCGGTCATGGCCGATCCGCGCTCGTCCAGCCGGCCCTGATTATTGGCGAAGTCGACCTCCCAGACGCCGATCTGCGCGCTCTCCACCGCCAGGCGCAGGCGGGTCTCGTATTCCCGCAGCGCGACCTCGGCCCGCCGGCGCTCGTCGATGTTCTCGATCACCGCATAGGTGCGCAGCGGTTGGCCGGCCGGGTCCCGGACCACGGTCGCCGAAATCCTTGCCCAGACCGGCGATCCATCGCGGTGGCGATAGGGCTTCTCGCGAATATAGGCCCTGTCTTCCCCTGACATCAGGCGGCCCCAGGCTTCCCGCGCGCCCGCATCGTCTTCCGGAAAGCTGAGGTCCCAGGCGTTCACGCCGGCCAATTCCTCGGGCTCGTAGCCCAGCATGTGGGCGAAGGCAGGGTTCACCCGCTGAACTGTGGCGCTGACCGGATCGGCCAGCACCTTGCCAACTGCGGCGGCTTCGAAACTGCTGCGGTACTCCGCCTCGCTGGCCTCCAGGGAGCGCAGGGCCTCGTCGCGCGCCGCGATCGCTGCGGTCAGGGCGGCGGTGCGCTCGGCGACGCGGTCCTCCAGATGGGCCTTGGCGATCCGGGTCTCGGCCTCGCTTTCGCGCAGCAGGCGGGCGGTCTCCTCCTGCTCGGCGACCTTTGCGGCGAGGCTGGCGTTCATCCGCGCCAGCTCGACGCCGGAGGGCAGGGCCGCGACCTTGGGGATCAGGGGCCACAGGACCACTGCGGTCGCCACCGACAGGCCCGCCGTGACCAGCTTGATCAGACCCTCGACCCCATAGGCCGGAACCCACAGGGTCAGGATCGACATGAAGTGGGTGGTGCCGCAGGCCAGGATGAAGGCCCCGAACAGATAGACGATCCAGATCTGCTGAATGTCCCGGCGCAGTCGCCCCAACCAGACCAGGGCCACGGGGATCGAGAAATAGGAAAGGCCGATCACGGCGTCGGCCCCGGCGTGCAGCCACAGCAAACCAGGGGCCCAGGTCAGGCAGAAGCCGTGGGGGGTCAGCCCCTGCGGGCTCAACAGCCAGTTCCAGACACCCACGCCGACCGTCCCCGCCTCGCCACCCCGCCGCCCGGGTCCGTCGTGCGAACCCGGTGCGGCCTCCCCTGTCGGTTGTAGAAGACGAGCATCGCGCGGCCAGGTCAATGGCCCAGGCGGCGTCGGCTCAGGTGGTTGGCGCGCCGTCGCCGTGGCCGATATGGCCGGAGCCGGTGATGTCGGTCTGCAGGTCGGCCGGATGGGTCAGGAGGTCGACCCGGCCGTCTCCCGAGATGTCGATATCCGCCTTGGCGCGGGGCGCGATGATCGCCTCGCCGGAGCCCGAAATGTCCACCTTGGCCGCCTCGCTGGCCACCTTGCCGAGGTCGGCGTGGCCGGAGCCGGCGATGTCGACACTGACCGACCTCGCCGCACCCGTGGCCCGGGCGTCGGCTGAGCCGGAGATGGTCAGGTCCAGGCTGTCCTGGTTGTAGCCGGCGATGGTCAGCTGCTGGTCCCCCGACAGGTCGAAGCGCGAAACGCCCGGGGCCTTCAGGGTGATGGTCAGGCGGCCGATGTCCATCATCGGCCGGTCGAAGCCGATATGGCCGTCGCGCACCAGCAGATGGTCCAGGGCGCCCTTCGGACCGGTGACGGTCAGCTTGGCGGTCGGGTCCTGGGTGAAGACGATATCGGCCGGCGCCGAGACGTCCAGCAGGGCTCCGCCCGGCCAGGCGAAGTCGCGGGTGGTCGCCGGGCCTTCGGCGATCTCGTCGTCGTCGCCGCTGTCGCTCTCGACGCGCCAGCCATGGCCGTGCCAGTCGCGGCGGTCATGCCAGCCATTGTGGCTGAACTCATGGCCGAAGCGTCGGATGGTCCAGTCATGGATGGCGAAGGGGCCGCCCATGATGGCGAAGCCGCTGGCGATGGAGACGATGCAGAGCACGAAGCCGACAATGGCGACGATGGTAAGTGTACGGATCACGACAGGCCCCCCTGAGGCTCGAGCGCCGGCTTCAGAAGCCGCATGTGCAGCCGGCCGTACCAGACCAGCCCGTTGACGAAGCCGATGGTCACCAGGGTGGTGACCGCGCCGATCGAACTGGCGCCGGCCATCAGGCCCAGGCCCGCCAGCATGACGCCGGCGATCTCATGGCCCTGGCCGATGAACGGTCCGGAGACGAACAGGAACCCGCCCACCCCGAAACAGGCCACCGCCGCCATGGCGAAGCCGAACAGGGTGCCAGCCACCGACAACAGGATCGGCAACAGGATCAGGACGTCCAGCGCCCCCAGCCCCAGGACCGCGAAGACGGCGTTGGCGGCGGCGGAGGGGTTTCGGTTCTCCTCCCAGCGCTTGAGGTCGGCCTCGGCCCGCAGCTCCCGGGCCAGCCGGCCCGGATCGCCCAGGGCGGACGCCACATCGGCCTCGCTGCGCCCGGCGGCCTCGCCCTCGGCGAAGTGCGCCTCATAGTCGGCGGCGATATCGTCGATCGCCTTCTGCGGCAGGCCGCGCAGGCCCTCGCGCAGACGCGACATGAACACCTGGCGGCTCATTGCGCGCCTCCCAGAATGTCGTTCACGGCCTGGGAGAAGGCGGTCCATTCCGCCTTCTGAGCCGCGAAGCTCGACTGACCGGTGGGGGTCAGCTTGTAGTATTTGCGCGGCGGACCCGACGAGCTTTCGACCAGATAGGTGTCGACCAGACCGTCGGACTGCATGCGGCGCATCAGGGGGTAGATCGTGCCCTCGCCCATTTCGATCCCTTTGGTGAGACGACTCGCGATTTCGTAGGCGTAGGCGTCGCCGCGCGCGAGCAGCGCGAGGACGCAGAGCTCAAGCACGCCCTTTTTCAGCTGTACCTGGACCGCTTCAGTCACGAGGCCTTGCTCCTTCTTCAACGAGGAGATGGGTATCGCAAGGTACTG
>NZ_CANCLE010000044.1 GCF_947378715.1 Phenylobacterium aquaticum
TCGGCCGAGAACGACCGGTTGGATACGCCCTAGCACCGGTTGCGCCTTGCCCCGACGGCCGGCACGATGCGGCTCAGGAAATTGGGAGACACCGGTGGGGCGAGAGCGATTGACGGCGTTCACGGATGGGGTGCTGGCCATCATCGTGACGATCATGGTGCTGGAACTGCGGCCGCCGCACGGGGTCGGCTTGAAGGACCTGGCCGAGCTCACCCCGGTGTTCATGAGCTATGTGCTCAGCTTCCTCTACATCGCCATCTACTGGAACAATCACCACCACTTCTTCCACCTCGTGCCAGAGGTCGACGGCGCGGTGCTGTGGGCCAACATGCACCTGCTGTTCTGGCTGTCCCTGGTGCCATTCACCACCGCCTGGATGGGCGAGAACCATTTCGCCCCGCTCCCCACGGCGGTCTACGGCCTGTCGCTGCTCGCCCCGGCTGTCGCCTGGTACGTGATGCAGCAGACCATCATGCGCACCCAGGGCCCGGACTCCGCCCTGCGGCAGGCCCTGGGCCGCGACGTCAAGGGAACCGCTTCGCCGTTCCTCTATCTGACCGGCGTGGGGCTCTCGTTCGTCAATACCGCCGCCGCCGGCCTGCTCTATCTGGCCGTGGCCCTGATGTGGCTGATCCCGGATCGCCGGGTCGAGGCGACGGTTGCGACAGGGACCAAGGACTAGGCGCCCGACTTCATCCCCGTCTTCGCCGCCGGCCGCGCGCGCATGGCCTCGGCCCAGCGGTGGACGTGCTTCAGCTCTTCCGGGATCACCAGCTTGATCATCCGGGTGAAGTCGATGCCGATGAAGGCCACGATATCGGCGATGGTCAGGCGCTCGCCGGCCAGCCACTCGGTCTCGCCCAGGCGGCGGTCCAGCACCTTCAGCGCCTTGAGCGCGCCGGCCTTGTTGTGCTCGCCGACCTCGGGGGCCTGCTGCTCCAGGGCGGCCATGGCCGGGTGCAGGTGGCGGACGGCGATCATCAGGGGCGTGGCGACCAGCATCTCGGCGCGGCGCGTCCACATCTCGATGATGGCGGTCTCCTTGGGATCGCGGCCGAACAGGTTCGGCTCGGGATAGAGCGCCTCCAGATAACGGCAGATCGCCAGGCTCTCGGTGATGGTGGTCCCGTCATCCATCTCCAGCGCCGGCACATTGGGCAGGCCGGCCTTGGCCAGATAGTCGGGCTGCTTGTGGGTGCCCTCCATCAGGTTCAGCCGGATGATCTCGATGTCCTCGATGCCCTTCTCGGCCATGAACCAGCGGACCCGGCGCGGATTGGGCGCGAGCGGAGTGTCATAGAGTTTCATGGCGCGGCCCTCCCTGAGGCCTTTGTTGTTATTGTCCGAACAGGGCCGAGGGCATGGCCCCGACCACGGCGGCGGTGACGCAGGTGGCCAGGAAGCCGGCGAACATCGCCTTCCAGACCATGCCGATCACCTCGCCCCGGCGCTCGGGCACCAGGACGCTGTAGCCGGCGACGTTCATGCCGACCGAGGCGATATTGGCGAAGCCGCACAGGGCATAGGTCATGATCACCCGGGTGCGGTCGCTGAGCTCGCCCACCGGGATCGCCCCCAGCTTGATGAAGGCCGTGAATTCGGTGAGCACCAGCTTGACCCCCAGCAGCGAGCCGGCGGTGGGGGCGTCATGCCAGGGCACGCCGATCGACCAGGCCAGGGGGGCGAAGATCACGCCGAGAATCCGCTCGACCGACAAGGGCGCGCCGGCGACCTGGGGGAACATGCCGAGGATGCCGTTGACCATGGCCACCATGGCCACGAACACGATCAGTGTGGCGCCGACATTCAGCGCGATCTGCAGGCCGTCGGTGGTGCCCTTGATCAGGGCGTCGATCGAGCTCTCATAGACCTTGTTGGCGGTGGGATCGAGTTCCTTGCCGTCCTCCATCCGCGGGTTGCGCGGCACCAGTATGCGGGCCAGCAGCACCCCGGCCGGGGCCGAGATGATCGAGGCGGTCAGCACATGGGCGGCGGCGTTGGGCAGCACGCCCTTCAGTATGGTCGCATAGGCCACCATGGTCGAACCGGACACACAGCTCATGCCCACCGCGATCAGCAGGAACAGCTCTGACCGCGACAGGCTGGAGAGGTAGGAGCGGATGAAGATCGGGCCCTCGATCTGGCCCATGAACACCGTGGCGGCGGTGGCCAGAGCCGGCGCGCCGCGCAGGCCCATGGTCTTCTCGAAGATGAAGCCGAACCCCTGGGTGATCCATTTGAGGATCTTCCAGTGCCAGAGCAGGGCGGCCAGAGCGCAGACCACCAGGATCACCGGCAGGACGCGGAAGGCGAAGACGAACAGGCCGGCGGGATGCTCGACCGCATAGGGCTGGTCCGGCGTGCCCGCCAGGAAGCCGAACACGAAGGAGACGCCGGCCTGGGTGCTGGAGGCCAGGCCATCCACCGCGGCGCCTACCCCGGCCAGGCCGGCGCGCAGGGCCGGCACGCCGAACAGGGCCAGGACCAGCACCGCCTGCAGGGCGATGGCCCCCACCGCCAGCTTCCAGGGAAACTTGGAGCGGTCCTCCGACAGCACCCAGCAGACCAGGAGGATCAGCGCCAGGCCCACGAGACTCTGGGCGTTTTCAGGTCGGAACATCGGTCTTGGGCCCCCGCCGGCGGGATTCGCGCCGGAACTGTCACACTACAAGAACATGCCGCCGGATTTCGCAAGCCGAGCGGGCCTTGACATCAATTAGATTGTGTACGATCTAATTGCTCACACACAAGGAGTTTCCCCGATGTCCGCCCTCTATTCCACCCAGGCCCGCGCCGTCGGCGGCCGCGCCGGCCATGTCGAAACCCCGGACGGCCTGCTCTCCGTCGACCTGGCCCTGCCCGCCGAGATGGGCGGACGCGGGGGCGCGACCAATCCGGAACAGCTGTTCGCCGCCGGCTATGCTGCCTGTTTTGAGAACGCCGTGCGCTTCATCGCCGGGCAGCAGAAGCTTCCCCTGAAGGGCGCCGCCGTCACCGCCCATGTCGAGCTTCACCCCCGCGCCGAGGGCGGCTTCAAACTGGGCGTGTCGCTCGACGCCGAGACTCAAGGCCTGGATCAGGCGACCGCCGAGACCCTGGTCGCCGCCGCCCATCAGGTCTGCCCCTATTCGAATGCGGTTCGCGGCAATATCGATGTTGGGATAACCGTAAGGGCGCAATGAGTCTGAAAGCCGAACCCAAGGCCCCGGAGCCCGCCGACCAGGACATGGCGGCGGCGTTCCTGCGCCTGGACAACCAGCTCTGCTTCGCCCTCTACGCGGCGAGCGGCCTGGTGACCCGCGCCTATCGCCCGCTGCTCGAGCCCCTGGGCCTGACCTATCCCCAGTACCTGGCCATGCTGGTGTTGTGGGAGAAGGCGCCGCGCACGGTCAGCGAACTGGGCGAGGCGCTCAGCCTGGATTCCGGCACCCTGACGCCCCTGCTCAAGCGGCTGGAGGCGGCGGGCTTCGTCACCCGCACCCGCGATCCGGCCGATGAGCGCCGCGTGCAGATCGGCCTGACCGACCGGGGCGCAGCGCTGCGGGCCGAGGCCGCCGCGATCCCCGCCACCCTGGCCTGCGCCCTGCCGCTCTCCCCGACCGAACTGGTCGAGCTGCGCGCCACCCTGCAGGACTTCGCCCGCAAGATGCGGACGGCGGGTTAGAAGCCCTCCCGGCTAGAAAGCTTCCTTGTAGGGGCGCAGGTCGATCTCCTGAGCCCAGGCCGAACGCGGTTGGCGGTGCAGCTGCCAATAGGTCTCGGCGATGGCGTCGACGCCCAGCAGACCGTCCTGGCCCCGGGCCTCCACGATGCCGGGCACGCCCTTGCGCAGTCGCTCCCCGTCGATGCCGCCGTCGATCACCACATGGGCGACGTGGACCCCCTGGGGACCATATTCCCGCGCCATGCTCTGGGCGATCATCCGCAGGCCGGCCTTGGCGGCGGCGAACTGGGCGAAGCCCGGCTTGCCCCTCAGACTGCCCGAGGCGCCGGTGAACAGCACCGTGCCGCGGCCCAGCGGGACCAGCCGACGCGCGGCCTCGCGCCCCACCAGGAAGCCGGCGAAGCAGCCGACCCGCCAGAAGGCCTCGAACAGGGCCGCCTCCACCTCGCGGAAGTCGATCATCCGGTTGTCGCCGGCGTTGAACACCACGACATCGGCCGGCGCGAAGCCGGGCCCCGGGGCCATGGCCAGGTCGAACAGGGCGATGACCTCGGCTTCCTGGGTCGCGTCCGCGCGCACGGCCTGGGCCGAGCCGCCGGCGGCGGTGATCGTGGCCACCACCTGATCGATCTTGGCCGGGGTCCGGCCGGCGACCAGGACGTGATAGCCCTCGGCCGCGAACCGGCGGCAGACCGCCGCGCCGACGCCAAGCTCGGCGCCCACCCCGACCACGAGGGCTGTGGGTTTATCCATGGGTCTTCTCCCTGTGACGGTCCGCAAAATCGAGGCGTCGGCGGACGGCCTCGCTGGCCGCCGGGCCGGCGGCGAAATGATAGTGGGTCCCGTCGATCGGGCGGCCGTTGACGGGGTCGGTCAGTATGGGATCGACCGCCCGGCCGGTGGCGACCTCGACCAGCTGGCTGGAGACGCCCTCCGGCGCGAACCAGCGATTGCCCCAGCTGCTCATGGCCACCAGCACCGGCCAGAAGTCGCGGCCCTTGTCGGTCAGCACATAGTCGTCGCGCGGCGGCTTCTCGCTATAGCGCCGGCGCTCCAGCAGGCCCGCTTCCACAAGCTCGCCAAGCCGGCGGGTCAGCATGTTGGGCGCGATCGGCAGGCTCTTCTGGAACTGGTCGAAGCGGGTGAGGCCGTGAAAGGCGTCGCGCAGGATCAGCATGCTCCACCACTCGCCGACCCGGTCCAGGCCGCGGGCGATCGGACACTCCATGTCGGAAATTTTCGTGTGCCGCATGGCGAAGAGGTAGGTCAGTTACTATCATCATGCAAGTAACTTCCCGGAAGGTCGGGAAGACGACAAGGATGACGACCATGACGAACACGACTTCCAAGGGCTCGGCCCTGATCACCGGCGCCTCATCGGGCATCGGCGCGGTCTATGCCGACCGCCTGGCGCGACGCGGCTTCGACCTGATCCTGGCGGCCCGCGACGTGGGGCGGCTGAACGCCCTGGCCGATCGACTGCGGGCCGCGACCGGCGTGCAGGTCGAGGTGCTGCCCGCCGATCTCACCGACCGCGCCGACCTGGCCAAGGTGGCCCGGCGCCTGGAGAAGGACCCAGCCATCACCCTGCTGGTCAACAATGCCGGGGTCGGCGGCACCGGCCCGCTGGTCGGCGAGGATCCGCTTAAGCTCGAGACCCTGATCGCGCTCAATGTGACGGCCGTGACCCTGCTGGCCCACGCCGCCGCCAACGCCTTTGCGGCCCGGGGCCAGGGCGCGATCATCAACCTGGCCTCAGTGCTGGGGATCGCTCCGGAGATCGTGCGCGGGGCCTATAGCGCCACCAAGGCCTATGTGCTGACGCTCAGCCAGTCGCTGCACGCCGAGCTGTCGACGGAAGGGGTGCAGATCCAGGCCGTGCTGCCTGGCGCCACCCGCACGGAGATCTGGGAGCGCTCGGGCGTCGATGTGAACAGCCTGGATCAGTCGCGTCTGATGGATGTCGAGGAGATGGTCGATGCGGCGCTCACCGGCTTCGACCAGCTGGAGCTGGTGACCATTCCCTCCCTGCCCGACCCGGCCGACTGGCAGGCCTTCACCGCCGCGCGCATGGCCCTGCTCCCCAACCTGTCGCGCGCCCACGCCGCCGTCCGCTACAAGCTTCCCACCCCCGCCTGAGGCCATCGTGCAAGCTCCTCCCGCCCTCAGGCGGCCGGGAGGAGCCAGGGCTCTTGCCTCCCGGCCGGCCCTCGCTCAAAACCCGTCCATGACCGAGCTGTTCTTCGACCTCCAGGCCACCCACAACCCGCATCGCTGGTTCCTGCCCCTGACCCACGGGGTCTGCGTCGGACCGCCGGAGAACCTGTTCATGTATGGCGGGATCGGCCTGGCCTCGGCGATCGCGGCCATGGAGCGGACCCTGGACCGGCCGGTGATCTGGGCGACGGCCCAATACCTGTCCTATGCCCGGCCGCCCTCGATCGTCGATCTGGACGTCTGGGTGCCGGTGCACGGCAAATATAACAGCCAGGCCCGGGTGATCGGCCATGTCGGCGACAAGGAGATCTTCACGGTCAACGCCGCCCTGGGCAGCCGCGAGAGCCCCTATTCCCACCAATGGGTGGAGGCGCCCGAAATGCCCCGTCCCGAGGACTGCGAACCTTCGGTCCTGTGGACCGACCAGGGCGAGAACCTCAACAGCCGGCTGGAGGTGCGCGTCGCCCCCGGCCGCTATGGCGCGATCCCCCGCAACGGCGAACTCAGCCAGGACGGCCGCAGCGTCATGTGGGTGCGGGCGCGCGGCGGCTACCCGATGGACAATAGCATGCTGGCGATCATCGCCGACTATGTGCCCTCCGGCGTGGGCGCGGCGCTGGGGCGCAAGGGCGGCGGCAACAGCCTGGACAACACCCTGCGCATCCGCCGGATCGTGCCCACCGAGTGGGTGCTTTGCGACATCCACATCCACGGCGTCCATTCCGGCTTCGCCCACGGCGACATGCGGCTGTTCGCCGAGGACGGCGAGCTGATGGCCGTGGCCAGCCAGTCGGTGATCGTGCGCTCGATGGACTAAAAGGCGCTCCTCCCCCGATGGGGGAGGTGGCCCAAAGGGCCGGAGGGGGCCGCCCTTACTTGAGGGCGGAAGGGGCGGATCGGCAGTATCCGTCCCTGCGGGCCGGCCCCCTCAGTCAGCTTCGCTGACAGCTCCCCCTGAGAGGGAGCAGCCCTTACTTCGCCATCAGCTCCTTCACGAGCGCGGCCTGGCCATAGACCTTCAGCAGGGCCTCAGTGGCCGCCGAGGTCGCCACGACGACCGTGCGGTTGATCGACCCGTCATAGCCATAGTCGCCGCCCAGCGAATGGATGTTGCCGTCAAACGCCGCGCCCAGGATCTCGGCCTTGGCGTTGATCACTGGCGAGCCGGAATTGCCGCCGATGATGTCGTTGGTGGTGACGAAATTGAACACCGTGTCGGGGTTCAGCCTGTCCTTCGCGGCGATCCAGCGCGGGCTGAGCTGATAGGGCTGGGCCCCCGTCGCCCGGGCATAGAGGCCGGCGAAGGTGGTGGTGGCCGGGATGGTCGCGCCCCGATACGCCCAACCGGCGACCTTCCCGTAGGAGAGACGCAGGGTGAAGGTGGCGTCGGGATAGGCCAAGTCGCCATAGACGGCGAAGCGGGCCCGGGCGATCTGGGCCGCGGCCGCGTCGGTGGGACCGGCGACCTGTGCGTCCCAGGTCTTGCGGACGGCGCGCGCCGAAGGATCGAGTTTCAGCGCCAGCTGGATCATCGGGTCCTGCGAGGCCTGGATGGCCGCAAGTCCGCCCTCCCACAGGGCCTGTCGCACGGCGGGGTCGGCGAGCTTCGAACCCGAGACCAGCCGCTCGGCCAGGGCTTCCGGGCTTTCCCGGCCCAGCAGCAATTGGGTCGCGGCGTCGTCGGTGGTCAGATATTCGCGGGTCTTGGACAGCCAGAAGGACAGATAGAGCCGCTCCAGGCCGGGATCGATCGGGGCCGGGTCGAGCAGCTGCTTGCGCATCAGGGGCAGACGGCTGTCGGCGTATTCCGGCAGGCGCTCGGCGGAGGGCGCGGTGCGTTCCTCAGCGACGCGGACCAGCTGGCGGGCGTGGGCGAACAGCTCCGACATCGACCCCGCCGCCGTCTCCAGCTGGCGGAAACGGACATAGGTGTCAGCATAGGCGCCCTGGACCCCGGCGATATCGGCCCACGGATCGCCGACCTCGGCGGCCAGCCTGGGGTCGGAGGCGACCTTGGCGCGAAGCTCGGCCTCGGACGCGCGCTTGGCGGCCATGAACCCATTGTCGTTCAGGGTGAACTGGCGGCCGAAGAACACCTTGTAGCTGTTCTCCAGACTGACCAGGGGATCGGTGGCGACCCTCTGGTTCTCCGCGCTCGCCTGGGCGAACTGGATCAGCCGACCGCGCAATTCGGACCGCTGGAGCTGGCCGATCGGCAGGGTGAGATCGCGCTGGGTCTCCAGCTGGGCGACGGTCAACATGCGCTCTGTCGCGCCCGGATTGCCGGAGACAAAGGTCGGCTCGCCTGGCCGCGGCGGGGTCGCGCGCCAGACCAGGTGCTGGGGGCTCTTGACCGGCTTTCCGGCCTCATAGAGGCGCACGAAGCTGATATCGAGGTTGTAGCGCGGGAAGTTGAAATTGTCGGGATCACCCCCGAAGAAGGCGGCGGCGAACTCCGGGACGAAGACCAGCCGGACGTCGGCGTATCTGCGATAGCGATAGAGCTTGAACTGTCCGCCACGATAGAGGCTGACCACCTGGCAGCGGGCGGTCATGTCCCGGCCACAGGCGACCGCCTCGGCCGTCGAGATGGCGGTGTTGCGGGCCTTTACAAAAGCCTCTCCAGTCAGCCCCGCCGTGGCCTGATTGATCTGGCCGGAGACATCGGTGACGCCCGTCAGGATTTCCGCCTGGACGCCGGGACAGGATCGCTCGTCGGCGCGGGTGGCGGCGATGAAGCCGTTCTTCACATAGTCGACCTCGGCGCTGGACAGGCTCTGAACGCAGCCCATCACGCAGTGGCTGTTGGACAGCACCAGGCCCTCCTTCGACACCAGGGAGGCCGAGCAGCCGGTGCTCAGGCGCACCGAGGCGGAGCGCACCCGGTCCAGCCACGTCTGGTCGATCTTGACGCCATAGGCGGCCTCGACCCGGGCCTGCGGAAAATTGTCAAAGGTCCACATGCCCTCGTCGGCGAGGGCGCTGGAGACTGGAAAGATCAAGGCTGAGACAAAGCCGAAGACCGCACCAAACTTCAATCGAAACATTCACTTAGCCTGATGCTGCGGCGCCTTGAGAAGGCCGGCTCCACAGGCTGTGTATCGGTGTGACGCCCCCTTGGCCAGCCCGCCACAATCGCGCCTTACATGGATTTAACTAGGTTCCGGCGCGGGCCCGCTCACATGCTTGGGGCGTTGAGAGGGACCCCATGTCGCTGGCCTTGGCCACACTGATCTATGAATGGCGCCGCTATCTGGCGGCCGTGATCGCATTGGCCTTCTCGGGCCTGCTGATCCTGGCCCAGGTCGGCATGTTCACCGGCATCGTCAAGGGCGCGACCGCGACCATCGACCGGTCGCGCGCGGACATCATGATCCTGGCGCCCAAGAACGAGAGCCTGATCAATTCCGGCCCCTCGGGCCTGCCGCGCCGCATCGAGCCGCAGATCTATCTCAATCCCGAGGTCGTCGAGGTCTCCAGCTTCGAGGGCGACGGCGCCCGCTGGAACAACCGGCCGGGCGAGGGCAAGAAGGCGATCACGACCTATGTCCAGATCAACATGGTCGACACCCGCCAGGGCGCCGTGACCCTGCCGACCGACTATCCCGAAAGCGTCCGCCTGGCCCTGCAGGAGCCCTATGCCGTGGCGCTGGATCGCACCGCCCTGGCCCGGCTGGGGGTCAAGCTGGGCGACAGCGCCGCCCTGAACAGCAAGTCGGTGAGGGTGCGCGCCATCCTCGAGAACTATCCCGATATCAACCAGCCCTCGGTGGTCATGTCCCGCGACACCCTGCGGCTCCTGGGCATGGGCGCGAAGAGCGACAAGACCGGCCCGCTGATGGTGCGGGTCAGGGATCCCGCCCGCGCCGAAGCCGTGCGCGACGCCCTCAACGCGGTCTCCGGCGGCGCCTATCGCGCCTGGACCCGGGCCGAGCTTTCCAAGGCCAATGAGAGCGCCCTTTTGAAGGAACAGATCATCGGGGTGATGCTGGGCTTCTCGGTGTTCCTCGGCTTCCTGATCGGTGTGGGCATCACCTCCCAAACCCTGCGTGGGGCGATCCTGGCCAATATCAAGGAGTTCGCCAGCCTGCGGGCCCTGGGCGTCTCCATGGGCTCACTGCGGTTGATCGTCATCGAGCTCAGCTTCTGGGTCGGCGTCGTCGGCCTGGCCGCCACCGCCCTGATGACCTACCTGATCTCCTTGCTCGCCCAGAGCAACGGCCTGCCCATGTCCTTCCCGCTGAACTGGGTGATCCTGGTCGCCGTCCTGCTGATGGTGATCTCGCTGGCCTCGGGCCTGATGTCGCTCGGCATCCTCAAGCGCAGCCAACCTGCGGACCTCCTGCGATGATCACGCCCCGCCACGCCATCCAGGCCAAGGGCCTGAACAAGCGCTTCAAGACCGGCCGCACCTATATCGAGGTGCTGAAGTCGGTGGATTTCGACGCCCGCCACGGCGATGTGACCATGGTCATGGGCCCCTCCGGCTCCGGCAAATCGACCCTGGTCGCCACCCTGTCGGGCCTGCTGAAGCCGGACTCCGGCGAGGTCAATGCGCTGGGCGAGAACCTCTGGGGCCTGCGTCCCGGTCGGATCGACAAGTTCCGTCTCGACCACTGCGGCTTCATCTTCCAGGGCTTCAACCTGTTCTCGGCCCTCACGGCGCTGGAGCAGGTGACCACGGTGCTGAAATACACCGGCCTCAGCCGGGCCGAGGCCCGGGACCGCGCCGCCACCGCGCTCAATGAGGTGGGGCTTGGGAACCGGATGAACCAGCGGCCCTCGGAACTGTCCGGCGGCGAGAAGCAGCGGGTCGCCATCGCCCGGGCGCTCGCCAAGCAGCCGCACCTGCTGTTCGCCGACGAACCCACCTCGGCCCTCGACGGCGAGAACGGCCAGATCGTCATCCAGCTCCTGCAGCGCGCCGCCAAGCAACATGACGCCGCGGTGATCTGCGTGACCCACGACCCGCGGTTGGAGGCCTATGCCGACCGCATCATCCACATCGAGGACGGCCGCATCCTGGACGACCGGCGCACCACGCCGGAACGGGACGCCGCGCCTGAGCTCATCGGAGCCTGAAGACCATGTTCGCCCTTCTCCGCCGCCCCGCGACCTGGATCGTGCTGGTCGTCATCCTCGCCCTCGGCGGGGGTTTCGTCGTGATGCAGAACCAGGCCAAGGCCAAGCAGGCCGCCGCCGCCAAGCTGGCCGTGGCCGCCGCGCCCAAGAGCCCCTATGTCGCCATCGCCAATGGCAAGGCCGATGTCGAGGGCGGCATGATCCAGGTGGCCGCGCGCCGGGCCGGCATCGTGCGCGAGGTGCTGGTCAGCGAGGGCGAGCACGTGATCAAGGGCCAGATCCTCGCCCGCCAGGAGGACGACGACGCCCGTCTCGCCGCCGGCCAGGCCGCCGCCGCCGCCAACCAGGCCCGCGCCCAGATCGCCGCCCTGCAGGTGCAGCTGTCGGCGGCGCGCCGCGAGCATGGCCGCCTGGCGACCCTGGCCGCCTCCAACTTCGTGGCTGGCCAGCGGCTGGACCAGGCCAATGACACCATCCGCCAGGCCGAGGCCAATCTGGCCTATCAGCGGGCCGCCGTGGCCACCGCCGAGGCGGCGCTCGCCCAGGCCCGCTACAATCAGGAACTGACCATCATCCGCGCCCCGGCCGACGGCCGGATCGCGCGCCGCTACGCCAATCCCGGCGCCGGCGCCTCGACGCTCAACGTCTCGAACATGTTCGACCTGGAGCCGACGACGCCGCACATCATCCGCGCCGAGGTGTCGGAAAGCGCCCTGCCCTTCGTCACGATCGGCCAGACCGTGCAGATCGCCACCGAGTCCGACCCGACCAAGCTCTACAACGGCAAGGTGATGCGCGAGGCCGCCGTGTTCGGGGCCCGCAAGCTGCAGTCCGACGACCCCACCGAGCGGACCGACGACCGCGTGGTCGAGGTGGTGGTCAGCGCAGACTCCACGCCGTTCCTGATCGGCCAGCGGGTGCTGGTGAAGTTCCTGCGCGGGTCCAGCGTCGCCAGTTTGAACTAGGTCCTCCCTCCCCGTCCTGGGGAGGGGAGCGCCAAAGCTTGACGCCGCCTCTCCCGCACCGCACAACGCCGCCGCTATTCAAACCCGTGTTTGGGACCAGGAGAACTTCCATGGCGGACATCCGCTTCGACGGCAAAGTGGCGATCGTGACCGGCGCTGGCGGCGGCCTCGGCAAGCAGCACGCCCTGGAACTGGCGCGGCGCGGCGCCAAGGTCGTGGTCAACGACCTGGGCGGCTCGATGGACGGTTCGGGCGGCTCCTCGGCCGCGGCCGACGCCGTGGTCGAAGAGATCAAGGCGATGGGCGGCGAAGCCATCTCCAACGGCTCGTCGGTCACCGATGACGCCGGCGTCGCCCTGATGGTCCAGCAGGCCATGGACAAGTGGGGCCGCATCGACGTGCTGATCGCCAATGCCGGCATCCTGCGCGACAAGTCGTTCTCCAAGATGGAGATCGCCGACTTCGAACTGGTGCTGAACGTCCACCTGATGGGCACCGTGAAGCCGACCAAGGCCGTGTGGGAGATCATGCGCGCCCAGAATTACGGCCGCATCGTCGTGACCACCTCGTCGTCGGGCCTCTACGGCAACTTCGGCCAGTCCAACTATGGCGCGGCCAAGCTCGGCATCATCGGCTTCATGAACACCATCAAGCTCGAAGGCCAGAAGAACAACGTCCACATCAACGCCATCAGCCCGGTCGCCGCCACGCGCATGACCGAGAACCTGATGCCGCCTGCCATGCTGGAAAAGCTGAAGCCGGAATATGTGACCCCCGGCGTGGTGTTCCTGGCCTCCGACGAAGCGCCGACCGGCGCGATCCTGGCGGCCGGCGCGGGCGCCTTCGCCCTGTCGCGCATCTATGAGACCGAGGGCGTCTACCTCGGCGAGGACGGTCTGTCGGTCGAGGAAGTTCGCGACAACTGGGCCAAGATCAGCGACCCGACCGGCCAGGCCGCCTACGTCAATGGCGGCGAGCAGGGCGGCAAGTTCTTCCGCAAGCTCGGCGGCGGCTGAACCTCGACAATACAATCCGAACACTGTTCGACGGGCGGCCGAAAGGTCGCCCGTCTTGCGTTTCGGTAACATAAAATCTCTTGCGTGGGCCGGGTTGACCGGGCGTAACTTGCCACATGCATCCAGGCGCCGAGACAGGGGCCGGACGCGGGAGGACGCGATTTGACCCAGGCCCCGACGGCGGCGAAGCTTTCGCTTCCCACGATCCTCGCCTTTTCCGGCACCAGCCTGCCGCTCGCGGCCCTGGTCCTGGCTGTCGCCGTCCACCTGCCCCGCTATTTCGCCAGTCATCTGGGCGTCAGCCTGACCGTGGTCGGCGGCGCCTTCGCCCTGGTCCGGCTGATCGATATCCCGCTGGATCCGGCGCTCGGCCTGATCATGGACCGCACCCGCACGCGGTTCGGACGCTACCGGGTCTGGACCGTGATCGGCGCCCCGATCCTGATGGCCGCCCTCTACATGCTGTTCATGGCCCCGCCCGGGGTCGGCCGGCCCTATCTGATGGTCTGGCTGCTGGTCATGTACCTGGGCACCTCCATCCTGATCCTGTCCCACTCAGCCTGGGCCGCGACCTTGGCCACCAGCTACAACGAGCGCGCGCGGATCTTCGGGATCATGGCCGCCGTCGGGGTGCTGGGCTCGGTGATGGTGCTGGTCATCCCGATCGTCATGCACCAGCAGGGCTTCGGCGACGGCGAGGGCGTGCGCGCCATGGGCTGGTTCCTGATCGTCATGACCCCGTTCGCCGTGGGCATGGTGGTCTGGCGCACGCCCGAGAAGATCACCCGCCAGCGCGCCGACGAGCGCTACCATCTGCGCGACTATCTCGGCCTGTTCCGGCACGGCAATGTCTGGCGGATCATGGCCGCCGATCTCTGCCTGGCGCTCGGCCCGGGCTGGATGGCCGCGCTCTACATCTACTTCTCTAAGGACAGCCGCGGCTACACGGTCACCCAGGCCAATCTCCTGCTGGTGGTCTACATCCTGGCCGGCGTCGTCGGCGCCCCGACCATCGGCTGGCTGGCCACCCGGATCAGCAAGCACCGGGCGATGATGGTCATCACCAGCCTCTATTCCCTGGCCCTGTTCGCCCTGCTCGCCCTGCCCAAGGGCCAGGCCCTGGCGGCCATTCCGGTGATGTTCGTCACCGGCTTCCTGGCCGCCGGCTTCAACGTCACCACCCGGGCGATCACCGCCGATGTCGGCGACGAGGTGCGCCTGCACGGCGGCAAGGAGCAGATCGGCCTGCTCTACGCGCTCACCTCCATGACCTCCAAGGTGGCCGGCGCCTTCTCGATCTTCCTGACCTATACCGTGCTGGCCGAGATCGGCTTCGATCCCAAGGAACATGCGGTCAACACCGCCGACGCCATCCACGGCCTGGAGATCGCCTTCCTGTCGGGTCCCATCCTGTTCGTCGCCCTCGGGGGCGCCTGCTTCATCGGCTACAAGCTCAGCGCCGAACGCCACGCCGAGATCCGCCAGGAACTGGAGGCGCGCGACGCCCTCTATGACGAGGCGCCGATCATCGAGAGCCTGAGCGGCGCGCCCGCCCAGACCCTGGTCGAGGGCGCATGATTCCACCGCCCCGCCCCCTCTTGCGCGTCGCCATCGCGCGGGGTCTGTTGCGTCCTATTCCCGGTTCGGGCCCCCTCTGATTCAATCGGCTGACCCGGCCTCATTTTCAAAGACGGCGCATTTCATTCGCGCCAGCAGTTTTCGGAGACTCTCATGGCGGCCAGCCCGCGCCTTTCCCTGCCGATCGTCGGGGCGTTCAGCGCCACGGCCGCGCCGATCGCGGCCATCGCCCTGGTCATGGGGGTCTATCTGCCCCGCTTCTTCACCAGCCATATCGGCCTGACGCTCGGCGCCGTGGGCGCGGCCTTCGGGATCGTGCGGCTGATCGACATGGCGGTCGACCCGCTGCTGGGCCTGGCCATGGACCGCACCAAGACCGGGCTCGGCCGCTACCGGCCCTGGCTGATCCTCGGCGCGCCGATCGTCATGGCGGCGACCTACATGCTGTTCCTGGCCAGCCCCGGAATCAGCCTGGGCTATCTGATCGCCTGGCTCCTGGTGCTCTATGTCGGGGTGTCGATCCTGACCCTGTCCCAGGCGGCCTGGGGGGCCTCCATCGCCACCGACTATCACGACCGCAGCCGGGTCTATGGGGTGATCCAGGCGGTCGGCGTGCTGGGCTCGGTGATGATCCTGTTCCTGCCCCTGCTGCTGGCCGGCAAGCCGGCCGGCGCCCATGGCGGAGTTGGGGCCATGGGCTGGTTCCTGATCATCACCACGCCGCTGACCGTGCTGCTGTGCGTACTGATCACGCCGGAGCGCATCGCCCCGCAGAGCGGCTCGGAGGAGCGGGTGCGGCTGGCTGACTACTGGGCCCTGGTCACCCGGCCTGAGATGCTGCGCCTGGTGTTCGCCGACTTCGTGATCGCGCTCGGCCCGGGCACCACGGCGGCGCTCTATCTGTTCTTCTTCCACGACGCCCGCCACTACACCGGGCCGCAGACCTCGATCCTGCTCCTGTTCTACATCGCCGCCGGCCTGGTCGGCTCGATGTTCTGGGGCTGGCTGGCGCAGAAGATCGGCAAGCACCGGGCCCTGATGGCCTCGGCCGTGGTCTATGCCGTCGCCCAGTCGATGCTGATGATCATCCCGCCCGCCACCATGGCGCTGGCCATCCCCGGCATGTTCGCGGTGGGCTTCGTGGCGTCGGGCTTCGTGCCGATCGTCCGCGCCATGGTCGCCGACGTCGCCGATGAGGTGCGTCTGGAGACCGGCAAGGAGCGCGCCGGCCTGCTCTATGCGCTCGTCACCACCACCCAGAAGATCGGCGGGGCGATCACCGTGACGGTCAGCTACACGGTGCTGCAGCTGGTCGGCTACAACCCGGTCGAAGGCGCGGCCAATTCGCCGGCGGCGATCCGCGGGCTGGAGCTCTGCTACGTCTTCGCCCCCATCACCCTGGTGTTCCTGGGCGGGGCGGCTTTCATCGGCTGGAAGCTCGACGCCAAGCGCCATGGCGAGGTCCGGCGCCAACTGGACATCCGCGACGCCCTGGCCGCCGAGGCCTCCCAGCTGACCACCGCCTCCGGGATCAGCCTGGGCGGTGAGCCGCCGGCCGCCAACCAGGGGTGAGACGGTCGGTTCTGGCGCCCGGCACGGCGCCAGGGCCGCCGAAAGGGGCTTGCGCAAACGCCGACCGCGCGGTCTGTTTCTGATCATTATCGCCCCGTCAGAGGGCGACCAATGGTTTTGAGGAGACGCCCCTTGTCCAACCCCACCGCCGGTCCGGCGGCTGGTCGGCTTTCGACGCCCACCATCTTCGCCTTCGCCAGCGCCGGCATTCCCGCCGTCATGCTGCAGCTGATCCTGTCGACCTATCTGCCGCGCTTCTATGCCGGGCACCTGGGGATAGCGCTCACCGCCGTCGCCGGCGCCGTGGCCCTGGTGCGGCTGATCGACATCGGCTTCGACCTGGTCATCGGCTTCGGCATGGACAGGACCCGCACCCGCTTTGGACGCTACCGGGTCTGGTTCGCGCTCGGCGTCCCGCTCCTGGCCTACGCCACCTACAAGATCCTCAACCCGCCGGCCGACGCCGGGGTGAGCTATCTGATCACCTGGCTGCTGATCATCTATACCGGCACCTCGATCGTCACCCTGTCCCACGCCGCCTGGGCTGCGGCTCTGGCCACGGGCTACAATGAGCGCAGCCGCGTCTATGGCTGGATGCAGGCGGTCGGCGTCATCGGTTCGGTGAGCCTGTTGATGACCCCGATCCTGACCCATGGCGCGATCCAGCCGGGCAAGGGCGAGAGCATGTCGGCCATCGCCTGGATCATCATCGGCCTGCTGCCCTTCACCACTGCGGCCAGCGTGTTCTTCGCCCCCGAGAAGCCGGCCGCGACGGACCACAAGGCCGCCGGCCTGAAGGACTATCTGGCGGTGTTCACCACGCCCGGCATGTTCCGCCTGGTGCTGGCCGACCTGTGCCTGGTGCTGGGGCCGGGCACCACCTCGCCGATCTACATCTTCTTCTTCCACGACGCGAAGGGCTTCCCGATCAAGGAGGTCAGCCTGCTGTTGATCCCCTATATCGGGGCCGGTCTGCTGGGCGCGCCGATCTGGGCGCGCATCGCCCAGCGCCTGGGCAAGCACCGCACCCTGCAGGTCGCCTGCGTCTGCTACGCCATCTGCCAGACCGTGCTGATGGCCCTGCCCAAGGCCGAGTTCGCCATGACGGCGGCGGGCATGTTCGCCGTGGGCTTCTGCACCTCGGCCTTCGTGCTCTTGATCCGCGCCATGGTCGCCGACATCTCCGACCAGATCCGGCTGGAGACCGGCCAGAACCAGGCGGGCCTGCTCTACGCCCTGGTGACCGTGACCCAGAAGTTCGGCTCCTCGATCACGGTGGCCATCGTGTTCCCGATCCTGGCGGCGGTCGGCTACAACGCCAAGGACGAGGCGATGAACACCGCCGCGGCGATCCAGGGGCTGGAGATGTGCTACCTGTTCGCGCCGATCATACTGGTGCTGGTCGGGGGCGCCCTGTTCTTCGGCTACAAGCTGGACAAGGACCGCCACGCCGACATCCGCCAACAGCTGGACGCCCGCGACGCGGCCCTCACCGAAGCCCTGGAACTCGAACCCCTGGCCGGGCTGTCCACGGGACCAGGAGGAACCGCGCCGGTGCGGTGACACTGAAGCCCTCGCCCCCTTTGGGGGAGAGGGTTGGGTGAGGGGCTCTTGCTGACGCGCCGCCTCACCTGATCCTCCGAAAGACGCGCGGCTTCGCCTCGCGCCCCTCACCCTGCCCTCTCCCCGTCAGGCGGGGAGAGGACGTAAGCGCGCTCAGCTCAAGAGCTTCGCCATCGCCACGAACACCTGGGCCGAGGCGCTGTCGGGGGCGGCGGCGACCACCGGCTTGCCGTCGTCGCAGGCCTGGCGCAGCGCCATGTCCAGCGGGATCTGGGCCAGCAGGGGCACGCCCAGCTTGACGGCCTCGGCCTTGGCGCCGCCCTCGCCGAAGATCGGGATGCGCGCGCCTGAGCCATCGATGAACCAGGCCATGTTCTCGACCACGCCGAGGATCGGGGTGGCGGTCTTGACGTACATGGCCGCCGCGCGACGGGCGTCGATCAGGGCGATCTCCTGCGGGGTGGAGACGATCACCACCCCGTCCAGCTTCAGCTTCTGGACCAGGGTCAGCTGGATGTCGCCGGTGCCGGGCGGCAGGTCGACGACCAGCACGTCCAGGGGCTCGGCCGCCGAGCCCCAGGCCACGTCATGCACCATCTGGCGCGCGGCCGAGGAGGCCATGGGACCGCGCCAGATCATCGGCGCCGCCTCGTCGACCAGGAAGCCGATCGACATCACCTTGATGCCCCAGGCCTCCAGCGGGATCAGCTTCTTCTCCGGCCCGAAGCCCGGCTCACCGTCGACACCCAGCATGCGCGGGGCCGAGGGGCCATAGACATCGGCGTCGAGCAGGCCGACCCTCAGGCCCTGGCGGGCGAGCGCCACGGCCAGGTTCACCGAGATGGTCGACTTGCCCACCCCGCCCTTGCCGCTGGCGACGGCGATGACCTTCTTCACATGGGCGGGACGTTCGGCCTCGGCCGGAGGCGACGGCTGGGCTTGCGGGTCGTGGGCCAGCCGCGCGCCCTTGCGCATCCGGGTCACGCCGGGGGCCGGCGGCGGGGCGGGCGGCGCCTCGGCGGTCAGCACCACCTGGGCCCGGGTCACGCCCGGCAGGGCGGCCAGCAGCTTCTCGGCGGTGTCGCGGACCGGGCCATAGGCTTCGACCTGGTCGGCCGGGACCTCGAGCATGAAGCCCGCGCGACCTGGGGCCAGGATCAGGCCGCGCACCAGGCCGGCGTCGGACAATCCCTGACCGCTCCTGGGGTCGATCACCTGGTTCAGCACGGCCATCAGGCCGGCGCGGTCGATTGGAGCTTCGGAGGTCATGAGGTCTTTGTCTGGCTTTGTCTTGCTTTGCCGAGGGTCGCGCCTCATATCCGGCTGACAGCGCCGGTTTACAAGTCCGCTCGGGGACGTGTGCGACGCGGCCGCGCCGAGATCAGAAGTCAGACGACGCGACCATGCCCTGGAATGACAACGCTAACCCTGGCCCCTGGGGCTCACCGTCCAACGGCGGCGATGGCGACCGGCGCGACCCGCCGGGCGGGGGACGAGGTCCGGGCGGTCCGCGCCGAACCGGCGGCCCCGACATGCCGCCCTCTTTCGACGACGCCCTGCGCCGGTTGCGCGGACTGCTGGGCGGGCCCGGCGCGCCGCGCTCCGGCGTCGCCGCCATCGTCGCCGGCGCCGCCTTCGGCATCTGGGCCCTGTCTGGCGTCTATGTCGTGCAATCCAACGAGCAGGCGGTGGTCACCACCTTCGGCCGCTACACCCGCTCTGAATCTCCGGGCCTGCGCTACCATCTGCCGACGCCGATCGAGGCGGTGGAGAAGGTGGCGGTCACCAGCCTGAACCGCACCGACATCGGCGGCGCCATCGGCGCCGACGTGCCCGAGGAAAGCCTGATGCTGACCGGCGACGAGAACATCGTCGACCTGGACTTCAGCGTCACCTGGCGGATCAGCGACGCGGCGGCCTATCTCTTCACCATGCGCGACCAGAACGAGGCCGTGCAGGCCGCCGCCGAGAGCGCCATGCGCGAGGTGGTCGGCAAGACCACCCTGGGCTCGATCCTGACCAGCGGTCGCGGCCAGGTGCAGTTCGAAACCGCCGACCTGATGCAGAAGATCCTGGATCGCTGGGGCGCCGGCGTCAGCGTGGTCGAGGTGCAGATCCGCTCCGCCAACCCGCCGGCCGAAGTGATCGACGCTTCCCGCCAGGTGGCCAACGCCCAGCAGGACGCCGAGAGCAAGGTCAATGAGGCCAACACCTATAAGAACCGGGTGGTCAATGAGGCCAAGGGCGACGCCTCGGCCATCACCCAGTCGGCCGAGGGCTATCGCGAACAGGCCGTGCGCGAGGCCAAGGGCGAGGCCGCCCGCTTCAACCAGATCTATGTGGAATACCGCCGCGCCCCGGCCGTGACCCGCCAGCGGCTCTATATCGAGACCATGCAGCGGGTGCTGGCCAAGTCGAACAAGGTCGTCGTCGACGGCAAGGGGACCAGCGCCCCGATCATCCTGCCGCCGGACGTCTTCAAGCCCAGGGCCAGCGCGGTGATCGCGCCGCCGCCCTCGGCCTCCGATGGCCCGCCCGCTTCGGGAGTCGTCCGATGAACCGCAGCCTGACCATCGCCCTCGTCCTCGCGTTCGTGGGCTTCGTGGTGCTGAGCAACACCCTGTACGTGGTCGGCCAGCGCGAGCAGGCGATCGTGCTCAGCTTCGGCGGCCCGGTGCGGGTGGTGAACGCCGTCGGCCATGACGAACCCGGCCTGCACATGAAGGCCCCCTTCGTCGAGAACGTGGTCAAGGTCGACAAGCGCAACCTGCCGCTGATCGCCGACAAGGAAGAGATCATCGACGTCAACCAGAAGCGCCTGGTCGTCGACGCCTTCGTCCGCTACCGCATCGCCAATCCGCTGCAGTACTACCGGACCCTGCGCAACGAGACGATCGCCCAGGACCGCATCGAGCGGCTGGTCAATTCCTCCCTGCGTCAGATCCTGGGCTCGGCCACCACCGAGCAGATCGTCTCCACCCAGCGCGGGGCCCTGATGGCCGCGACCCTGGCCGACGTCGCCAAGCGGGCCAGGACCTCGGACCTCGGCGTCGAGATCATCGACGTGCGGATCAAGCGCGCCGACCTGCCCCAGGGCAACCAGGAGGCCGTGTTCCGCCGCATGCGCACCAGTCGCGAGCAGGACGCCGCACAGATCCGCGCCGGCGGCGAACAGCAGAAGCGCCAGATCATCGCCGAGGCCAACAAGGAGGTGGCGATCACCCTGGCCACCGCCACCGAGGAGGCCGAGAACGTGCGCGGCCAGGGCGACGGCCTGCGCACCCGCATCTTCGCCCAGAGCTTCGGCAAGGACCCCAGCTTCGCGGCCTTCTACCGGTCCATGCAGGCCTATGAAGCCTCGCTCGGCCAAGGCGACACGACCATGGTGCTGTCGCCGGACAGCGCCTTCTTCAAGTATTTCGAGCGCGGCCCCGGCGCGAAGTAGGCGCCGCGCGGCCCTCTAGACCAACCAGCCCCGCACCTCGTGCAGGTCGGTGGCGATGCGGACGCACAGCTCGCGCATCTCGTCGGTGGGGGCCAGCATGTCCGGCACCATGACGGTCATCATACCCGCCGCCGCCGCTGCGCGGACACCGTTGTGGCTGTCCTCGAGCGCCAGGCACAGGTGCGGCGCGACCCCCAGCCGCTCGGCGGCCAGCAGATAGGGGTCCGGATTGGGCTTGGGCCGGGCGTAGTCGCCGTGCGCCACCACGGTGTGGAAGCGGTCGCGGATGCCGTGATGGCCCATGTGGTGCTCGACCTCACGGTGATGCGAGGAGGTGGCGATGGCCCGCGGCAGGTCGAGTTCATCCAGCCGGTCGAGGATCTCCACCACCCCGGTCTTGAGGGCCAGCTCCACCGCCGCCAATTCATGGAACTTCAGGCTGGCCGCCGCACGAAAGGCCGTGGCGTCGAAGTCGGCGCCGAAGTGGTCCAGCAGCTGATGCTCGTTATGGGCCCAGGTCAGGCCGATCAGCTTAAGGAACAGCGCCTTGGGAAACTCCAGGCCCATCTCCTGGGCCGTGGCCACGACGGCGGCGTGATAGACGGTCTCGGTGTCGACCAGGAGGCCGTCCATGTCGAACACGACGGCCTGGGGAACGCGGGGAAGGCTCATGGCGGGCTGACTAGCCCAGGTTGCCCATCCCGCGAAATCACACCGCGCTTCAGTCCGTGACGAAGTCGGCCTGGGCGTAGCCCTGGAAGTACAGCAGGGCGGTCAGGTCGGCATGGTCTACCTTGGCGTCGGCCTGGGCGGCGACGATCGGCTTGGCGCGGTAGGCGACGCCGAGGCCCGCAGCCTCGATCATGGCCAGGTCGTTGGCGCCGTCGCCGATGGCGAGCGTCTGGGCCAGGTCCAGGCCCAGCGCCCTGGCCTCGCCGGCCAGGGCGGCGAGCTTGGCCTCGCGGCCGAGGATCGGCTCGCCGACCGTGCCGCTCAGCGCGCCGTCGGCCTCGCCCAGGGTGTTGGCGCGGTCCTCGTGGAAGCCGGCGGCGACCGCCACCCGGGAGGTGAAGAAGGTGAAGCCGCCGGAGACCAGCAGACAGCGGGCGCCGGACGCCGCCATGGTCCGCACGAAGGTCCGGGCGCCGGGGTTCAGCCGCACGCGCTGGTCATAGGCCAGCTGCAGGTCGGTGACCGGCAGGCCCTTCAGCATGGCGACCCGTTCGCGCAGCGCGCCCTCGAACTCCAACTCGCCGCGCATGGCGCGCTCGGTGATGGCAGAGACCTGGGCCTTCACGCCGGCGAAGTCGGCGAGCTCGTCCAGGCACTCGCAGCTGATGATGGTGGAGTCCATGTCGGCGACCAGCAGCCGCTTCCTGCGCCCGTTCCAGGGCTGGACGCAGTGGTCGATGGCCGAGCCGTCCAGCACCGACGCGGCGGCGGCGCGGATCGCGGCGAGGTCCTCGCCTTCCAGGGCCAGGTCGAGGGCGCCGGGGCCGAGCGGCCGAGGCTCCTTGACGCGAGCGCCCGCGGCTGCGAGCGCTGGGGCGAGACGGCCGAGCGCGGCCTGGACCTGGTCCGGCTGCGGACTGACGAGGGTGAGAGCGATCTGCATGACTGGCCGCATCTGGCTGATCGCCGGGCCTACGGCAAGCGGCAAGTCAGCCCTGGCGCTGCGGCTGGCCGAGGCGACGGGGGCCGAGATCCTCGGCGCCGACGCCCTGCAGCTCTATCGCGACATCCCGATCCTCAGCGCTGCGCCCAGTCCTGGCGAGCGGGCCTGGGTCCGCCACCACCTGGTCGGCGAGGTCGACGCCGCCGAGGGCTGGTCGGTCGGGCGCTGGCAGAGGGCGGCGACGGCCAGGCTGGCGGAGATCCCCGGACCCGTGGTGATCGTCGGCGGGACGGGGCTCTATTTCCGCGCCCTGACCCATGGCCTGGCGGAAGTCCCGCCGATCCCGGACGAGGTCCGCGCGGCGGCGCGGCGCCTGGTTGAGGCGACAGATGAAGGGGTATTTCGGGATACACTTGCACAACGAGACCCACTTGCGGCGGAGCGAATCTCAGCCGGCGACAGGCAGCGGCTGGCGCGGGCCTGGGAGGTTCTCGAGGCGACGGGCCGCAGCCTGACCGACTGGCAGGCCGACAGCACAGGCGCCCTGGCCGCCGGCAGCTGGTCGGCGGTGGCGCTGGAGCCGACCCGGGCGGCGCTCTATGACCGCTGCGACCGCAGGCTGGAGGCCATGGTCGAGGCCGGCGTCCTGGCCGAGGTCGAAAAGCTGGCGGCCCGCCGGCTGGACCCGACCCTGCCGGCCCTGAAGGCGGTCGGCTATCGCGAATTCGCCGCCCATCTGAAGGGCGAGACCAGCCTGAAGGCCGCCATCGCCGCCGCCAGCATGGAGACCCGGCGCTACGCCAAGCGCCAGACCACCTGGATGCGCGGCCAGATGGCCGACTGGCCCAGGATCACCAGCCTGGAGCCTGAGGAACAGTGGAGGCAGTTTCTTGCCCTTAACCCTGGCTTGACGCTCTGATCGGGGCATGCGAAGACCCCGACAATAGCGTTTGGAGCAAACCGTTGCGCCGCATCCTTGTACTCGTATGGCGACCCGTCGCGGACTGACCTTGTCGTCAGCCGTGAAAGGTCGCTTGCACCCGGGCCCCTAGAGGGCCCTTTTTATTGCCCCATCAAGGCCGAACGTCATGACCGCCCACCAGACCATCCAAGCCGACGCCGCCGCCGAGCAGGACCAAGAGATCCTTACCGGCGCCGAGATCGTCGTCCGCTCGCTGATCGACCAGGGGGTCGAGGTGCTGTTTGGCTATCCGGGCGGCGCGGTGCTGCCGATCTATGACGCCCTGTTCAACGAGGACCGGCTGCGCCACGTCCTGGTCCGCCACGAGCAGGGGGCGACCCACGCCGCCGAGGGCTATGCCCGCTCGACCGGCAAGCCCGGCGTGGTCCTGGTCACCTCCGGCCCCGGGGCGACCAACGCCATCACCGGCATTGTCGACGCCCTGATGGACTCCATCCCGCTGGTGGTGATCACCGGCCAGGTCGCCACCCACCTGATCGGCACCGACGCCTTCCAGGAATGCGACACGATCGGCATTACGCGGTCGATCACCAAGCACAACTACCTGGTCAAGGACGTGGCCGAGCTGCCGCGGATCATGCACGAGGCCTTCCACATCGCCACCTCCGGCCGTCCGGGCCCGGTGGTCATCGACATCCCCAAGGACGTCCAGTTCTCCAAGGCCGCCTACAAGGGCCCGAAGGAAGTGACCTGGGCGCACAACTATCACCCGCGCACCAAGGGCGACGCCGGCCGCATCGCCGAGGCCGTGGCCCTGATCGCCGGCGCGCGCCGGCCGATCCTCTATACCGGCGGCGGCGTGATCAACGCCGGCCCCAGGGCGGCCGAGTTGCTGCGTGAGCTGGCGACCCTGACCGGCGCCCCGGTCACCTCGACCCTGATGGGCCTGGGCGCCTTCCCAGCCTCGGACCCGAAGTGGCTGGGCATGCTGGGCATGCATGGCAGCTTCGAAGCCAATAACGCCATGCATGACTGCGACGTCATGGTGGCGATCGGCGCGCGCTTCGACGACCGGGTCACGGGCCGGCTGGACGCCTTCGCCCCGCATTCGAAGAAGATCCATATCGACATCGACGCCTCGTCGATCTCCAAGAACGTCCGGGTCGACATCGGCATCGTCGGCGACGCCGGCAGCGTGCTGGAGGACATGATCGCGGCCTGGAAGTCCCGCAACCTGGCCACCGACAAGGCGGCCATGGACGACTGGTGGCGGCAGATCGAGACCTGGCGCGCCCGCCAGTCGTTCCGCTATGCCGCCGACGCCGAGTACATCAAGCCGCAATACGCCATCGAGCGGCTCTATGCGCTGACCCGCGACAAGGACGTCTACATCACCACCGAGGTCGGCCAGCACCAGATGTGGGCCGCCCAGTTCTTCCATTTCGAGGAACCGAACCGCTGGATGACCTCCGGCGGCCTGGGCACCATGGGCTATGGCCTGCCGGCCGCGCTCGGCGTGCAGATGGCCCACCCGGGCGCCCTGGTGGTCGACATCGCCGGCGACGCCTCGGTCCAGATGACCATGCAGGAAATGTCGACGGCCATGCAGTACGGCCTGCCGATCAAGATCTTCATCCTCAACAACGAGTGGATGGGCATGGTCCGCCAATGGCAGCAGCTGCTGCACGGCGAGCGCTATTCGCACTCCTATTCCGAGAGCCTGCCCGACTTCGTGAAGATGGCCGAGGCCTTTGGCGCGCTCGGCCTGCGCGCCCAGAGCCCGGCCGAGCTCGACGCGAAGATCCAGCAGATGATCGACTATGACGGCCCGGTGCTGTTCGACTGCCGGGTGACCAAGGACGAGAACTGCTTCCCGATGATCCCGTCCGGCAAGGCCCACAACGAGATGATCCTCGCCGACGACGGCCGCGACCTTGGCGGCATCATCGACGACGCGGGCAAGCGTCTGGTCTGATCCCATGCCAGCGCTGGATCGGACCCCCGAGACCGGCGCTCCAGAAACCTGGCGCCGGATCGCCGCACACACGGCCCGGCTGGGCTTCGACATGCCGTCGGAGCCCAGGACCGGCGCCTTCCTGAAA
>NZ_CANCLE010000045.1 GCF_947378715.1 Phenylobacterium aquaticum
GAGTGCAGGCTCCAGCCCAGGAAGCCCGCCAGGCCCATGATGATCCCGCCGGCCCCGAACACCCAGGCGCCGTAGAGCGCGCCGGCCACCTCGACCAGGGCGGCCACGGCGGACATCGACACGGCGATGGAGATCAGGGCGTCGGAGGCGTCGAACTGGTCGTCGTGGACGTTCAGGGCGTTGTACTGGTCCTCGAAGCCCTTGGCCTGGGCGCGCAGCTGCGGGATCTCGGCCTTGTACTTGGCGATCTCGGCGGTCAGGCGCGCGATCTCCGGCGCCGAGGCCTGGGCGGCCTTGCCGCCGCCGATCAGGCTGAGCGCCTTGATCTGGGCCAGCGCCGTCTCATCGATATGCTGCTTGGTCTTGGTCGCCTGGTACTCGCCCCAGCTGTCGACCGCCGAGGACTGGGCTTGCTGCATCGCCTGGACGATGTTGCCGTCCTTCACCTGGGACAGCCCCATGAAGATCGACAGCACCACCACGGTGATGGCGACCATCCGGTTGAAGCGCTTGTCCTTGGCCTCGGCCGCGATCTCGACTTCCATCTGGAGCTCCACTTTGGACGCGATCATCTAGGTCGAAAACGTGGCGAGGGTGGGGCGCGGACCCGTTCCACACAAAACGTCCACAGCCCCTTGCATGGAGAACAAAACCAGAATAGGAACATACGCAGAACATGCACAACGGGGGTACGGAACATGGTTCGTCTGGCGCGGGAATCGCTGGCCTTTATGTCGGTCGCGGGGTTTGTCTGGATGATGTGCCAGGTGGCTCAACTGGCCGCCTGAGCGGCTTGAATTTTGGAGACGGCGGGTGAGCGAGACGGCGAGCGAAGGTTTCGTCCACCTGCGGGTCCGGTCCGCCTATTCGCTGCTGGAAGGCGCGATCAAGGCCGACAAGGTCGGTGCGCTGGCCGCCAAGTGCGACATGCCGGCCGTGGCCCTGACCGACCGGGCCAATCTGTTCGGGGCGCTGGAATTTTCGGTCAGCAACAAGGAGGTGGGCGTCCAGCCCATCGTCGGCGTGGCCCTGCCGGTGACCGGGATCGGGGGCGCGGCGCCTGAGCGCTATGCCAAGACGCCGACCATCGTGCTGCTGGCTCAGACCGAGCAGGGCTATCTGAACCTCTCGGTGCTCTCGTCCCTGGCCTATCTTGAAGCCGAGGCGACCGAGGAGCCGTCCGTCCCCTGGGCCAAGGTGGTCGAGCACAATGAGGGGCTGATCCTGCTGTCCGGGGCGTCGGACGGTCCGGTGGATCCCCTGTTCGTCGCCGGCAAGGCAGCCGAGGGCCATGCGGCTCTGGCCGAGATGTCGGCGGCGTTTGGCGACCGCTTCTATATCGAGCTGCAGCGACACGGCCTGCCGATCGAGGCGGTGGCCGAGCCGGAGCTGGTGGCCTTCGCCTATGCCCATGACGTGGCCCTGGTCGCCACCAATGACGTCTATTTCGCCGCCAAGGAGATGTACGCCGCCCACGAGGCCCTGCTGTGCATCGCCGACGGGGCCTATATCAGCCAGGAGGAGCGGCGGCGGGTCACGCCGGAGCACTGGTTCAAGCCGGCCGCCGACATGCGGGCCCTGTTCGCCGACCTGCCGGAGGCCTGCGACAACACCGTCGATATCGCCCGGCGCTGCGCCTTCATGGTCAAGAAGCGCGACCCGATCCTGCCGCGCTTCCCCACCGAGGGCGGGCGCACCGAGGCCGATGAGCTGGCCCATCAGGCCCGCGAGGGGTTGAAGGTGCGGATGGCCAAGGGCCAGGCCAATACGGCGTCGGTCGCCGACTATGAGGCCCGGCTTGAGCGGGAGATCGGGGTCATCGCCCAGATGGGCTTCCCCGGCTATTTCCTGATCGTGTCGGACTTCATCAAGTGGGCCAAGGCGCACGGCATTCCGGTCGGGCCGGGGCGGGGGTCCGGCGCCGGCTCGCTGGTCGCCTACTCCCTGACCATCACCGACCTCGACCCCCTCCGCTATGGCCTGCTGTTCGAGCGGTTCCTGAACCCCGAGCGGGTGTCCATGCCCGACTTCGACATCGACTTCTGCCAGGAGCGGCGGGAGGAGGTGATCTCCTATGTGCAGCAGCGCTATGGCCGCGACCGCGTGGCCCAGATCATCACCTTCGGCACCCTGCAGGCCCGCGCCGTGCTGCGCGACGTCGGCCGCGTACTGCAGATGCCGCTCGGCCAGGTCGATCGCCTGGCCAAGATGGTGCCGGCCAATCCGGCCAATCCGGTGACCCTGTCCAAGGCCATCGAGATCGAGCCCCGCCTGCGCGAGCAGCGCGATTCCGATGAGGCCGTGGCCCGGCTGCTCGACACAGCCCTGCAGCTGGAGGGGCTCTACCGCAACGCCTCGACCCACGCCGCCGGGGTGGTGATCAGCGACCGGCCGCTGACCGAACTGACCCCGCTCTATCGCGATCCGCGTTCGGAGCTGCCGGCCACCCAGTTCAATATGAAATGGGTCGAGAGCGCTGGCCTGGTGAAGTTCGACTTCCTGGGCCTGAAGACGCTCACCGTCATCGACCGGGCGCTGAAGCACCTGGACCGGCGCGGGGCCGGGGTCGACATGGCCACGGTGCCGCTCGACGACGCCAAGACCTATGAGCTGATGAGCAACGCCCAGACGGTCGGGGTCTTCCAGCTGGAAGGCCAGGGCATGCGCGACACCCTGCGCCAGCTGCGCCCCGGTTCGATCGAGGACGTCACCGCCGTCGGCGCCCTCTATCGCCCGGGCCCGATGGACAACATTCCGGCCTTCATCGACTGCAAGTTCGGCCGCAAGCCGATCGACACCCTGCACCCGACGCTCGCGCCGGTGCTGAACGAGACCTATGGCATCATCGTCTATCAGGAACAGGTGATGCAGATCGCCCAGATCCTGGCGGGCTACAGCCTGGGCGAAGCCGACCTGCTGCGCCGCGCCATGGGCAAGAAGAAGAAGGAGGAGATGGAGCAGCAGCGCGCGCGCTTCATCTCCGGGGCCGAGGCCAAGGGTGTGCCGGCGGTGCAGTCCGGGGCGATCTTCGACCTGGTCGACAAGTTCGCGGGCTATGGCTTCAACAAGAGCCACGCGGCGGCCTATGCCGTCGTCAGCTACCAGACCGCCTGGCTGAAGGCCAATGCGCCGGTGGAGTTCTTCGCCGCCTCGATGAGCCTGGATATCGCCAATACCGACAAGCTGTCGGTGTTCTACCAGGACGCCAAGCGCTTCGGGGTGAAGATCCGCGCCCCGGACGTCAACCGCTCGGGCGCCGATTTCGACGTGGAGGAGGGCGAGGTCCTCTACGCCCTGGGCGGCATCCGCAATGTCGGCCTTCAGGCCATGGAGCATGTGGTCGAGGTCCGCCGCGAGGGCGGGGCGTTCCGCGACATCTTCGATTTCGTCGAGCGGGTCGATCCACGCCAGGTCAACAAGCGGGCCTTCGAGACCCTGGCCCGGGCGGGGGCCTTCGATTCCATCCACCCCAATCGCGCCCAGGTGTTCGCGGCCGCCGACCTGCTGGTCAGCTACGGCCAGACCGTGGCCAGCGGCCGGGCGTCCGACCAGATGGGTCTGTTCGCCGGGACCAGCCACGACAACGAGGCCCTGCGCAAGAAGATGCCCCGGATCGAGGCCTGGACCCCGACCGAGCGTCTGGACGAGGAACTGGCGGCGGTGGGGTTCTATCTTTCCGGCCACCCCCTGGACGACATGGTCGAGGCCCTGCGCCGCAAGCGCACCGACCTGCTGGCCGACGTGATCCCCAAGGCCGAGGCTGGCGCGGAGGCCTTCCGCATGGCGGGCGTGGTCCGCCGCAAGCAGGAGCGGGCGTCGCAATCGAGCGGCGAGAAATTCGCCTTCGTCACCTTCTCAGACCCGACCGGGGAATTTGAGGTGCTGTTTCCGCCCGAGGCCCTGCGCAAGTGCCGCGAACTGCTGGAGCCTGGCACGGCGGTGGCGCTCAAGGTCCGCGCCAAGGCCAAGGACGGGGAGGTGCGGTTCTTCGGCGACGACTGCGAGCCGGTGGACAAGGCGATCGCCAACGCGGTGGCGGGCCTGCGGGTTCACCTGGCGCCGCGCAGCGCCGAGATCGACGCCCTGAAGCGCCGGCTGGAGGGGGTCAGCAACGCCCGTGGCGGCGAGATCATCCTGGTCTCGGCGGTCGAGGGCGGACGTGAGGTCGAGATGAAGCTGCCCGGCCGCTTCACTCTGGACGGCGCCGTGCGCGGCGCGCTGAAGACCGCGCCGGGCGTAGTGTTCGTCGAGGACCTCTGAAGCCACGGCCCATTCCTGCCTGCGCGGGAAGGCGCACCGAGCGCGCCCTAGAACAGGCTCTTCGTCTTCGGATGATAGAGGTCGATATAGCCCTTGGGCTTGGCCGGTTTGGGATAGGGATCGAGCCCGCCGCGCGGCGAATAGAGGCTGCTCCCCTTATAGGGCTTGAAGGGCTGCGGCGTGTACATGGCCCCGATCGGCTTGGGCGGCTGCGGCGGCGCGGGCGGGGTGTAGTAGCCTGCATAGGACGAGTTCGAATAGCTGCTCGATCCCGCGAGGGCCGGGGCGGCGAGGGCGGCGGCCAGGACGGCCCCAGTCAGTATCGCTATGGTCTTCATAGGGCTCTCCCGATGACCTATGAGTGTGCCAGCCGCGCGCGAAGCGTGCAAGCCGTGGCGGCGCTTGCTTTTCGGCGGCGAAACCCCTAAATCCGCGCCCATTCCACACGTAGGCGTTTGGTTGCGATCGGGGAGACATCCCGACGTATCCACTCCGGTCCTCCCTCAGGAGGGTTTGTCTGCGGAGGTTAACCGGAAAAAGGACGAGCAAGCCTATGGCGCTTCCCGACTTCTCTATGCGTCAGCTCCTGGAAGCTGGCGCCCACTTCGGCCACCAGACCCACCGCTGGAACCCGAAGATGGACCGCTACATCTTTGGTAGCCGCTCCAACATCCACATCATCGACCTGTCGCAGTCGATCCCGCTCCTGCACCAGGCCCTGGTGAAGGTGCGCGAAGTCGCCGCGTCCGGCGGCCGCGTGCTGTTCGTCGGCACCAAGCGCCAGGCTTCCGAGCCGGTCGCCATCGCCGCCAAGCGCTGCGCCCAGTACTATGTGAACCACCGTTGGCTGGGCGGCACGCTCACCAACTGGCGCACCGTCTCGGGCTCGATCTCCCGCCTGCGCGAGCTGGAAGGCGTTGTCGACAGCGACACCAGCCGCACCAAGAAGGAACTGCTGCAGCTGACCCGCGAGCGCGACAAGCTGGAACTGTCCCTGGGCGGGATCAAGGACATGGGCGGCATCCCCGACCTGATGTTCGTGATCGACACCAACAAGGAAGCCATCGCCATCCAGGAAGCCAAGAAGCTTGGCATTCCGGTGATCGCCATCCTCGACACCAACTGCGATCCGGACGGCATCACCTATCCGATCCCGGGCAATGATGACGCCGCGCGCGCCATCCAGCTCTATTGCGACCTGATGGCCGATTCGGTCCTCGATGGTCTCGCCGCCGGCCAATCGGCCTCCGGCGTCGACCTGGGCGCCTCGGCGGCCCCGATGGAGCCGACCCTGGCCCGCGAGCTGACCCCGGCGCCCGTCGTGGAAGCCGCGGCTCCGGCCGAGGTTCTCCCGGAAGCGACGATGGAAACCGCGCCTGAGCCTACGGCTGAGGCCGCGAGCGAGTAACACCTGGCCTGCGCCATCAAGGCGTAGTCTTGGCGAACTAGATAACCGACGGCGGGCCCCCCCGGGCCCGTCGTCTTATTCATACGGAAGGAGCTGACCATGGCGGAGATCACCGCAGCGTTGGTTAAGGAGCTGCGCGAGAAGTCTGGCGCGGGCATGATGGACTGCAAGAAGGCCCTTCAGGAGAACGACGGCAACGTCGAAACCTCCATGGACTGGCTGCGCACCAAGGGCCTCTCCAAGGCCGCCAAGAAGTCGGACCGCGCCGCGGCCGAAGGCCTGGTGGGCGGCAAGCTCAGCGCCGACGGCAAGACCGGCGTGCTGATCGAGCTGAACGCCGAGACCGACTTCGTCTCCAAGAACGAGACCTTCCAGAACGCCGCGCGCGATATCGCCGAGGTGGCCCTGACGGTCGAGGGCGTCGAGGCGATCGCCGCGGCCAAGACCGCCAAGGGCGAGGTCGTCACCGACCTGGTGACCAACCTGATCGCCACCATCGGCGAGAACATGCGCCTGCGCCGCTCGGCCCGTCTGTCGGTCAGCGAAGGCGCCGTGGCCCTCTACCTGCACAATGCGCAGGGCGAAGGCGTCGGCCGCCTTGGCGTGCTCGTCGCGCTGGAAGGCGCGGGCGACCAGGCGGTGCTGAAGGATGTGGGGCGCAAGATCGCGCTGCACGTCGCCGGCACCCCCACCCCGCCCCTGGCCCTGACCGAGGGCGACCTCGATCCGGCCGCTGTCGAGAAGGAAAAGAAGTTCCTGACCGACCAGGCGCTGGAATCGGGCAAGCCGATCGGCGTCGTCGAGAAGATGATCGAAGGCCGGATCCGCAAGTGGCAGGAAGAAGTGGTGCTGCTGAAGCAACCCTTCGTCATGAATCCGGACCAGACCATTGAGCAGCTGATCGCCGAGACGGCCAAGGCCGTCGGTTCGTCGGTCTCGGTGAAGGGCTTCGTGCGCTTCGCCCTGGGCGAAGGCGTGGAAAAAGGTCCGGAAGGCCCCGACTTCGCGACCGAAGTGGCCCAGATGTCCGGCAAGGCCTGATCCGAGCCTGATCTCAAAAAGAAGACTTCAGGGCGTGGCCCGCGTTCGACGCGAGCCGCGCCCTTGGTTTATGTAAGACACCCCAGATTCTCGGAAGGCCGCCCATGTCCGACCTCAAGCCGCGCTACAAGAAGATCCTCTTGAAGATGTCGGGCGAGGTGCTGATGGGCGACGCCCTGTTCGGCATCGACACCAAGACGATCGAGGCCGTGGCCGAGGACATCAAGGAGGTGGTCGACGCCGGGGTGGAGCTCTGCTTGGTGGTGGGCGGCGGCAACATCTTCCGCGGCGTCTCCCTGGCCGGGCGCGGCATGGAGCGGGCCAGCGCCGACTATATGGGCATGCTGGCCACGGTGATGAATGCGCTGGCCCTGCAGGGCGCGCTGGAGAAGGCGGGCGTCCAGACCCGGGTGCAGTCGGCCATTCCCATGGATGCGGTCTGCGAGCCCTATATCCGCCGCCGGGCCCTGCGCCATCTGGAGAAGGGCAGGGTGGTGATCTTCGCCGCCGGCCTCGGCGCGCCGTTCTTCACCACCGACACCCCCGCCGCCCTGCGCACCGCCGAGATGGGCTGCGAAGCCCTGTTCAAGGGCACCAGCGTCGACGGGGTCTATACCGCCGACCCCAAGAAGGATCCCGCGGCCAAGCGCTATGAGGAGCTGAGCTATCACGAGGTGCTGTCCAAGGACCTCAAGGTCATGGACGCCTCGGCCATCGCCCTGATGCGCGACAACCAGATTCCGATCGTGGTGTTCTCGATCCGCGAACGCGGGAACTTCATGAAGGTGCTGAAGGGCCAAGGGGTCTTCACGACCATCATCTGACCGGGCGCTCAGTTGGGCGCATTCGCCGGTCAAGCTATAGAGACAGACCCATGGGCGTCAGCCGACTCGCCAAGAGCCGCGACCGCCCGGAACCGTGAGGAGACGCAGATGGCCGCAGCCGAAAAGCCGGTGCTTGCGAAATACCGGGACCGCATGGACAAGGCGGTTCTCGCCCTGAAGGAAGAATTCGGCAGCCTGCGCACGGGCCGCGCCTCGGCCAGCCTGCTCGACCAGGTGATGGTCGACGCCTATGGCTCCAGCGTGCCGCTCAATCAGGTCGGCGCCGTCAGCGTTCCCGAGCCGCGCTCGATCACCGTCAGCGTCTGGGACAAGGCCCTGGTGATCGCGGTGGAGAAGGCGATCCGCAATGGCGGGCTGGGGCTGAACCCGGTGACAGAGGGCATGACCCTGCGCATTCCGGTGCCGCCGCTGACCGAGGAGCGCCGCAAGGACCTCGTCAAGCTGGCCGCCAAATATGCCGAGCATCAGAAGATCGCCGTGCGCAACGTCCGCCGCGACGCCAATGACGACCTGAAGAAGGCCGAGAAGGACGCGGTCATTACTCAGGATGAGCAGAAGCGCATGGAGGCCGACGTTCAGAAGATGACCGACGAGGCCATCAAGCGCGTGGACGACGCCTTGAAAACCAAAGAACAAGAGATCATGCAGGTATAATCGTCCGGTTCACCGACGGACGCATAGGATCACCATGGCCGCCGCCTCTCCCGAGCCGCCCAAAACGGACGCGCCCTTGCACGTGGCGATCGTCATGGATGGCAATGGCCGCTGGGCCAAGCGCCGGGGCTTGCCGCGTTCGCTTGGCCATCGGGCCGGGGTCGAGTCGCTGAAGCGCGCCGTGGCCGCCGCGCCGGAACTCGGCGTCAAATATCTGACGGTGTTCGGGTTTTCGACCGAGAACTGGAGCCGGCCGGCGGCGGAAGTCTCCGAGCTCATGGCCCTGCCGAAGCGCTATTTCGAGAGCGACCTGGCCCGGCTGGAGCGCGAAGGCGTCCGGGTGCGGTGCTGGGGCCGCCGCGAGGGCCTCTCGGCCGATCTGGTCAAGATGCTGACCGACGCCGAGGCGCGCACCGCCCACAACGACGTCTTTCACCTCAACATCGCCTTCAACTATGGCGGCCAGGCCGACATCGTCGACGCCGCCCGGCGCTTCGCCGAGGAGGTCGCCGCCGGCCGGGCCAGGCCCGAGGACCTGAACGAGGCGGCCTTCGCCGCGCGCCTGTCCACCGCCGACGCCCCGCCGCCGGACCTGATCATCCGTCCCTCGGGCGAACAACGGCTGTCCAACTTCCTGCTCTGGGAAGCCGCCTATGCCGAGTTCATCTTCCAGGACGTGCTCTGGCCGGACTTCAACACCGAGCACCTGAAGGCGGCGATCGACGAATATCGCCGGCGCGACCGGCGCTATGGCGGCGCGACGGCGGACGATGTCCTTGCCGCAGGCTAGGCGCTTCGACTGGTCCAATCTGGGAATCCGCGTCGCCTCCGCGACCCTTCTCATCCCGTCCGTCCTCCTGGCCGTTTGGCTGGGCGGATGGGCCTATCTGACGCTCATCTCCGTCGCCGTCGCCGTGCTGGCGATCGAGTGGGGAACCATGACCGCGCCCAAGGCGCCGGTCCGGGTCTCAGCGGCCGTCTGCTTCGCGGTCCTGGCGGGACTGTTCCTGGCGCATCGCGATCACATGTGGCTGGCCTGGGGCGGGATGTTGCTGGGCGGCCTGGCTGCGGCGCTGGTGGCGCGCGGCGTGGCGGAGCGTCCGGCCAACGCCGCCTTCGGCGTGGTCTATCTGGGGATCGCCTGCGTCTGCCTGATCTGGCTGAGGGCCATGCCCCAGGGCCGATACTGGACGATCATGCTGTTCGCCATCACCTGGTCGGCGGATATCGCCGCCTATGCGGTCGGCAATACGCTGAAGGGGCCCAAGCTCTGGCCGAAATTCTCGCCAAACAAGACCTGGTCCGGCTTCGTCGGCGGGCTCATCGCCTCGATGGCGACCGGGGCGATGATGGCTTCGCTGTCCATGTTCACCCTGAACCTGGCCGCCGCGACCGTGGTGGGGCTGTTTGGCGGCCTGGCGACCATGGCCGGCGACCTGTGGGAATCGATGCTGAAGCGCCGGTTCGGCGTGAAGGACTCCGGGGACCTTATCCCCGGACACGGGGGCCTGCTTGACCGGGTCGACGGCCTCCTGTTTGCAGTGGTGGTCATCGCCGGCGCCCGGCTGGTGAACCACCTGGGATGGGGTCATTGAGCCTGCCACGCCGCGTCAGCATTCTGGGATCCACCGGGTCGGTCGGGGTCTCGACCCTCGACCTCCTGGACAAGGCCGACGCCGCCGTCGAGGTGGTCGCCCTGACCGGCGGACGCAATGTCGAACGCCTGGCCGAGCAGGCCCGCCGCTGGCGGCCCCGGCTGGCGGTCATCGAGGATGAGAGCAAGCTCGCCGAGCTGCGCGCGCGGCTGGAGGGCACGGGCATCGAGGCGGCCGGCGGCGCGGCGGCGGTGGCCGACGCGGCGGCTGAGGAAGCCCAGTGGGTGATGTCGGCGATTGTCGGCTTCGCGGGCCTGGCCCCGACCCTGCGGGCGGTCAAGGGCGGCGCGGTCGTGGCGCTCGCCAACAAGGAGAGCCTGGTCTGCGCCGGTCCCTCGCTGCTGCGCATGGCGCGGCTGGCGGGCGGGGTGGTGATTCCGGTCGATTCCGAACACTCGGCCATCTTCCAGGTGCTGGATCCGACCTGCGCCCAGCACGTCTCGCGGCTGATTCTCACCGCCTCTGGCGGCCCCTTCCGCACCTGGACCCGGGAACAGATGGCGCACGCCACCCCCGAGCAGGCGGTCGCGCATCCGAATTGGAACATGGGGGTCAAGATTTCGGTCGATTCCGCGACCATGATGAACAAGGGCCTCGAGATGATCGAAGCCGCCTACCTGTTCGCCATGCCTGCGGAGCGCGTCGACGCCTTGATCCATCCCCAGTCGATTGTTCACAGCCTGGTGGAATACGCCGACGGCTCCACCCTGGCCCAGCTGGGCCCGCCGGACATGCGTACGCCCATCGCCTGCGCCTTCGCCTGGCCGGACCGTCTGCCCTGGCCGGCGCCCAAGCTCGACCTGGCCAAGGCCGGCGCCCTGACCTTCGAGGAGCCGGACTATGACCGCTTCCCCGCGCTGAAGGTCGCCAAGGCCGCCCTGGCGGCCGGAGGGGCTGCGCCGGCGGTGCTGAACGCCGCCAACGAGGTCGGGGTGGCCGCATTTCTTGACCGACGGATAGGCTTTCTCGATATTGCCGCAATCGTAGCCGACACCCTCGAACGGGTTGAGGCCAGGGGCCTCGCTGAGGAGTCGATGAGCGATGCTCTTGAAACGGCGCGGCAGAACGATGCGACGGCGCGCCGCGTGGCGAGCGAAGTCGTGGCCGACCTCGGTTCGGCGCGACGTTAGGGAGTAGCGCGCCATGATCGGTTTCCTTCAGAGCACGCTGATTTCGGCGATGTGCTTCGTCCTGGTGCTCACCCTGGTGGTGACCATCCATGAGCTCGGGCACTTCCTGGCCGCAAAGTCCTGCGGCGTGGCGATCGACCGCTTCTCCATCGGCTTCGGCCGCCCCATTCTGTCCTGGACGGACAGGTCCGGCGTCGAATGGCGAGTCGGCTGGATTCCGCTGGGCGGCTATGTCCGCTTCTCCGGCGACGACAACGCCGCCAGCGTGCCCGATCGCGACGACCTGGAGTCGCTGCGCCAGGAGATCGAGAGCCGGGAAGGGCGCGCGGCGGTCGCCCGCTACTATCATTTCAAGCCCCTGTGGCAGCGCGCCTTCGTCGCCGCCGCCGGGCCGATGGCGAATTTCGCCCTGGCCATCACCCTGTTCGCCGCCCTGCTGCTGATCTTCGGCCAATATGTTTCGCCGCCCAGGGTCGCGGCCGTGGGCCCCGACAGCCCCGCCCAGCGCGCCGGCTTCCTGCCGGGCGACGTTGTGCTCAAGGTTCAGGGCAAGGCGATCCGTGGCTTTGACGAGATCGCCGAGACGGCGCAGATCCGGGTCAATCTGCCGACCCACTTCCTGGTTCAGCGCGGCGGCTCGACGGTGGACCTGATCGCGACGCCACTGCTGGTGAACCGCGTCGACGCCCAGATGGGCGGCATGCGCAAGCAGGGAACTCTGGGGCTCACCGCCCAGGGCGCCTATGAGCATATAGCCTATGGACCGGTCCAGGCCCTGGCGGGCGGCGTGGATCGCACCGCCGACATGATCGGCACGACCGTCTTCTATCTGGGGCGGATGATCACCGGCCAGGTGTCCGCGGATCAGCTCAGCGGCCCGCTCGGCATCGCCCGGGTTTCCGGCAAGATCGCCCGCAACGCCACCGCTGACGCCCCGAACTTCGCGGCCGTCCTGCTGGGCGGAGGCGTGGCCCTTCTGCAACTCGCCGCCGCTATCTCTGTGGGCGTCGGGTTCATGAATCTTCTGCCGGTGCCCGTCCTCGACGGCGGCCACCTGCTTTTCTACGCCTATGAGGCGCTCGCCCGGCGCCCTCTTGCTGCCAAGGTTCAGGCCGCAGGCTATCGTGTGGGCCTTGCGCTGGTGCTCGGATTGATGTTGTTCGCGACCTGGAACGATCTGCAGCAGCTGCGTGTGTTCAAAATCCTCGGCGGTCTCCCTTCCTGACCCGCCCATTTCCGTTGACGGCAGAAACGATGCAAAGAACCCGCGCCCATAGCGCCGCGCTCGCCTCCGGCATCGCCCTCCTGATGGGGGCGACAGCCCTCGTCACGCCGGCGCTCGCCCTGGCTCAGGCCGCCCCGCAGGAAGGCGTCGTGCAGCGCATTCTGGTGACCGGCAATGAGCGGATCGAGCAATCGACGATCCTCTCCTATCTGCCGATCCAGCCGGGCGACACGGTCGGTCCGGCCAAGATCGACCTGGCGCTGAAGGCGCTGTTCCGCACCGACCTGTTCTCCGACGTGAAGGTCGGACTGGTGAACGGCGACCTGACCATCGCGGTCGTGGAAAACCCGATCATCAACAAGGTGGTGTTCGAGGGCAATTCCGGCCTGAAGGAAGACAAGCTGCGCGACGAGGTCTCGGTGCGCCCGCGCGGCATCTTCACCAAGTCGAAGGTGCAGTCCGACGTTCAGCGGATCATCGAGCTCTATCGCCGCTCGGGCCGCATCTCGGCGGTCGTGACCCCGAAGATCGTCGAACTGCCCCAGAAGCGCGTCGACCTGATCTTCGAGATCAACGAGGGCCCCAAGAGCGGCGTCCTGCGCGTCAACTTCCTGGGCAACAAGGAATTCTCGGACAACGATCTGCGCGATGTCGTGGTCACCGAGCAGACCAGCCTGCTGAAATTCTTCTCCAGCAACGCCAACTACGACCCTGACCGCCTGGAGTACGACAAGGAGCAGCTGCGCAAGCACTATCGCAACCGCGGCTTCTACGACTTCCGGGTGATCTCGGCGGTGGCCGAACTGGCGCCGGACAAGAACGGCTTCGTCATCACCTACACCCTCGACGAGGGCCCCCAGTACAAGTTCGGCAAGATCAGCGTCGAAACCACCCTCAAGAAGCTGGACAAGGATCTCCTGGTCCAGCTGGTCCCGATCCATACCGGCGACCTCTATGAGGACGAGAAGATCGAGAGCTCGACCGATTCGCTGACCTTCGCGGCCGGCGCGGCGGGCTTCGCCTCGGTCGACGTGCGCCCGCGCTACACCGCCAACCGCGAGACCAAGACCGTCGACGTGACCTTCGAGGTCAATGAAGGTCCGCGCGTCTACGTCAATCGCATCGACATCGTCGGCAACACCCAGACGCTGGACTATGTGATCCGGCGCGAGCTGAACCTGGTCGAGGGCGACGCCTATAACCGCGCCCTGGTCGATCGCTCGAAGAACAACATCAAGTCGCTCGGCTTCTTCAAGGACGTCGACATCAAGGAAATCCCGACGGCCCAGCCGGACCGGACGGATCTGCAGGTGAAGGTCGAGGAGCAGCCCACGGGCGAGCTTTCGTTCAGCGCCGGCTACTCCTCCGTCGACCAGCTTGTGCTGGACCTGGGCATCACCCAGCGCAACTTCCGGGGTCGTGGCCAGGACGTCCGCGCCCGGGTCTCGGTCGGCTCGCTGCGCCAGCAGATCGATCTGTCCTTCACCGAGCCCCGCTTCCTGGGCCGCAATCTGCGGGCCGGGGTGGACGTCTATTCCTACAAGTACGACTTCTCGCAGTACTCGGCCTACCAGTCGAAGAGCCTGGGGATGAACCTGCGCCTCGGCTTCCCGCTGACGCTCAATTCCTCGATGTCGACCCGCTATGTGATCCGCAGCGACGAGGTCGACATCGACTCCAGCTATTGCGACCCGGCGGCCCCGCTGGTCTCGCTGTCGCTCTGCGCCCAGCGTGGCAGCTACGTCACCTCGCTGGTCGGCTATGGCCTGCGCCTTGACCGCCGGAACGATCCGATCCGGCCGACGCGCGGCTTCTACGCCGACCTCAACCAGGACCTCGCGGGTCTGGGCGGCGACGTGAACTACCTCAAGACCGAAGGCGACGCCGCCTGGTACCACGGCTTCAACAAGGACTTCATCCTGTCGATCACCGGCATGGCCGGCTATGTCGGCGGCTGGAACGGCGACACGGTCCGCATCAACGACCGCTTCTACAAGGGCGGTAACAGCTTCCGTGGCTTCCAGACGGCGGGTATCGGCCCGCGCGACACCAGCTATGGCCGCAGCGACGCCCTGGGCGGCCGGGCCTATGCGATCGGGTCCTTCGACCTGACCATCCCGACCTTCCTGCCCGAGCAGTACGGCATCAAGGCCGGCCTGTTCACCGACTTCGGCACCGTCGGCATGCTGGACGACAAGGACAAGGTCTGTCTGGTGACCCGGACTGCCGACACCGCCACCAACACCCACGCCTGCGCGGCGGGCCAGCGCGATCCGGACATCTACGACAACCTGGCCCTGCGGGCCTCCGCCGGTCTCTCGGTGTTCTGGAAATCGCCGATGGGCCCGATCCGCTTCGACTTCAGCCAAGTTCTGGCCAAAGAAACCTACGATAAGACCGAGACTTTCCGGTTCTCCACCTCAACGAAGTTCTGATCCCATGAAAATGACATCCCTTCTCGTGGCGACCTGCGTCGCCGCTGTTTCGCTCGCGACCGCCTCGGCGGCGCTGGCCCAAGCCGCGCCCGCCGCTGCGGCCGCGCCGACGATCTCCTATGGCCCGGCCATTCCCGGCATCTGCGTCCTGTCGCTGGAAGGCGCTGTCGGCAACTCGACCGTCGGCAAATATGTCCAGACCCGCATGACCCAGATCGGCACCCAGGTGCAGGCGGAACTGACCGCTGAACAGACGGCGATCAACAGCGCCGCCAAGGCGCTGGACGCCCAGAAGGGCACGCTCGATCAAGGCTCCTTCGACAAGCAGGCGGCCGATCTGCAGCTGCGCGCCAACGCCTACCAGCGCAAGGCTCAGCTGCGTGACCGCGAGATGCAGGCCACCCAGCAGAAGGCCCTGGGCCGCGTGAGCCAGGAGCTTGACCCCGTGGTTCGCGCCGCGTTCCAGCAATCCAAGTGCTCGCTGCTGCTGCAACGCGACGCCCTGGTGATCGCCAATCCGCAGATGGACATCACCGGCGCCGTGGTCACGGGCCTGAACGCCCGGATCACCCAGTTCGCCTTCGACCGCGAACATCTTGACCAGGCGATGCCCGCCCAAGCCGGCAAATAAGCCGACGCGCGACCGCGCGGGTCGCGCCCGGAGCCCTTTCCGATCTGGTTGATTTCGCCAGATCGGATTAAAAGGGCTCTAAATCAAAAACTTAGAGCATTTCCGAATCTGAAAAGTGGGTCATGCTTTTCGGGAAATGATCTAGAACGGTTGCCATGCCTGACCCGCGCTTCTTCCAGGACCTCGGCCCCGTGGCCCTGTCTGAACTCGCCCAGCTGACGGGCGCTGAGATCTCTCCCGAGACCGGGGGCGTGCGGGTGTCCCGCGTCGCCACCCTGGCCCGGGCCGATCGCGACAGCATCACGTTCATCAACGACAAGAAATACCTTCCCGACCTGGCGGAGAGCCCGGCTGCGGCCTGTTTCACGCCGCCGCAGCTCGCCGCCCAGGTCCCGCAGGGCTGCATCGCCCTGGTGACCCGGATGCCCCAGGGCGCCTATGCCATGGCCGCCAATCGGCTGCACCAGCCCCGGCTGCATGTGGGCGAGGCGGCGATCTCGCCCGACGCCGTGCTGGAAGCCGGGGTCAAGCTCGGCCCTGGCGTGGTGATCGGGCCCGGCGCGCGGATCGGGGCCAATACGGTGATCGGGGCCAATACGGTGATCGGTCCGGGCGTCACCATCGGCCGCGACGGCCAGATCGGCACGAACGCCAGCATCGCCTTCGCCCTGATTGGCGACCGGGTGAAGATCCTCTCCAACGCGGTGATTGGCGAACACGGCTTTGGGGCCACCGGCGGCCCGACCGGGGTGATCGACGTGCCTCAGCTCGGACGGGTGATCCTGCAGGACGGCGTGACCATCGGGGCGGGAACCTGTGTGGACCGGGGCGCCTATGAGGACACGGTGGTTGGCGAGAACACCAAGATCGACAACCTGGTCCAGATCGCCCACAACGTCCGCCTCGGCCGCAACTGCGTGATGGCCGCCCATTCGGGCATCTCCGGCAGCACTGTGGTCGGCGACGGCGTCGCGTTTGGCGGCAGGGCCGGGCTGAAGGATCACCTGGTGGTCGGCGAGGGCGCCCAGATCGCGGCGGGGGCCGGGGTCTTGAGGGATATTCCGGCGGGAGAGACCTGGGGGGGATTCCCGGCTCAGCCGATCCGGCAATGGATACGCGAGGTCACGTGGGTCGCCCGGGCGGCGAAGCGCGGGCGTGAGGGAGCTGATAGATGAGCGGGACGACGACGGATGCGACAGCGTCCATCTCCATTGATATCGGCGAGATTCTCGCGCGCATCCCGCATCGCTACCCCTTCCTGCTCGTGGACCGCGCCGAGGACTTCGTGGCCAACGAGTCCGTCGTCGGCATCAAGTGCGTCAGCGTCAACGAGCCGTTCTTCCAGGGCCATTTTCCCGACTATCCGGTGATGCCCGGCGTGCTGATCGTCGAGGCCATGGCCCAGACCGGCGCGGTCTTGATGTCCAAAACCCTGGACGTCGATCCGGCCGGCAAGACCATCTTCTTCACCTCGCTCGACAATTGCCGGTTCCGCGCCCCCGTGCGGCCCGGTGACGTGTTGCGGATGAACGTCCGGATCGTGAAGTCCCGTGGCGGACTGTTCAAATTCGCTGGCCAGGCCATGGTCGGCGACAGGATAGCGGCCGAGGCGGAGTTCGCGGCCATGCTCGTGGAGACCCCGACATCGTGACCATTGACGTTCACCCCACCTCGATCGTCGCGCCGGGGGCGGAGATCGCCGACGGCGTCTCCATCGGTCCGTTCTGCACCATCGGCCCCAATGTCCGGCTGGGCGAACGCACCCGGCTGGTGTCGCACATCGTCGTCGACGGCCACACCGAGCTGGGCGCCGACAATGTCGTCTGGCCCTTCGCCATGCTGGGCGGCCCCCCGCAGCACACCGCCTATAAGGGCGAGGCGACGCGGCTGAAGATCGGCGATCGCAATGTCATCCGCGAACACGCCACCATGAACATCGGCACGGTCAATGGCGGCGGCGAGACCCTGGTCGGATCCGACGGTCTCTACATGATCGAGAGCCACGTGGGCCACGACTGCAAGGTCGGCAACCACTGCATCCTGACCAAGCAGGCGACGCTGGGCGGCCACTGCGACCTTGGCGACTATGTGATCGTCGGCGGCCTGGCCGCCGTGCACCAGTTCACCCGGGTCGGTCGCCACGCCATGATCGGCGGCCTGGCCGCCGTGGTGAAGGACGTGATCCCCTATGGCTCGGTCTGGGGCAACCACGCCCACCTCGAGGGGCTGAACCTGGTCGGGCTGAAGCGTCGCGGGTTCAGCCGCGAGACCATCAACACCATGCGGGCCGCCTATCGCATGCTGTTCGCTGACGAAGGCACCTTCCAGGAGCGCCTGGACGATACGGTCGAGACCTATGCCGCCTGTCCGGAGGTGGTCGAGATCATCGACTTCATCCGCGCCGACGGCGCCCGGCCGCTCTGCCTGCCCGAGCGCGAGGTCTAGGCGGCCGTCATGCGCAAGCTCGGCCTCATCGCCGGCGGCGGGACCTTGCCGGTCGAGATCGCCGCTCACTGCGAACAGGCCGGTCGGCCGTTCTTCATCGTTCGTCTGAAGGGCTTCGCGGGGCCGGAACTGGCCGACTATCCCGGCGCGGACATCGGCCTGGGCGAGGTCGGCAAGTGCATCAAGGCCCTCAAGCGGGCCGGCTGCCAGTCGGTCTGCCTGGTGGGCAATGTCAGCCGGCCGGACTTCAAGAACCTCAAGCTCGACTTCCGCGGCATGTCGATCATTCCGGCGGTGATCAAGGCCGCACGCAGTGGCGACGACGCCCTGCTGCGGGTGGTGCTGGGCGAGTTCGCCAAGGAGGGCTTCGTGATCGAGGGCGCCCATGAGGCCAATACGGACCTGACCCTGGGCGCGGGTCCCTTGGGCAAGGTCTCACCGCTGCCGGAGCACCAGGCCGATATCAACCGCGCGCTGCATGTGGCTCGCGAGATCGGCCGTCTCGACATCGGCCAGGGCGCCGTGGTCTGCGACGGCCTGGTGCTGGCGGTGGAGGCCCAGGAGGGCACCGACGCCATGCTGCGCCGCGTGGCCCATGAAATCCCGACCGCCGTGCGCGGCCAGCCGGGCGCCTATCGCGGGGTGCTGGCCAAGGCGCCCAAGCCGATCCAGGAGACCAAGGTCGATCTGCCGACCATCGGCGTCGCCACGGTGCAGCGCGCCGCCGCCGCCGGCCTGGCCGGCATCGTGGGGGAGGTGGGCCATCTGCTGGTCCTCGACCGCGAGCAGGTCATAGACCTTGCCGACGATCTGGGCCTGTTCATCCTGGGCGTGGAGCCACAGACCCCATGACCCGGCCGCTGTGCGTCATGCTGGTCGCCGCCGAGGCCTCAGGTGACGATCGCGGGGCGGCCCTGGCCCGGGCGCTGAAGCGCCGGCTGGGAGACGGGGTGCGCTTCGTCGGCGTCGGTGGCGCCAACATGGCGGCCGAGGGGGTCGAAAGCCCCTTCGACATCTCAGACATCTCGATCCTCGGCCTGCTGGAGGGGCTGCTGGCCTATCCTCGGATCATGCGGCGGGTGGCCGACACCGCCGCCCTGGCGGCCCGGGAGAAGCCCGATGTGGCGGTGCTGATCGATTCCTGGGGTTTCACCCTGCGGGTCGCCGACCGCTTACGGAAGCTCGATCCGAACCTGCCGCTGATCAAATATGTCGGGCCTCAGGTCTGGGCCACCCGGCCGGGCCGCGCCAAGGTGCTGGCCGCCAAGGTCGACCACTTGCTGACCATCCACGCCTTCGATGCCCCCTTCTTCGAGGCGGCGGGCCTGCCGGTCACTTTCGTCGGCAATGGGGCTTTGAACATCGACTTCTCCCACGCCGATCCGGACCGCCTGCGCCGCCAGCTGGGCATCGCGCCGGCCGCGCCGATCCTGCTGGTCATGCCGGGCAGTCGACCCAGCGAGATCGAGCGGGTGCTGCCGGCCTTCGAAGATGCGGTCATGCTGCTGAAAGCCGATCGTCCGGACCTGGAGGTGATCATCCCGGCCGCACCCACGGTGGCGGACGCCGTGAAGGCCAAGGTCGCCGGCTGGTCGCGCCGGGCTCATGTGATCGAGGGCGACGAGGCCAAGTTCGACGCCATGAAGGCGGCTACCGTGGCGCTCGCCTGTTCCGGCACGGTGACCCTGGAACTGGCGCTGGCGGGCGCGCCTATGGTCGTGGGCTATCGGTTGGGCAGGCTGACCCACACCATACTGAAGCGGCTGATCCTGACGCCCTATATCGTGCTGTTCAACATCGCCGCCCAGGCCTTCATCGCCCCGGAATTCGTGCAGGACGACTGCAATGGTCCGGCCTTGGCCAAGGCGGTGGCCGCGCGGCTGGATGATCCGGCCTTCCGCGCCCAGCAGGTGGCGGCCCAGTACGCGGCCCTGGACAAAATGGGACGCGGCGGCCCCGATCCCTCGGAGGCCGCCGCGAATGCCGTTCTGAAGATCGTCGGGGAGAGGGGCTAGCCCCTCCGCCGGATCAGTCGCGCGTGTCGATGGTGGTGTAGTCGCGGGCCGGCGCGCCGGTGTAGATCTGGCGCGGACGCCCGATCTTCTGCGACGGATCCTCGATCATTTCCTTCCATTGCGAGATCCAGCCCACGGTGCGGGCCAGAGCGAACAGCACCGTGAACATCTCGGGCGGGAAGCCCAGGGCGCGCAGGGTGATGCCGGAATAGAAGTCGACGTTCGGATAGAGCTTGCGCTCGATGAAGTAGGGATCGGAGAGGGCGATCTTTTCCAGCTCCATCGCCACCTTCAGCAGCGGATCGTCGGAGTTGCCGACTTCCGCCAGCACTTCGTGGCAGGTCTTCTGCATGACCGTCGCGCGCGGGTCGTAGTTCTTATAGACCCGGTGACCGAAGCCCATCAGGCGATAGCGCCGGTCCTTCACGCCCTGGACGTATTCCGGGATGCGATCGACAGTGCCGATCTCGATCAGCATGTTCAGGGCCTCTTCATTGGCCCCGCCATGGCTGGGACCCCAGAGGCAGGCGATGCCGGCGGCGATGCAGGCGAACGGATTGGCGCCCGACGACCCGGCCAGACGGACGGTGGACGTCGAGGCGTTCTGCTCGTGGTCGGCATGGAGGATGAAGATCCGGTCCATGGCCTTGGTCAGCACCGGGTTCGGCACCCAGTCCTCGGCCGGGACCGAGAAGCACATGCGCAGGAAGTTCTCCGAGTAGGAGAGGTCGTTGCGCGGATGCACGAAGGGCTGGCCACGGAAGTACTTGAAGGCCCGCGCCGCGATGGTCGGCATCTTGGCGATCAAGCGGTGCGACGAGATCATCCGTTGCACCGGATCATCGACATTGGTGCTGTCGTGATAGAAGGCCGACAGGGCGCCGACGGCGCCGACCATGATCGCCATCGGGTGGGCGTCGCGCCGGAACCCTTGGAAGAAGCGGTCGAACTGCTCGTGCAACATCGTGTGATAGGTGATGTTGCGGTTGAACTCTTCGAATTCCTTGGCGCTCGGCAGTTCACCGTTCAGCAGGAGGTAGCAGACCTCCAGGAAGCTCGACTGCTCAGCCAGCTGGGCGATCGGATAGCCGCGGTGCAGCAAAATGCCCGCGTCGCCATCGATGAAGGTGATCTTGCTCTCGCAGCTCGCCGTGGAGGTGAAGCCGGGATCGTAGGTAAAGACGTCGGCCTCGGCGTAGAGCTTGCGAATGTCGACGACCGGGGGCCCATCCGTCCCCGTCAAAACCGGGAGTTCGACGGTCTTGGCGCCGATGCTCATTTTCGCCATGTCGGCCATGCCATCCCCTTTTTATGCTGGAATTGAAACGCCTGTTCGCGAGCCTTATAGCGGCTTACGCAGCGGGCGAAAGAGCGTCGTCGATCCTGGCCAGACTTTCCGGTTTTCCGAGGCTTACCAAGGCGCCAGCGAGATCGGGCGCCGGTGAGCCGCCGGAAAGCACGGCACGCAGGGCCGGGCCGATCTTGCCAAGGCCAACCCCTTCGGATTCCGCGAATTTCCGGTTGACGTCCTCGAGGTTCGGAACGCTCCAGTCGGCGACATCGGCATAGACCGCCGCCAGCCGCGCCAATCGGCCGCGGGTCTCCTCGGTCAGCTGGGCGAGCGCCTTTTCCGGCAGTTCGAGCGGCCGGCGCTTCAGCGCGAACACGACATTGTCGGCCAGCTCCAGGGTGGTCTTGGCGCCGTCACGCACCAGCGGAATGGTGCGTTGCAGAATGGCGTCGTCGCCGTCATGCAGCGGCCAGTCGCGGCTCTTCAGGATGCGCGTCACCAGCCCGACCAGCCGGTCGATCCCGGCTTCCCGGATATAGTGGTTGTTGACGTGGGCGAGCTTGGCCCAGTCCAGCCGCGCCGGCGCGCCGACCACGTCCTTGATGTCGAACCAGGCCTGGGCCTGGTCGTCGCCGAAGATCTCGGCGTCGCCGTGGCCCCAGCCCAGCTTGGCCAGATAGTTGCGCATCGCCTCGGGCAGATAGCCCATGTCGTCGAATTCGCTGACGGCCTGGGCGCCGTGGCGCTTGGAGAGCTTCTTGCCGTCCGGGCCATTGATCATCGGCAGATGGGCCCAGACCGGAACCTCCCAGCCCATGCCCTCATAGATCTGGGTCTGGCGGCCGGCGTTGTTCAGGTGGTCGTCGCCCCGGATCACGTGGGTGACGCCCATGTCGTGGTCATCGACCACCACCGCCAGATTATAGGTCGGCGAGCCGTCGGTGCGCAGCAGGATCAGGTCGTCGAGATCCTTGTTCTGGAAGGTGACGTCGCCCTTCACCTGGTCGGCGATCAGGGTCTCGCCTTCCGTGGCGGCCTTCAGCCGGATCACATAGGGCTGGGCCGCGTCATAATTGCCGTCGCGGTCACGCCAGGGCGAGCGGATCACCCGACCCTCGGCGCGGGCGGTCTCGCGCTCATGGGCGAGCTCGTCGGGGGTCATGTAGCAGCGATAGGCCGAGCCGCGCGCCAGCATCTCCTGCACCACCTGGCGATGGCGGTCAGCGCGGGAGAACTGGAACACCGGCTCTTCGTCCGGAATCAGGCCCAGCCACGACAGGCCGTCGAAAATCGCCTGCACCGCCGGCTCGGTCGAGCGCTCGCGATCGGTGTCTTCGATACGCAGCAGGAACTTGCCGCCGACATGCTTGGCGTAAAGCCAGTTGAAAAGCGCGGTCCGAGCCGTGCCAATGTGCATGTAGCCGGTGGGCGAGGGGGCGATACGGGTGACGACGGGGCGGTCGGACATAGAGGTTTCGACTGAAGGTGAGGGGCGCGACGCGTCAGGCGCCGCCATTGGCCGGCCTCTTAGCACGTGGATTCGCCGCCCTCCTAGCCTGTCGGCGGTGCGCACCTGGCTGGGCGAGCAGGCCCAGGCCCAGGCCGATCGCCTGACCCTGTGGGCGCCGGTCGCCGTGGGCTGCGGCGCGGCGATCTATTTCGCCCTGCCGCGAGAGCCGATGGCCGTCGTGGGCTGGGCCCTGCTGGCCCTGGCGGCGGGCCTGGCGATGGTCCGGGCGCGGCTGCGTCCTTCGGGCCTGGCCAAGGCCGTCCTGGTCCTGCTGGCCGCCGCCCTGTTGGGGTTCGCCGCCGGCAAGCTGCGGACCGAAGCGGTCCGGGCGCCCGTCGCCCCGCCGGGCGAGGGCCTGGCGACGGTCGAGGCCTATGTGGTCGATGTGGCCAGTCCGGGCCAGAGCGGGCCCCGGCTGCTGCTGGCCCCGATCCGCATCCTGGGCCTGGCGCCGGACGCCACACCGATCCGGGTGCGCATGACCCTGAAGCCCGACATGCCGCTGCCGGCGCCTGGAACCGCGATCCGCATCCGAGGGATGATCAATCCGCCCCCGCCCCCGGCCAGTCCGGGCGCCTATGACTTCGCCCGCGACGCCTTCTTCGAGGGGGTCGGCGGCGTAGGCTTCGCCCTGACCCCGCCGCGCGTCATCACGCCTGCCGCGCCGCCGCCCTGGCTGCTGGGCCTGCAGATGCGCCTCAACGCCGCCCGCTGGAGCCTGGCGGTGCGGATCGTCCAGACCATGGGCGCCCGGGAGGGCGGCCTGGCGGCGGCCATGGTCACCGGGCACGAGGCCTATATCCCCAAGGCCGAGGTCGACGCCCTGCGCGCCGCCGGCCTGGCCCACATCATCTCGATCTCCGGCCTGCACATGGCCATTGTCGGCGGTTTCACCTTCGCCGGCGCGCGGCTGTTGATCGCCGCCTGGCCCTGGCTGGCGCTCAGGTTGTCGGGCAAGAAGGCCGCCGCCCTGGTCGGGCTGGCGGCGGTGCTGGGCTATCTGGCGCTTTCCGGCGCGCCCAGTCCGGCCCAGCGGGCGGCGATCACCGCCAGCGTCGCCTTCGCCGCCATCCTCGTCGACCGTCGCGCCATCAGCCTGCACACCCTGGCGATCTCGGCCCTGGTCATCCTGCTGATCCAGCCGGACGCGGTCACCGAGCCGGGGTTCCAGATGTCCTTCGCCGCCACCACCGCCCTGGTGGCCCTGGCCGAGATCTGGCCCAGGGCGCCCAAGGAGATCAACACCCCCTGGCCGATCCGCCTGATCCAGGGCGGCGGGGAGTGGCTGATGGCCAGCCTTGCGGCGAGCTTCGTGGCCGGGATGGCGACCGGCCCCTTCGCCATGCAGCACTTCAACCGGGTCTCGACCTTCGGCCTGATCGCCAATCTGCTGGTCGCCCCCATCTCCTCCTTCCTGATGATGCCGGCGCTGGCGGTCGGTGCGGTCCTGGCGCCCTTCGGCTGGGGCCAGGCGCCCCTGGCGGCGGCCGGCTTCGCCATTGGCCTGATGAACAGGATCGCCAGCACGGCTGCGGGCCTGCCCCATGCCCAGCTGGTGGTGGCCAGCGCCCCCGCCTGGGCCCTGCCCATGGCCTTCCTCGGCCTGCTCTGGCTCTGCCTGTGGCGCGGACCGTTGCGCTGGCTGGGCATCCCCTTCGCCCTGGCGGTCAGTCTCGCCCCGCGCCCGCCGGCGCCCGACGCCTGGGTCACGGCCGACGCCTCGACCTTGGCGGTGCGCCAGGGCCACGACGCCGTACTGATGCGTCCGGATGTGAAGCTGTTCGCCGCCCAGATCTGGGCCCGGCGGCGCGGGTTGGACCTGCCGGCCGACGCCACGCTCGCGGCGGCCGCGCGCGATGGCGCCTATGACTGCGACCGCTGGTCCTGCCTGAAGCGGCCTGCCGCCGCCGTACCGCCGATCGCCGCGGTCTGGACGCGACGTCGTTCGACCACTGAGCAAAAGCTCACAAACTTCTGCGGCCGGGCGGAGGTGATCATCCTACGCGGAGAGGCCCCGCCCGACGCCTGTCCCGGCGCCCTGGTGCTCGACGCCCGGGATTTCGCCCGGGGCGGCTCGGCCGAACTTTATCGCCAGTCCGGCCGTTGGCGAATCCAGTGGGCCCAGCCGCTCCGGGGCGACCGGCCCTGGACCCGTGGCGTCAGTGATAACGCCGAATGAGGCCCACGAGCCGGCCCTGGACCTGGACCTGGTCGGGTCCGAAGATGCGGGTCTCATAGGCCGGGTTGGCGGCTTCCAGCGCGATGGAGGCGCCCTTCTTGCGCAGGCGCTTGAGGGTGGCTTCCTCGCCCATCACCAGGGCCACGACGATGTCGCCGGAGGTGGCGGCGTCGGTGCGGCGGATGACGACATAGTCGCCGTCCAAAATGCCGGCGTTCAGCATGGAATCGCCCTGGACCTCGAGGACGAAGTGCTCGCCCGCGCCCAGCATGCTTTCCGGGACCGGCAGCCGGTCGCGTTCCTGCTGGATGGCCTCGATCGGGGTGCCGGCGGCGATCTTGCCCAGCACCGGCAGGTCGCGGACATCATTGGCGGCGACGCCCGGCCCGCCTTGCCCGGCCTCGACCAGTTGCGGCTTGAAGGGCGAGCGGCCCTTGGGCGGCGCGGTCGTGGTGGCCTGCTGCGGCAGCTTGACCACCTCCAGCGCGCGCGCCCTGTGCGGCAGGCGGCGCAGGAAGCCGCGCTCCTCGAGCGCGGTGATCAGCCGGTGGATGCCGGACTTCGAGGCCAGGTCCAACGCCTCCTTCATTTCGTCGAAGGAGGGCGAGACGCCGGTCTCCTTGATCCGCTCATGAATGAACATGAGCAGTTCGTGCTGTTTGCGGGTGAGCATGACGGCGAAGCCCTTGAGAGAACAAAGCGAAAACCTTGCCGATGTTCTCTAGGTGTTCCGAGTTAATGTCAAGTTACCCACAACCCCTCTGAAAAGGCGAAGGTTTTGGATGTGATGGAGCGGGGGGACAGGCGACTCAGGCGGCCAGGCCGCGGCCAGCTTGACAGAGGCGCGGCGGCTGACATTGTCGAGGCGATCAGGGGAACGAGGCAGACTGAATGTCGGCAGAGACGCTCGAGCCCTCGGTCGGACCGCCGGGCAGGGGGCACGCCCTTTGGGTGCGCGTCTGGCATTGGTGTCTGGCCGCGATCGTCCTCACGCTCGCCTATTCCGGCATC
>NZ_CANCLE010000046.1 GCF_947378715.1 Phenylobacterium aquaticum
GGTCTGGCGGCCCCTGCCGCAGTGGACGATCGAGGGCGGGCTCCGCTACGAGAGCTCGGAAGTCACCTCGACCGGCGACGTCACCCTCGACAAGCGCCTGCACTTCGCCAAGCCCCGGCTGTTCATCACCTGGGCTCCGCGCGAGGGCACTCAGATCCGGGCGCGCTATGAGCGCACGGTCAGCCAGCTGGACTTCAGCGACTTCGTCGCCTCCTCCTCGCTCAATACCGGCGTGGTCACCACCGGCAATCCGGACCTCAATCCGGAACAGGCCTGGGTCAGCGAGCTCGCCGTCGAACAGCGGTTCTGGCGCGACGGCTCGGTGGGCCTGACCTTCACCCATTCGGAGCTGACCGATGTCATCGATCGCGCCCCGGTGTTCACCAAGACCAGTGTCTATGACGCCCCGGCCAATATCGGCGACGGGACCAAGGACGAGCTGAAGCTCAGCCTGACCCTGCCGCTGCAGAAGCTGGGCGTGCCCGGCGGCCGGCTGCAGGGCGAGAGCACCTGGCGCAAGTCTGCTGTGACCGATCCGACCACGCACCAGAGCCGGGAGATTTCCGGCCTGAAGCCCCAGGCCTGGGAGGGCCACTTCAGCCAGGATCTGCCCCAATGGAAGACCACCTGGGGGGTCGACGCCTATGGCGCCTGGCGCAAGACCTATTACCGCTTCAACGAGGTCCAGACCGACAAGCTGAAGACCTATGTGACCCTGTTCGCGGAGTGGAAGCCCCAGCCCGACACGGCCCTGCGGATCGAGCTCAACAACATCACTTCGCGCGGTTTCCACCACATCCTGACGGACTATGCGGGGCCCCGGGGCTCCAACCCGATCACCACCATCGACGATCGCGACATCGGGTTCGGGCCAATGATCCACATCCGGCTGCGCAAGACCTTCGGCTGAACCGCCAGCCATGGGCATGAAAAAGGCCGGAGGGATCGCCTCCGGCCTTCGTCATGTCCGCCAGGGATCAGGCCGGCGTCAGGCCTCGATCTCGGCGTGGGCCGGGGCCTTCACCCCGTGCGACCAGCCGCGCACGAAGAAGCTGAGCAGGATGAACACCCCGCCACAGATCACCCCGGCCCAGCCCAGCTGGTTGAAGCCGTGCAGGGAGGTGGCCAGCGCCAGCTTGGGGTCCAGCACCTCGCCGCCAATGGTCTCGCTGCCCATCTTGGCGGCGATCGCGCCGCCGACGAACTGGGCGACGGACGAGGCCAGGAACCAGACCGCCATCATGAAGGAGACCACTGTCGGCATGGACAGCTTGGTGATCTCCGACATGCCCACTGGCGACAGGAACAGCTCGCCTGTGGTGTGCAGCAGGTAGAGCAGGCCCAGCATCATCAGCGGCATGCGGAAGCTGGCGTCGGCCATGCCGGCCCCCCAGACCACCACCAGGAAGCCCAGCCCGACCTGGATCAGGCCGAGACCAAAGGTCAGGGTCGGGTTGGCGGCGACGTTGCGTTGGCCGAGCCAGGCCCACATGGCCGCGAAGATCGGCGCGAAGATCAGGATGAAGCCGGCGTTGAACGACTGGGTCTGGGCCGCGCCTATGCCGGTGTCGATCCAGCCGAAGGTGCTGGTCGGATGGATGCCGGCGGCGGCCAGCTGCTCGGCGCTGCCCATCGGCAGGCCCAGGAAGCTGGTGGCGTGGCGGGTGATGGTCATGTCGACATTGCTGGCGGCGAACAGGTTGAGCGAGGTGCCGGCCTGTTCGAACAGGGTGAAGAACACCACCGCCCCCAGCACCAGGATCACGGCCAGCATCATCCGCTGGCGCTCGACCCAGGTCTTGCAGAGGAAGATCAGTATGCCGAGGATGAACAGGGCCGAGGCGGCGCTGGAGAGCTTCAGCGCCGTGCCGACGATGTCCTTGTGCGGGACCAGCAGCCAGACCGCGCCGACGCCGAGCAGACCGCCGAGATAGATCAGCCACTCGCGGCTGATCGGACCCACCAGCGGCTTGCGCAGCAGCTCCGGATTGGGCGACTCGCCCTTGCCCTGCAATAGCGGCTTGCCGATGATGAAGACGATCAGGCCCGCCGCCATGCCGACCCCGGCCAGGCCGAAGCCCGCCCACCAGCCGAACGACTGGCCCAGCAGGGCGCAGAGCACCGAGGCCCAGAAGGCCCCCAGATTGACCCCGTAATAGTAGAGGGTGAAGCCGGAATCCCGGCGCGGGTCGCCCTGGGGATAGAGCTGCCCGACCACGGTGGAGATGTTGGGCTTCAGGAAGCCGACCCCCATGATGATCAGCGAGACCGCCAGGTAGAAGGCGTTGACGCCCGTCGGGTCCTGGTGGGTCTCCATCTTGTACGAGCCCTTGGGCAGGACGGCGGGCAAGGGTCCGCCGGCCGGCAGGTCCTTGATCTCCAGCCCGCCATCGGCGGCGGGACCAAAGGCGTAGTCGTGGCCCGCGACCATCAGCTTGGTGGTGCGGCCCTCCATGCGGCCATGGATGTCCACCGCATAGGACTGGCCGGCATAGACCAGGTTCTGGGTGGCGGGCTTGCCCTCATAGGCCATGGTCAGGTGGCCGGCGGTCAGCAGCAGCGCGCCGAACACCACCGCCTTGCGGGCGCCCAGATAGCGGTCGGCCAGCAGGCCGCCCAGCAGGGGCAGCAGATAGACCAGCGAGGTGTAGGACCCGTACTGGGAGCTCGCCGCCCCCTGGTCGAACAACAGGTGCTGGGTCAGGTAGAAGATCAGGATCCCCCGCATGCCGTAATAGGAGAACCGCTCCCACATCTCGGCGAAGAACAGGACGATCAGCCCGCGCGGATGGTGGCGCATGAGCTGGTTGAGGACGGGAATCCCGGTCACCAGGGTGACGAGAATCCCGATCAGGACGACGACGTTCATGTGGGGTGGGTTCCGATCCCTGGATCTGTGGCGCGGTCGCGGGGTGGGTTTCACCCCGGCGGGGCCTGTTTGGCGCGAGAAGATCACGCCGCCTGCGCCAAGACAAGCAAGCCCGCCCCTGGACGGGCGGGAGCCTGAACCCCATCTCAGACGTTCAGGCCCCGCGAAGGAGACTTTCCATGAAGATCCCCGGCCCCGACCATCCGATCACCATCACCCCCGCCAAGACCCGCTGGCGCGCCAGGTTCGAGAATCATGTGATCGCCGACAGCGGTGACGCCCTGGTGCTCAAGGAGGCGGCCTACAAGCCCGTGGTCTATTTTCCGCGGGCCGATGTCTCCATGGAGTTCATGAGCAAGACCGAGCGCTCGACCCACTGCCCCTACAAGGGCGACGCCAGCTACTACACGGTGCTGATGGACGGCCAGTTCGGCGAGAACTCGGTCTGGTCCTATGAGGCGCCGTTCCCGGCCATGGAGCAGATCCGCGGCCACCTCGCCTTCTATCCCGACAAGATCGAGGTCTATGAGGTCGACGAGGCCGTGGTCGCCCCCGGCGCCCACCGCACCGACATCGCCGACGCCATACTGCACACCGACGCCGGCGACGGCGCGAGCCAGCGCCCCCACTGGCCGCCCAATGTCAGCGAACCCCCGGCGCCGGCGGGGGAATAGACGCCCAACCCCTTCTCCCCTTGCGGGAAGCGGATGGGCTGGAGCCTCACCCCACCCGAGGCCCGGGCCATTCCAGGCGCGGATCGGCGCATTCCACCGTCATGCCGATCCCTTCGGTGGCGCGAACCGGCAGGGCCGAGGCGTCGAAGCCGTCCAGGCAGAACACATTGACCCCGTAGTGGTCCGGGGCCGCGCGCTTGCGGTGAAAGGTGTAGATTCCGCAGCCCAGGCAGAACCTGTGCTGGGCCCGGCCGGTGTTCCACTGATAGAGGCCCAGACGGTCCTCGCCCGCCGTGATGACGAGTTCGCTTTCATGGACCTTGGCCATGACCGCGTTCTTCTTCACGCACAGCGAGCAGTCGCAGGTGGTCAGTTCGGTGATCTCGGCGGTCACCGTGAACCGGACCTGGCCACAATGACAGGAGCCGGACCAGGTTCCCATCAGTAGGCGTGGGTCTCGAAAACCTTGCTGACGTCGCCGTTCCAGGGGCCGTTATAGAGCTCCAGCAGGCGGTCGGCGGGGGTCATCCCGCTGTCGCAGATCTCTTCCAGCTCGGCCAGATAGCCGGTCTCGTCGATCAGCCCGCCGTTCAGGCGGTTGCGGTTCTTCAGGCCCGACTTGGCGATGGCCACCATGTCGGTGGCGATGTCCTTGACGGTCCGGCCGCCGATGGTCGCCTTCATGCCCAGGCGGGACACGTCGGCGCGCAGCCGCTCGTGATCCTCCAGCGGCCAGTCCTTGCAGAGGTCCCAGGCCGCAGCCAGGGCCTGGCTGTCATAGTAGATGCCCGTCCACAGGGCCGGCAGGGCGCAGAGCCGGCCCCAGGGGCCGGAGTCCGAACCGCGCATCTCCAGATACTGCTTCAGCCGCACTTCCGGGAAGGCGGTGGTGGAGTGGTCGGCGAAGTCCTTGATGGTCGCCCGGTCGCCCGGCATTTCCGGCAGCTCGCCGGCCATGAACTTGCGGAACGACTTGCCCGACAGGTCGACATACTGGTCGTTGCGCTTGGCGAAATACATCGGCACGTCGAGCAGATAGTTGGCGTAGGTCTCGAAGCCGAAGCCGTCCTTGAACACGAAGTCCAGCATGCCCGTGCGGTCGGCGTCGGTGTCCGTCCAGATGTTGGCGCGCTTGGTCAGGAAGCCCGAGGGCTTGCCCTCGACGAAGGGTGAATTGGCGAACAGGGCCGTGCCGATCGGCTGCAGGGCCAGGGCCACCCGGAACTTGGCGATCATGTCGGCTTCGGAGCCGAAATCGAGATTGGCCTGCACGGTGCAGGTGCGGAACATCATGTCCAGGCCGAGCGAGCCGACCTTGGGCATATATTCGCGCATGATCTTGTAGCGGCCCTTGGGCATGACCGGGATCTGGTCGCGCCGCCAATTGGGCGTGAATCCAAGACCCAGGAAGCCCAGGCCCAGCTCGTCGGCCACGGCCTTGACCTCATTGAGGTGGTCACCGGTCTCGGCGCAGATGTCGTGCATGGTCTCCAGCGGCGCGCCGGACAGCTCGAACTGGCCGCCGGGCTCAAGGCTCACATTGGCCTTGCCGCGCTCCAGACCGATGATGGTCTCGCCTTCATAGACGCCCTGCCAGCCGAAACGCTTCATGCCTTCGAGCAGGGCCTTGATGCCGGCTGGGCCGTCATAGGGCACGGTCTCGTGCGTCCCCAGGCGGAACACGAACTTCTCGTGCTCGGCGCCCACGCGCCATTCGCTCTCAGGCTTCGAGCCCTTGTCGAACCAGGCGAGCAGGTCCTCGAACGTGAGGGGTCGGTCGTCGACTGCGACGTCGGCCATGTTTCTCTCCCCAACCCATCACCGAAACCCCTGACCCTAGGTCGGGGGCGGCGTTCTTTACGCCGTTCCCTCAAGTGGGCGCAATTCAGGAAAGCTCAAGGGCGGGTCAGCCCACCTCTCGCCAGTCGCCGAGCGCCGCCTGCCACAGGGTGAGCGCACTGATCGCGGCGGTGTCGGCCCGCAGGATCCGGGGACCGAGGCTGGCGGGTCGGGTGAAGGCGAGGCCCCGCAGGCGTTCGCGCTCAGCCGGTGAGAAGCCGCCCTCCGGCCCGATCAGCACCGCCCAGGGCGCGGGCTGGGCCCCGGCCAGCACCTCCAGCACCGGCCGCGCATCCCCGGCCTCGTCGCAGAACATCAGGGCCCGATCGTCCCAGGCCCGCAGCATCTTCTCCAGCTTCAGGGGCTCGACCACCTGAGGCGCGTCCAGCCGGCCGGTCTGCTCGGCGGCCTCGACCGCGATGGTCTGCAGCCGCGCCACATTGGTGTGATCGGCCTGGGTGCGCTCGGTGACCACCAGCCGCACGCGCCGGACGCCCAGCTCGGCGGCCTTCTCGATGATGGTCTCCAGCCGGGCTCGCTTGACCAGCGCCACCACCAGGTCGAGGTCCGGCCCCACGATCTGCGGCCGGGTCTGGGCCTTGAGCGCCAGGGCGACACTGCGCTTGCCGACCACCGCCAGGGTCGCCGACCACTCGCCGTCGCGGCCATTGAACACCGCGACCTCATCACCGACCGCCAGGCGCATGACGGCGGCCAGATAGCGGCTCTGTCCCTCATCGAGGGCGATGCCCGCGCCGGGCGTGAGGTCATGGGGGACGAACAGTCGGATCATGGGCCGGTTCTAATGCCGGCCGGCGGCCAAGCAAATCCTCTCTGAGTCGGCCTCGCTTGCCATTATGGACCGATCGGTACATAACTCGCCCGTGGCCCGCCCCTTGGAATTCGACCGTGACCAGGCCCTGACCCAGGCGGTGGGGCTGTTCTGGCGCCAAGGCTTCCAGGCCGCCTCCCTGCCGGACCTGACGACCGGAATGGGCATCAGCCGCAGCAGCCTCTACGCCGCCTTCGGCGATAAGCGGGAGCTGTTCGTGGAGTGCATGAACCTCTACGCCAGCCGGACCCTGGGGCTCCTGGCTGCGGCGCGCGCCGAGCACCCGCCGCTGGAGGCCCTGCGCCAGTTCTTCGCGCGCAGCTTCGTCCAGCCGGGCTGCCTGCTGGTCAACACCACCCTCGAAATGGCCGATGTGGATGACGCGCTGAGCGCCCACGCCAGCGCCCTTCTGGCCGACATCCAGGCCGGGTTCGAGGCCGGCCTGCGCGACGCCGGCTGCGAGGCCGCCCAGGCCGGCGAGCTGGCGGGCTTCCTGATGCTGGTCAATCAGGGCCTGCGCGTCTCGAGCCGCCGCGCCCTGTCCGCCGAGACCCTCCAGGCTCAGCTCGACACCACCTTCCGAGTCCTGGCCGCGGCGATCCCCGCCGCCCGCCTCACGACTCCGCCGCCGGGGACCCAGCCATGAAGCACGCCGTCCAGATCGAGGTTCTTCGCGAACTGCTGTCCCAGCTCGACGCCGGGGTGAACGCCGACGCCGGCGGCGTGATGAGTTGTCCGGCCAGCACCTATACCTGCCCGGACCTCGCGGCGCGGGAGTGGGAGACCTTCTTCCGGGGCCATGCCCAGATCGTCGGCATGAGCGGCGACCTGCCCGGCCCTGGAACCTTCATCACCTCCAACGACCTGGGCATGCCGATCCTGGTGACCCGGGACAGGACCGGCCAGGTCCACGCCTTCCTCAACTCCTGCCGCCATCGCGGGCCGATGGTGGAACAGGCGCGGCGGGGCCAGAAGTCGCGCTTCTCCTGCCCCTTCCACGCCTGGACCTATGACAATGCTGGCGCCCTGATCGGCGTGCCGCAGGAGGCGCAGTTCGGCGCCATCGACAAGGCCTGCCTGGGGCTGATCGAGCTGCCGGCCGCCGAGAAATACGGGGTCCTGCTGGTCCATCCAGACCCCAAGGGCGTCATCGACATCGACCGGCTGTTCCAGGGCGTCGCCGAGGACCTCGAGCACTGGGACTGGGGCCGCTATGTGCTGGCCCACGAGCAGACTCTCGACATGAACCTGAACTGGAAGCTGGCCACCGACACCTTCGGCGAGACCTATCACTTCAAGCGCCTGCACAAGGACACGCTGGCCAACAACTTCCACGGCGACGTCCTGTCCTACCGCGCCTATGAGCGGAACCACCGGATGATCCTGTGCCTGAGGGGCATAGACGAGCTGCGCGGCCAGCCCGAGAGCGCCTGGCGCATCGAGCAGGGCGGATTCCCGGTCTATTTCCTGTTCCCGAACACGGTGATCAATGTCGGCGACCGCCGCATCGCGGTGGTGCGGGTCTATCCGGACCCCAAGAACCCCGGGCGGTCGATCTCGCACATCAGCTATTATTTCGACGCCGAGGTCCTGGCCGAGAACCCCGGGTTCGCCCAGCTGTTCGCCGAGGGCTTCACCCGCGTGGTGGCGAACGAGGACTATGCGACGGCGGAGACCACCCAGCGCGCCCTGGAGGCCGGGCTGCAGGACCAGCTGCTGTTCGGTCGTAACGAGCCGCCGCTCCACCATTATCACAACACGTTCCGGCGCGAGCTGGGGATGGAGCCCCTTCCCGTGCGGCCTTGATCGCGGCCCTGGCGCGGAGGCCTGTCGGGGGGCTAGGCTCACGCCATGTCCAAGACCAAGTCCGACGGCGACCTCAACGATCTCGAACAGGCCCAGCTCGCCCTGGTCCATGCCCAGCAGCGGGCGATGGAGAGCGGCCAGAAGGTGCTGATCATCTTCGAGGGCCGCGACGCGGCGGGCAAGGACGGCACCATCCGCCGGCTGGTCGAACATCTGTCGGTGCGGGCCACCCGGGTCATCGCCCTGCCCAAGCCCTCCGACCGCGAGCGGGGGCAATGGTACTTCCAGCGCTATGTCCGCCACCTGCCGGCCGGGGGCGAGATCGTGATCTTCAACCGCTCCTGGTACAATCGCGGCGGGGTCGAGCCGGTCATGGGCTTCTGCACGCCCGAGGAGCACGAAAGCTTCCTGCGCGACGTCACCACCTTCGAGGCGATGCTGGTGGAGAGCGGCGTCTGCCTGATCAAGCTGTGGCTCGACGTCTCCAGGAAGGAGCAGGCCAAGCGGCTGAAGGAACGCCACACCGATCCGCTGAAGGTGCTGAAGTCCAGCCCCCTGGACGACGCCGCCCAGGACCGCTGGGACGCCTATAGCCAGGCCCGCGACGAGATGCTGAGGCGCACCCACGCCCCGCGCAGCCCCTGGGTCTGCGTGCGCAATGACGACAAGGAGGCCGGCCGGCTGAGCGTGCTGCGCCACCTGGTCAACGCCATAGCCCCCAAGGACATCGCCAAGACCGTCAAGAACCCCGATCCGGAGTTCGTCTTCCCCTTCGAGATCGAGGCCCTGACCGACGGTCGGCTCGAGCGCTGACCCCATGAGCGAAACCCTCAGCGCCAAGGCGGCGCGGCGCATCGCGCTGGCCGCCCAGGGCTTCGCGGAGCCGCGGCCCACCGAGGCCGGTCGCCGCCACCTGCTGAAGACCGTCGCGCGGCTGGGCCTGCTGCAGATCGATTCGGTGAACGTGGTCTCGCGCACCCACTATCTGCCGCTGTTCTCCCGGCTGGGCGCCTATCCGCGCCAGCTGCTGGAGGCGGTCGCCTGGGGGCCGAAGCCCGATCTGTTCGAATACTGGATGCACGAGGCCTCGCTGGCCCCTCACGCCGTGCAGCCGCTGATGCGCTGGCGGATGGAGGACGCGGCTGAGGGCGTGGGCGTCTGGAAGGGCGTCGCCCGCTTCCTGCGCAGCCATGAGGATTTCATCAACCGGGCGCTGGACGAGATCGCCCGGCGCGGCCCGATCTCGGCCTCGGAGCTGGAGATCGGCGCCAAGGGGGCCGGCGGCTGGTGGGGCTGGAGCGAAGGCAAGCGGGCGCTCGAATGCCTGTTCTGGACCGGCCAGCTGACCACCGCCACCCGCCGGGGGACCTTCGAACGGGTCTATGGCCTGCCCGACAAGATCCATCCCAAGGCGGTGCGCGAGGCGCCGACGCCGGATCGCGCCTCGGCGCAACGCCAGCTGATCCGCATCGCCGCCAGGGCCCAGGGCGTGGCCACGGAACCGGACCTGCGCGACTATTTCCGCATGCCGCCCGCCGACTCCAAGGCCCGCCTCGCCGAGCTGGTCGAGGCCGGGGAGCTGACCCCGGTGAAGGTCGAGGGCTGGGACCGTCCCGCCTATCTGGACCCCGAAGCGCGGCGGCCCCGCAAGATCGAGGCCCGGGCCCTGCTCTCGCCCTTCGACAACCTGATCTGGTTCCGCGAACGCACCGAGCGGATCTTCGGCATGCGCCTGCGGCTGGAGATCTACACCCCGGCCCACAAGCGCACCCACGGCTACTACGTCCTGCCCTTCCTGGAGGGCGAGGCCCTGACCGCCCGGGTCGACCTCAAGGCCGAGCGCAAGGCCGGGGTGCTGGTGGTCCAGGCCGCCCATGCCGAGCCCGACGCCAGCCCCGAGACCGCCCCGGCCCTCGCCGCCGAACTGCGGCTGATGGCCGGCTGGCTCGGCCTGTCGGACGTCCGGGTCGAGCCCAAGGGCGATCTGGCCCCGGCGCTTTCGCACGCCCTGGACCGGTGAATTCCACACATTGCCCGTCATGGCCGGGGGTATCCCCGCCATGACGTCAGGATAGGGGGGGCGCGCCCTTCGGGGTCATCACCAGCCAGGGGGTCGGGCCGGCGCGGAATTCCCAGACCGCCAGCAGCTGGTCCAGGTGGCTCATGCCCCGCATGGCCTCGGGCAGGATCTGCGGCTTGGGGCCGGGATCGACCTGGAGAATGTCATGGGTGGCCGCGAAGCGTTCCCGCACCCGCGCCTGCACTCCCGGGCGGATCAGGTCATGGGTCTCGACGATCAGGCTCATGCCGGCCAGGGCCGGGGCGAGGTCCGGGCGCAGCAGCTCATCCTCGGCGCCCTCGACGTCCATGATCACCAGGCAGCGGCGATCGGCGAACCGCTGGAACGCCTCGGGACGGAAGTCGCCGGCGACCTCGACCCGCTCGGCGACGTCGTTCAGCGCGGCCATGGCCCCGCAGGCCTTCAGCGCCGCGGCGTCGCGGTCGAAGGCGTAGATCGCCGCCTGGGGCAGCAGCCGGGCCAGGCCCACCGCGTAATAGCCCTCGGCGCAGCCGACATCGATCACGCAGTCGACGCCCTGGGCCGCCAGGGCGGCGATATGGGGGTGAAGCTCGCTCTCATAGGTGCCGAGCAGGCGCGGGGCCAGGGCGCCCTCGGTGCTCTGGGCGACATAGGTCATGCCCTCGAACGGTCCGGCCAGGACCCGCGACCCCAGCCGCCGCACGATGAAGTCAGCGATCATCCGGGACCGCCAGATCGCCAGCACCTTGAGGCCCATCTGGGCGTCGTCTGGCGTGGCCATGTGACCTGGCCCCGCCAGCCGGGCGCGGAACCAATCCGACAGATTTTCCAGATAGCTCGCCAAGCGGTCGGCCTCGACCGGCCCCGGATCACAGGACCGGGCGCCGCCTGAGAGTCCAAAAGCTTCAGCCTGTCAGATGGTTCCCTGGGCCACGGCGTGCAGCCGGGCATAGGCGCCGCCCTTGGCGACCAGCTCGGCGTGGCGGCCCTCCTCGACCACCCGGCCGTTCTCGAACACCAGGATGCGGTCGGCGTGGCGGATGGTCGACAGCCGGTGGGCGATGACGATGGTGGTTCGGCCGACCATCAGCTCCTCCATGGCCGCCTGGACGTCGCGCTCGGTTTCCACGTCCAGCGACGAGGTCGCCTCGTCCAGCACCAGGATCGGGGCGTCGGCCAGGAAGGCGCGGGCGATAGCGGCGCGCTGGCGCTCCCCGCCCGACAGCTTCACCCCGCGCTCGCCGACCAGGGTGTCATAGCCCTTGGGCAGGCGGGAGATGAACTCGTGGGCCCGGGCCCGGCGGGCGGCCAGCTCGATCTCGTCCTTGGTGGCGTCCGGCCGAGCATAGGCGATGTTCTCGGCGATGGTGCGGTGGAACAGGGCCGGGTCTTGCGGCACCACGGCGATGGCCTGGCGCAGCGACTTCTGGGTCACCGCCGCCACGTCCTGGCCGTCGATCAGTATACGCCCGGCATCGAGGTCGTAGAGCCGCTGGATCAGCTTCACGAAGGTCGACTTGCCGGCCCCCGTCGCGCCGACCAGAGCCACCTTTTTCCCCGGCGCGATGGTCAGGGAGAAGTCGCGATAGAGCGGCGCCTCGGCGGCCTTGTAGCCGAAGGTCACCCGGTCGAAGACGATCTCGCCCAGCTGGCCGATCAGGGCCGGGGCGCCGGCCAGGTCGGCGACCTGGGGCGCCATCCCGGCATAGCGCGCCGCGTCCTCGACATCGTCGAGCCCCTTCTGGGTCATGCGGATCTGGTCGCCGATATTGCGCAGATAGCCGCTCATCAGCATGAAGGAGGTGATGGCGAAGGCCACGTCGCCCGTGCTCGCCGCGCCCCTGGCCCACAGGCGGATGACCAGGCCCGTCAGCCCCGCCTGCAGCCCCACCAGGATCAGGTTCTGCACCAGCCAGACATTGGTGAAGGCCGTCCAGGTGCGGGCCGCCGCCAGGCTCCAGGCCTGGGTGACCCCGCCGATGCGGGCCGACTCCCGGTCCTCGGCCCCGAAGCTGCGGACCGTCGGGTTCGAGGTGATGGAGTCGGCCAGGGCCCCGCCGATGCGCGAATCAAACGCCACCGACTTGAGGTTCAGCGGCCGCGCATAGCGCGCGGTGAGCAGCAGGTTGGAGGCCACGTACAGGACCACGATCCCGGCCGAGAACAGCCCGACCATCGGCCAGCGGACGAACATCATCACCGACAGGCCGATCAGCACCAGGAAGGCTGGGGTCAGCCACATGACCACGGCGTCCGACACCACGTCATAGCCCCACATGGCCCGCGACAACCGCCGCACGGTGGAGCCGGCGAAGGTGTCGGCGTGCCAGTCGGCCGAGAAGCTCTGGACCTTGGCGAAGCCCTCGTCGGTCATCTCGGCCATGTTGCGGGCCGCCAGCGGAATCCAGAACCGGGGGGCGGTGTTCCAGGAGAGGGAGAACCCCAGATAGACGGCCAGGAACACCGCCCAGGCCGCCCACACCCCGCCGGCCGCGCCGGGCCCCGCCGCCAGGGCGTCCACCAGCCGACCCGCCGCCCAGGGGGTGGCCAGATCGAAGCCGATGGCCAGCAGGCTGAAGGCGATCGTCCCCGCCAGCAGCCCCCTGCGCCTCAGCCAGAAGCGGGCGATGAAGCCCATCACCTTGGCGTTGGGCAGCACCCGGTCGCGGTTGTCGTCGGTGTCTTCGTAGTGGTCGGTCACGCGAAGGCCTCCGTCACCGCATGCAGCCGGGCATAGGCCCCGCCGCGCTTCACCAGCTCCAGATGCCGCCCCTCCTCGACGATCCGGCCGTCCTCGAAGACCAGGATGCGGTCGGCGTGGCGGATGGTCGACAGCCGGTGGGCGATGACCACCGTGGTCCGGGCGGTCATAAGTTCCTCCATCGCCGCCTGGACCTGGCGCTCGGTCTCCACGTCCAGCGACGAGGTCGCCTCGTCCAGCACCAGGATCGGGGCGTCGGCCAGGAAGGCGCGAGCGATGGCCACCCTTTGCCGCTCGCCGCCGGACAGCTTCACCCCGCGCTCGCCGACCATGGTGTCGTAGCCGCCGGGCAGGCGGGTGATGAAGTCGTGGGCCCGGGCCCGCTGGGCGGCGGCGATGATCTCGTCCAGCGTGGCGCCGGGCCGCGCATAGGCGATGTTCTCCGCGATCGAGCGGTGGAACAGGGCCGGGTCCTGCGGCACCACGGCGATGGCGCGGCGCAGCGACTCCTGGGTGACCTGGGCGACGTTCTGGCCGTCGATCAGGATGCGCCCCTCCTGGACGTCATAGAGCCGCTGGACCAGCTTGACGAAGGTCGACTTGCCGGCCCCCGTCGGCCCGACCAGGGCCACCCGCTCGCCCGGCGCTATGGCCAGGGAAAAGTTCTCGTAGAGCGGATAGGTCTGGCGCTCATAGCCGAAGGTGACGTGGTCGAAGACCACCGCCCCGGCCGTCGGCCGCAGCGGCCGGGCGCCGGCCATGTCGCCCAGTTGCGGCTCGGCGCGCATGTAGCCGGCGACGTCGACCATGTCGTCGAGCCCCTTTTGCAGCATGCGCGTGTTCTCTGAGAAGGTCCGCATATAGCCGGCCATGACGATGAACGAGGTGACCGCGAAGGCCACGTCGCCCGGCGTCGCATGGCCCTTGACCCAGGCGTCGACCAGGAAGCCGGTCAGACCGGCCTGCAAGCCCACCAGCAGGATGTTCTGGCCGAAGCCGATGTCGTTGCCGCGCATCCAGGTTTTGGTCTGGGCCACGCGCCAGCGGTCGATATGGGCCTCGAACCGCTCGGCCTCGCGGCCCTCGGCGCCGAAGCTCTTGACCACGGGATTGGCCGAGATGGCGTCGGCCAGCGCCGCGCCTATGCCGGAATCCAGCCCGTTGGAGACCAGGTTGGCCGGCCGGTAATAGTGCTTCAGGGCCAGGACGTTATAGGCCGCGAACACCGCCGCCAGCAGGGCCACGAACACCCCGGCCAGCGGCCAGCGCAGGCCGATGGAGATCGACAGCCCGGCCAGCACCACGAAGGTCGGGATCAGACCCCACAGCAGGCCGTCGGAGGCGCTGTCATAGCCCCACATGGCGCGGCTGACCCGGCGCACGGTGGCGCCGGCGAAGTTCGAGGCGTGCCAGTCGGCCGAGAAGGCCTGCACCCGCCGGAACGCGCGGGTGACGATCCTGGCCATGATCTGGGTGTAATAGGCGTTGGACAGCCGGAACATGTTCAGCCGCATCATGTAGAAGGCCAGATACAGCCCCGACAGCGTCGCCCAGGCGATCCAGGCGACGTCGGCCCGCCGCACGGGCGCGGAGACGGCGTTGACCAGGCCGCGCGTGGCCCAGGGGATCGACAGGTCGCAGAAGGTCGCGCCCAGCAGCAGGGCGAACATGGCCAGGAACCGGCCACGGTCCTCCATCCAGTGACGCCACATGAAGCCCAGCACCTGAGTATTGCTGAGGTCGCGGGGCCGATTGTCGTCCTCGTCGTCGGTGAAGTCAGTCATTGGCGGCCTCGCAATCCGCCGGATGGCGGGCCTGGCGCAGGGCCATGGCGACGGGGATGGGCCGGTCGCGCCGGCGGCTCCAGGGTGGGTTCAGCCCGAACAGCAGCTCGGCCAGGACCAGGCCCAGCCAGGCGGCGCTGGAAACCGAATCCCTGGGCCAACTTCGCCAGAAAAGTTCGAGTCGCTCGGCCTCGGCGCGATCGCGCCGGGACTCATACGGAGGGTGAAACATTGCAGGCGTCCGAAAGGAAGAGCAGGCCCCGGCGGACGCGCAGATCAGGCGTCGGGTCGAGGCGGAATGGGCGAGGATCGCGCGAGAGCCGGCGAGGCCGGCGGAGCTGCGATGACTTGGAAAGACCCTAGATCGAAGGTCCGGTCAGCAACCGGACGGTCGGGTCTTTCCAAAGGTCACAAGGACAGCTGAGGCGACACGGCGAGGGGCGCGCGAATGCGATGCGATGGATGCCATCTTTGCGAGCCCTCCCTTCAAGACTGGTCGCTGAGGAGTTGTGACGCTAGGCGGCGCACCCCGATGCGTCAACCGGGACCGTCACGCCCCTGATACGCGAATTTTCGACTGCGGCGCCAAAGCCACGATCTGCTAAACGGCGAGGCCATGACCGCCACATCGGCCCCCCTCCCCGACGCCGCGCCCTCGAACTGGGTCGACCGCCATGCGCCGGCAGGCCTGCGCCCCTGGCTGAAGCTTGGACGCTTCGACCGGCCGGCGGGAATCTGGCTGCTGATGCTGCCCGGCTGGCAGGGGATCGCGCTCGCCGCCGCCATCAAGGGTCAGTGGCCGAACCCGCTCTTGCTGTTCGAGGTGCTGCTCGGCGCCGCCCTGATGCGGGCGGCGGGCTGCGCCTATAACGACATCGTCGACCGCGACTTCGACGCCAAGGTGGCCCGCACCGCGATGCGGCCGATCCCGGCGGGCCAGATCAGCGTCAAGCAGGCCTGGGCCTTCGTCGCCGGCTGCTGCGCCCTGTCGCTGCTGATCCTGCTGACCATGCCCCTGATCGCCATCGGCCTGGGCGCCGGGTCGCTGCTGCTGGTGGGCGCCTATCCGTTCATGAAGCGGATCACTTGGTGGCCCCAGGCCTGGCTCGGCCTGACCTTCAACTGGGGCGCCCTGCTGGGCTATGCCGCCGCGACCGGAACCCTCGGCTGGCCCCCGGCCCTGCTCTATGCCTCCGGCGTGTTCTGGACGCTGGGCTATGACACCATCTACGCGGTGCAGGACCTGGAGGACGACGCGCTCGCAGGTGTGAAGTCCTCGGCCCTGCGGCTCGGCGCCGCTGCGCCCCAGGCGGTGCTCGGCTTCTATGTGGCGGCCTTCGTCCTGGCGCTCGCCGCCGCCTGGGTCGGCGGCTTGGGGCCATTGTTCCTGCCGCTGGCCGCCCTGTTCGGCGTCCACCTGTCGCGCCAGGCCGCCCACCTCGACATCACCGACGGGGCCGGGGCGCTCAAGCTCTTCCGGTCCAACAGCCTCGCTGGACTGATCCTGGCGCTGGCGCTCACCGCCGGCCTCTGGAAGGGCCCGGTCGAGGCGCTGGCGCGGTTGTGACCTCGGGGCAGGCTGTAAGGACGCCCGATAATGTGGCATGCTGCGCGCCATGGCAGCCGCAGCCCGCATCGATCCCAAGACCATTTTCACCCCCGAGGAATGGGCGCCCCTGTCGCGGCGCTCATCCTGGAAGGGCCTGGCCCTGCTCGCCCACGCCTGGGCGGTGATCCTCGCCGCCGGGGTCATGGTGGTGGTCTGGCCGATCACCCTGCCGATCGCCGTGGTGATCATCGGCGGCCGCCAGCTGGGGCTGTCGATCCTGATGCACGACGCCGCCCACGGCGCCCTGCACCAGGACCTCAAGGTCAATGACTGGGCCGGGGAATGGCTGACCGGCGGCGGGCTGGTCCGCTACCGCACCTATCACCTCGGCCACCACCGCTTCGCCCAGCAGGCCGAAGATCCGGACCTCGGCCTCTCGGCGCCGTTCCCGATCACCCGGCTCTCCCTGCGCCGCAAGATCGTGCGCGACCTGACCGGCCAGACCGCCTTCAAGCAGCGGTTCGGCGACTTCATCGCCCGGCTCAAGGCCCGCAAGGCGGGCGAGCCCATCCTGCCGATCATCGCCGAGGAGATCCGCCGCAAGCGCCGCTGGCTGCTGGGCGGGGTCGTGATCACCGCGATCGCCGCGCCCTTCGGCGCCTGGTGGGCCTGGCCGGTGCTGTGGGTGCTGCCCCAGTTCACCTGGTTTCCGATGATCACGCGCCTGCGCAACATCGCCGAGCACGCCTGTGTCGGGAAGGACGAGCCTGATCCCCTGCGCCACGCCCGCACCACCAAGGCCGGCCTGCTCGCCCGCGTGACCTTGGCGCCCTACTGGGTGAACTATCACTGCGAGCACCACATGTTCATGCATGTGCCCTGCTACCAGCTGCCCCGCGCCCACCGGATGCTGGCCAAAAAGGGCGTGCTGCCCGGCATGCTCTATGAGCCCGGCGGATACCGGGCCGTGCTGAAACTGGCGGCGGCCAAGCCGGGCTAGGACCAACCGTCCTGGCGCCGGGGTCCGCGAAGCCCTATGCCCCGCGCATGATCCCCCAGACCCCGGAAGGCCGCCGCGCCTTCATCCTTGAGAACACCCGCCTGCAGGCGCCGCCGCACACGCCCGAGCTTTCCCTGCACCTGGCAGACGAGATCACCCCGATCTGGCGGATGACCGAGGAGGCGCTGGAGGAGATCGGCCTGCCGCCGCCCTTCTGGGCCTTCGCCTGGGCCGGAGGCCAGGCGCTCGCCCGCTACATCCTCGACAAGCCGCAGGTGGTGGCCGGCCAGCGGGTGATCGACTTCGCCTCGGGTTCGGGCCTGGTCGGGATCGCGGCCATGAAGGCCGGGGCGGCGCAGGTGCTGGCCGCCGACATCGACGGCTACTGCGGCGTGGCCCTGGCCCTCAACGCCGCCGTCAACGGGGTCGTGGTCGACTTCACCGACGCCAACCTTCTGGACGCCCCGCCGCCGGCCTGCGACGTGATCCTGGCCGGCGACATCTGCTACGAGAAGCCGCTGGCCGAGCAGGTCATGCTGTGGCTGGCCCAGGCCAGGGCGGCGGGCGCCACCGTGCTGATCGGCGATCCCGGCCGCAGCTATTTCCCCCGCGAAGGCCTGGTGAAGCTGGCCGAGTATCAGGTCGCCACCACCCGCGAGCTGGAGGACCAGGAGGTCAAGAAAACCTGCGTCTGGACTCTCCCGGATTGAGGCGCTAGCGTCGGAACAAATCAGGAACTTATTGGAGACGGCGCGATGATCGAAGACAGCAAGATCAGCTATGTGGAGCTGCCCGGCCAGGACCTGCCGGCCACCAAGGCTTTCTATTCCAAGGCCTTCGGCTGGACCTTCACCGACTATGGCCCGACCTATGCGGGCTTTGGCGACGCGGGCCTGGACGGCGGCTTCCAGGCCGACCCGGAAGCCGGGCTGACCAAGCCGCTGGTGGTGCTGTTCGCCCGCGACCTGGAAGCCATGGAGGCCAAGGTCATCGCGTCCGGCGGGGAGATCATCGTCCCGATCTTTTCCTTCCCCGGCGGCCGCAGGTTCCACTTCCGCGACCCCAGCGGAAACGAACTGGCGGTGTTCACGGAGAGCCAATAAGCTTCAGGTTGTAATCCGGGCGGCCGGACATTGACGGAGAGTGTGGGTTGGGAACCAAGCTTTTGGTCATAGGCGGTCTTTGCGCCGTGTGGGTTCTGGTGTCGGGGAACGCCCAGGCGTCCCCTCTGATACTCCCCCCTCCTCCAGCGCCCATGACGATCCCCGCCGGGGCCGAGACCAAGCCGACCGAGCTCATCAAGGTGATCTCGGAGATGAAGGACGAGCAGACCTGGGGCGAGCTCCGGATCGGACCATTCTGCATACCCTTCGGCAAGATGAGTTGGCCGCCCAAGGATGAGTTGATCACCCAGGGCGATCTCTTCGAGGTCTTCGACCGGGAAATGAAGGCGGCGGGCTTCGGGCCGCGGGACAAGGGGTTGTTCGACACGCCTGCGGATATGGCGACCGAGTTCGCGATCGGCGCTCGCGTGACCTCAGCCGAGGGCCGGATCTGTGGCTGGCCCAATGCGAACGGCCCGCCGCTCTGGAAGGGATCGGCGCTCCTGAACGTCGAATGGCAGGTCTATTCCCGTGTCCAGCGCCGCACCGTGGCGACCGTCGCCACCAAGGCGGGCTTCGATGTCGCCCAATTCGCCGTGCACGGCGAGCGCAAGGCTTTGATCGCGGCCTTTGGCGAGAATGCGAAGGCCCTGGCGGCGACCCCGGCGTTCCGGGAGGTCTTCATCGCCGCCCCGTCCGACACCCAGGCCGATCAGGACCGCACGACCGCCAAGTCGCCGATCCTGCTCACCGGCCTTGGCAAGGGACGCCCGCCGCCGGTCGCCGAGGAAGTGGGTTCCGTGGTCGTGGTCCATGCCAGCGGCGGCATGGGCAGCGCCTTCCTGATCTCGTCCGACGGCTATCTCTTGACCAACGCCCATGTGGTCGGGACCGACGCCAAGGTTCGCCTCCATTGGTCGGACGGTTTCGAGTCCGAGGGCGAGGTGGTGCGGGTGCAGAAGGCGCGGGACGTCGCCCTTGTGCGCGCCAGTCCGCACGGGCGGACGCCTCTGGTGTTGCGGACCGCCCCGTCGACGCCCGGCGAGTCGGTCTTCGCCATCGGCGCTCCGCTCGAGGAGGCGCTGCAGGGCACGGTGACCAAGGGGATCGTCTCGGCCAACCGCATCCTGGACGGCTTCAGCTTCATCCAGAGTGATGTCGCGGTGACCCATGGCAACAGCGGCGGGCCGCTGCTCGACGAGAAGGGCCAGGTGATCGGGATCACCGACTGGGGCTACCGGCCCGATGACGTCCCGGAGAACATCAACTTCTTCATCCCGATCGGCGACGCCCTGGACTTCCTCAACCTCAAGCCCGCGCCCTGAGCCGGCCCTGACAAGAAACCGTCACCCAAACGTCGTACTTGGCCGTTCTGGGCATCCGGCGAGGACGGGCGATGAAGAGCTGCGGCGACTGCGGCATGTGCTGCAAGCTCCTGGCCATCCAGGCGCTGGAGAAGGAGGCCGGCGACTGGTGCGGCCACTTCAAGCGCGGCTGCACGATCTACGCCGACCGGCCGCCGGCCTGCCGCAGCTTCATCTGCCTGTGGCTGGATTCCGACAAGCTCGACGACGCCTGGCGGCCCGACCGCGCCAAGTTCCTGATGTATACCGAGAAGGACGGCCAGAGGCTCAACGTCATCGTCGATCCGGCCTATCCCGCCGCCTGGAAGCGCGAGCCCTATTATGCGCGGATCAAGACCATGGCCCAGCGGGTGGTCGACGGCTACGAGCTGGTGGTCTGCATCGACAAGCGGCGGATCGTGATCTTCCCGCACGAGGACGTCGATCTGGGCGTGGTCGATCCGGACCACAAGATCGTCTCCGGCTATGCGCTGCGGGACGGCGAGCGCGTCCCCTACGCCATTGTCATGAGCAACCTGCCCGAGGCCGACGCCGCCCCGCCGGTCTAGACGCCCGAACCGCCGGGCCTAGACTGGGCGGATGAGCGAGACGCCCACCTTCTTCGAGACCCAGGCGGCCTGGCGCGACTGGCTGTCCCGCCATCACGGTGGGCGGACCGAGCTGGCGGTCGGCTTCTGGAAGGTCGGGTCCGGCCGCCCCTCCATGACCTGGCCGCAGTCGGTGGACGAGGCCCTGTGCTTCGGCTGGATCGACGGGGTGCGCCACCGCATCGACGAGGTCGCCTACCGCATCCGCTTCACCCCGCGAAAGCCCGGCGGCGTCTGGAGCCAGGTCAATCTGGCCCGCTTCGCCGAACTGGAGGCCCTGGGCCTGATCGCCCCGGCCGGCCACGCCGCACACGCGGTCGGCAAGGACCGCACCTTCCAATATTCCTACGAGAAACCGGAAGCCTTCTTCAGCCCCGAGGAGACCGCCCTCCTCCAGGCGAACGCCCTCGCCTGGGCGGGCTTCCAGGCCTTCCCGGCCTGGTACCGCAAGGTCGCCATCCACCGGGTGGTCAGCGCCAAGACAGCGCCGACCCGCGCCAAGCGCATGGCCATCCTGATTGACGCCTGCGCCCAAGGGCGCAGACTTGGGAGCCCGACCAAGTTGGAGCCGCTCAAGTGACCCCCGACGAAATGCGCCAGATCGTGCTGTCCTTCCCCGGCGCAGAGGAGGGCATGTCCTATGGCGCCCCGGCCTTCAAGGTGGCCGGCAAGTTCTTCACCCGCCTGCGCAAGGACGACCAGAGCGTGGTCCTGACCGGCATCCATATCGACGAGCGCGAGATGCTGATGGAGGCCGAGCCCGAGACCTTCCACATCACCGCCCACTACAAGGACTATCCGGCCGTGCTGGCCCGCATCGACAGCCTGCATCCCGGCTCGTTCCGCAACTTCCTCGACCGCCGCTGGCGGGAGATCGCGCCGAAGAAGCTGGTCAAGGAGTTCGATGCGGCGAAGGCTTAGCTAGAACTCGTCTTCCATCGCCGAGCGGAACAGTTCGAACACCTCGGCGGCCTGCTCCGGGGTCTGCTCGGCCGGGTCCTCCACTGACGGCGGCGGGGCGAGCGCGGTCAGCCGGCCGGCCACGCCGCCGTTCTGGACCAGCAGCAGTTCCTCGCCCTCCCCCAGCCCGGTCAGCAGGGCGGCGAGCTTGGGCGGCAGGTCATCGAGATCAAGGCGCTTCATGAGCGCGATCCTAGTCGCCGCCGCGCGTGACAGCCAGACCCGCGCGGCCTAACTAGCCGGCTGAGCGCAGCGGGAGCGGACATGGCCTACAAGTCCTTGCGGGATTTCATCGCCAAGCTGGAGAAGGCGGGCGAGCTGGTGCGGGTCACCGAGCCGGTCTCCACCGTGCTGGAAATGACCGAGATCCAGCGTCGCCTGCTGGCGACCGGCGGCCCCGCCGTGCTGTTCGAGAACGTCGTCCGCGCCGATGGCGAGCCGGCCGGCATGCCCTGCCTCGTCAATCTGTTCGGCACGGTGAAGCGGGTGGCCATGGGCGTGACCCTGGACGGGGTCGAGCGCACCACGGCCGGCGAGCTGCGCGAGGTCGGCGAACTGCTGGCCTTCCTGCGCGCGCCTGAGCCGCCGCGCGGGATCAAGGACGCCATGGAGATGCTGCCCCTGGCCAAGACGGTGATGTCCATGCGGCCGGGCGTGGTGAAGAAGGCGCCCGTCCAGGAGATCGTGCTCAGGGGCGATGACATCGACCTGACCAAGCTGCCGATCCAGACCTGCTGGCCGGGCGAGCCCGCGCCCCTGATCACCTGGCCGCTGGTGGTCACCAAGGGCCCGTCCGACGACCGCGAGGACAACTATAATCTCGGCATCTACCGCATGCAGGTGCTGGGGAAGAACCGCACCATCATGCGCTGGCTGGCCCATCGCGGCGGCGCCCAGCATCACCAGCGCTGGAAGAAGGCGGGCAAGCGCGAACCCCTGCCCGCCTGCGCGGTGATCGGCGCCGATCCGGGCACGATCCTGGCGGCCGTGACGCCGGTGCCGGACACCCTGTCGGAATACCAGTTCGCCGGCCTGATGCGCGGCGCCAAGCTCGACCTGGTCGCCGCCAAGACCGTGCCCCTGATGGTCCCGGCCCAGGCCGAGATCGTGCTGGAAGGCCATGTCCTGTTGGACGAATACGCCGACGAGGGGCCCTACGGCGACCACACCGGCTACTATAATTCGGTCGAACGCTTCCCGGTGTTCGAGATCAGCGCCATCACCATGCGCAGGAACCCGATCTATCTGACCACCTTCACCGGCCGGCCGCCGGATGAACCCAGCGTGCTGGGCGAGGCGCTCAACGAGGTGTTCATCCCGCTGATCCGCCAGCAGTTCCCGGAGATCGTCGACTTCTGGCTGCCGCCGGAGGGCTGCTCCTACCGCATCGCCGTCGTCTCGATGAAGAAGGCCTATCCCGGCCACGCCAAGCGCGTGATGATGGGCGTCTGGAGCTATCTGCGCCAGTTCATGTACACCAAGTGGGTGATCGTCGTGGACGACGACATCAATGCCCGCGACTGGAAAGACGTGATGTGGGCGCTGTCGACCCGCATGGATCCGGCCCGCGACATCACCCTGATCGAGAACACCCCCATCGACTATCTGGACTTCGCCTCGCCGGAATCGGGGCTGGGCTCCAAGGTCGGTCTCGACGCCACCAACAAGTGGCCGCCGGAGACCCATCGCGAATGGGGCGAGAAGCTCGGCATGGACCAGGCAACGATCGAAGCCGTCACCGCCAAATGGGCGAGGCTCGGCCTGCCGGGATCGGGCGACCCGGTGGACTAGAAACCCGCACTTGCCCTCTGCGCCATTCCGCGCCCAACTGCCGGCCCGCGCGGGCCAGGAGAACACCGTTATGGACGTCGTCAATTCGGGCCACGCCGCCGCCCTCTGGGTCGGTCTGCATCTCCTGCTGCTGCTGGTCCTGTCCCTGCTGGTGGTGCGTCAGCGCCAGCGGCACAAGGTCGCGCTCGGCGACGGCGGCGTGCCGGAACTGGCCCAGGCCATCCGCGCCTTTGGCAACGCCACCGAATATGTGCCGGCCGCCATGGTCGGCATCGCCGTCCTGGCCGTGGTCGACGCCCCGCCCTTGGCCGTGCACGTGGCGGGCTTCCTGCTGTTCGTGGGCCGCGTCCTGCATGGGGTCGGCCTGTCGAATTCCGGCGCCGCGTCCTTCCCCCGGGCCATCGGCATACTGATGACCTGGGTCGCCTATGTGTTCCTGGGCGCGGTGCTGCTGTTCTACGCCGTGGCTTAAGCTTGCCCCCGGCCGCCTGGACGGCCATATCGGGGACATGGAAGAAAGCCTGTTAGCCGATGTCGTCGCCGCCGCCCTGAAGGCCGGAGCCGACGCCGCCGAAGCCGTCGGCGCCGAGCGCCACGCCCTGGGGATCAATGTCCGTCTGGGCAAGCTCGAGGAAGTGGAGCGGGAAGAGTCCCGCGACATTGGCCTGCGGGTCTTCGTCGGCAAGCAGCAGGCCACGGTCTCCGGCTCCGACATCTCGGCCGAGGCCCGCGCCAAGCTGGTGGCCCGCGCCGTCGCCATGGCGAAGCTCGCGCCCGAGGATCCCTATGCCAGCCTGGCCGACGCCCATGCCCATGCGCCGGGCCCTCACGCCGACCTCGACCTGTTCGACCCCTCCGAGCCCTCGCCGGAGGAGCTGGAGGACCGCGCCCGCGCCGCCGAGGACGCCGCCCGGGCCATGCCCCGGATCAGCAATTCCGAGGGCGGCTCGGCTTCCACCTCGCGCTCGACCTGGCGGCTGGTGACCTCGAACGGCTTCTCCGGCCTGCACCGGGCCTCGGGTTTCTCGGTCGGCGCCTCGGTAGTGGCCGGCGACGGCGAGGAAATGGAAAGCGGCTATGATGGCCGCTCCACCCGCTGGCTCTCCGACCTGCCCGCCCCCGACCTGATCGGCGCCGAGGCCGGCCGCCGCGCCGCCGCCCGGCTCGGCGCGCGCAAGATCGCCTCGACCACCGCCCCGGTGATCTTCGAGAACCGCCTGGCCACCTCGCTGCTGGGGCCGCTGATCGGCGCCATCTCCGGCACGGCCATCGCCCGCGGCAACTCCTTCCTGAAGGACAAGCTCGGCCAGCAGATCTTCGCCAAGGGCATCCGCGTCACCGACGACCCGCACAAGCGTCGCGGCCTGGGCTCCTCGCCCTTCGACGACGAAGGGGTCGCCAACCGCGCCTGGAACCTGATCGACGACGGGGTGCTGACCACCTGGCTGATGAACACCGCCTCGGCCCGCCAGCTCGGCCTTTCCACCACCGGCCACGCCTCGCGCGGCCTGGCCGGCCCGCCCGGCGTCTCGACCTCCAACCTGACGCTGGAGCCCGGGGACCTCGACCAGGCCGGCCTGATGCGCGCCGCCGGCGCGGGCGTGCTGATCACCTCGATGTTCGGCCCCTCGCTGAACGGCAACACCGGCGACTGGTCGGTGGGCTGCGCGGGCTTCTGGTTCGAGGACGGCGAGCTCGCCTATCCGGTCACCGAAATCACCGTGGCGGGCAATCTGATCGACATCTACGCCCGCCTGGTCCCGGGCTCCGACCTGGAGATTCGCGGCTCGGCCAATTCCCCCTCCATCCTGGTCGACGGACTGGCCATCGCCGGGAAATGACGCACCAAGCCGATCTCGACCTGATCCTGAACGCCGCCCGCGCCGCCGGAGACCTGGCCCTCCGGATGCGGACCCAGGGGCTCGAGATCGAGTACAAGGCCGCCGATTCCTCGCCGGTCACCAATGCCGACCTGGCCGTCGATCGCCTGCTGATCGACACCCTGCGCGCCGCCCGCCCCGACTATGGCTGGCTGTCGGAGGAGACCGCCGACAATCCCGACCGCCTGACCTGCCGCCGGCTGTTCGTGGTCGATCCCATCGACGGCACCCGGTCCTACGCCAAGGGCCGCCCCTGGTGGTCGGTCTCCATCGCCGTGGTCGAGGACGACCAGCCGGTGGCGGGCGTGGTCTTCGCCCCCGATGTCGACGAGCTCTACAGCGCCACGGCCGGGGCCGGCGCCCGGCTGAACGGCGCCCTCATCGCCCCCTCGGACCGCACCGAGCTGGAAGGCGCGCGCATGGTCGGCGACATCCGCATGTTCCAGCACCCCGCCTGGCCGGAGCCCTGGCCGCCCATGCAGGTCGAGACCCGCAACTCGACGGCCTATCGCATGTGCCTGGTGGCGGCCGGCGCCTTCGACGCCGCCCTGGTGCTGGTCGCCAAGTCCGACTGGGACCTCGCCGCCGCCGACCTGATCGCCCGGGAGGCCGGCGCCTATAGCGGCGACCATCTGGGCCGGCCCTTCGCCTATAATGGCCCCAAGCCCGCGCAGCACAGCCTGCTATGCGCCACCCCAGGCCTCACGCCATTGATCCTTAACCGAACCCGGCATATCGCCTTGGGGAATTGATTCCTTTCGGAAAACGGACCCCATGCCCGACAAGCAGCTTCTGCACCTCGTCATCGGCGGCGAACTGGCGGACCTCGAACACAACACCTTCCGCGACCTGAAGAAGGTCGACCTGGTGGGCGCCTATGGCAGCTATGGCGA
>NZ_CANCLE010000047.1 GCF_947378715.1 Phenylobacterium aquaticum
CCGACCGCATGGGCGAAGACGCTCTCGCCGCCGAGCGGCAGCATGAACTTCGGGAGGGTGTAGCCGGCGTCAAAGAACCGCTGGGAGCGGCCGGCCATGGGAATGACGATCATGCCTGGTCCAGGTCCCGCCAGAGTCGCAGGGCGTTGGCGACGAAGGCCCGTTGCCGGTCCGGTCGGTCGGCGTGCAGGGGCAGCATCGACAGGAACAGGCTGACGTTCAGGGCTCGCACCGACGCCGACAGCCCGCCGACGCCGTCGACCTCCAGGTCGCCCAGGGCCGCCTCCAGCCAGGGCTGGCAGGCGATGGGCTCGAACGCCAGGCGGTAGTCGTGGCCCTCGAACTGGCAGTCATAGCGGCCGGCGATGATCTGGTCGTAGCGGCCCACCGCCGAGTGGGCGAGCTTGGCGAGGTCGTAGCGCAGGTCGCCATAGATGGTCGGCTTCTCGCCCACCAGGCCGCGAGGGTCGATGGCCTTGATCCGCCGGACCCGTGAATCATAGAGGATGTTGGAAAAGCAGAAGTCGCCATGCATCACGCTGTCGGCGCGGCCCGAGGCCAGGTCATAGGCCGGGACCAGGCGCTCGGCGATCTGGACCAGGGACGGCTGGGCCGCGCCATCCAGGCTGATCGGCCGGTCGATCGGGAAGCCGGTCTCGCGGGCGAACCGCTCCAGCCGCGCCAGGGTCTTGTCGGCGGCCAGCGCCTTCAGCGCTGCATCCCCCCGCCCGGGCCCGCGCTCGGCCGCGCAGGCGCGCAGGAAATCCTCGCAGGAGGCCAGGATGCGCAGCCAGGGCTTTCGGCCTACCGCGCCGTGCACGAACAGCTCCGACAGCACCGGCAGGAACTCGTACTCGGTCTCGTAAAAGACCTGTCCGCCCTCCCCGCCAAAGCCCAGCAAGCGGCCGCAATAGACCTGCACGGCCGGCGGCGCCTCCTGCAGCCAATGGGTCTCGGCCCAGATCTTGGCGCTGTCGGCGCTGGATTTGCGCGCGGTCAGGCCATCGATGCGCACAGTGTTGAAGGCCCGGGCTGTGGTCACCGCCAGCCGCGACTGAAAGAAGGTCTGCAGGTGGCCGAAGTCGAGCCAGCCCTCGGCTGGGACCAGACGGACCGCGTGGCCTTCCAGATAGTGGTTCACGCCCTCGATGAAGTCGCCGCGCATGCGGGTGAGCGAGCGCAGCAGATCCAGGCCCGAGGCGAAGGCGAAATAGCCCGCCGCCACCGGCCAGCCCTCATGGCCATCCTCGCCGGCGGGAGTGTTGACCAGCCGGCGGATCCGGCCGTCGGCGCCCACCTCCATCTCGGCCCAGGCGTATTCATGGGTCCGCGCGCCGCCGGCGATCAGGTCGGCCTGATCCAGCGGCGGAGAGGCGATCAAGGTGTCGCCATGCAGGATGTGGACAGGCTCATCCCCCGCGCCGATCGAGTTGAGGGCGTAGACCACCGCCTCGCCCAGCCTGAGGCCCTCGGGCGTCGGCACGATCTCGACCCCCAGCTCGGCCAGGCGGGCGAGGTCATGATCGGAGATGTCATAGGTTTCCGGCAGCACCAGGTGGAACGGCGCACCGCCCGCCAGCGCCAGGAGTTGCAGGTCATAGAGCCGCTGCACCCCGACGGGCAGCAGGCTGGGCGGCAAGGGGCCGAACTCGGCCGCCAGTTCCTGGCCGACCACCGCCCCGGACATGATCAGTCGGACGGTCGCCACGGGCTCAGGCCTCCCGCGCCAGCAGGGCGCGGATCTCGTCCAGGGTCAGGGCGACGAACTCGCTGGGCCGGACGGCCTTGTCGTCGACGTAGAAGCCCTCGGTCCCGCACCAGGGCTTGCCGACATGGATCTCGTCATAGGGCACGTCGTGGCGGGCCAGCCAGTCAAGGATGACCGGCAGGGTGTTGGCGTTGATCTTGCCGATCTGGCCGCCATAGGTGCGCATGTTGCGGGCCGAGCAGATGACGATCTCGAAGCCCTGCTCGCGATAGGCCCGCAATTGGGCGATCAGGGCGAGGTTGGGCGCCCGCTCGGCATAGGACCGGTCGGGGTCATCCAGGGCGAGGGTGCCGTCGAGATCGAAGACCAGCCGTTTCATGGGGCGAGCCTAGAACGATTCCGCGCCCGGTCCGTCGCGGCTCTAGCCACCCCAGCGCGCGGCGATCAGAATGCGCCCATGTCGCGAAATCCGCAGAATCAGCTTGGCTCGCCGTGGCGCGCGCCGGGGGTGGCCGCCGGCCTGCTGTTGGTCGCCATCATGGTCGGCCTGCACCTGCCACGCGCCTTCCTGACCCTGCCGCTCTATGCCGGCGACGAGGGCGCCTATCTGATCCGCGCGCTGTTCAGCGCCGGGCTGAAAGCCGACCCAAGCCTCTATCCGACGCTTCCCGACGTGGACAACACGGTGTTCTTCTGGATCGTGCGGCTGGTCTACGCCCTGCCTGGCCCCGGTCTGGACACCCTGCGGCTATTGGGCGGCGGCGCCTATATTGGCGGGCTCATCCTGGTCTGGCGCGGCGTCCGGCCCTACCTGCCGGAGGCCGACGCCGCCGGCGTGCTGCTGCTGGCGCTGATCTTTCCCTATTATCGCTTCGTGTTCAGCGCCCTGCCGGAGGGTTGGTATGTCGGGTTGCTGGGCCTGATCATCTGTCTGACCGCCCGCTTCTACCGCCCGCGCCCCTGGCTGCACGCCGCCAGCCTGGGCGCCCTGACCGCGGTCTTGGTGTTGATCAAGCCGCATGGCGTCGCGGTCGCCGCTGGGTTCGTCGGCCTTGTGGTGGTCGACGCCGCCCTGGACGCCCAACGTCGGCTGTTGGTGGGCGTGGGCCGGATCGCGCTGTTCGCGGCGGTCTTCCTGCTGGTCGGCCACGGCTTGCAGGCGCTGGCGGGTCACGGTGGGCCCAAGAGCCTGCTGTTCTTCGGCAACGGCTTCTATTCGACGATCCTGGGCGGCGCGGATGGTCAGGACGCCGGCCATATCGGCCAGGTGGCGTTCTTCACCATGGGCGCCGCGAGCCTGCTGCTGGCCGGGGTTCCGATCATCCTCGGCCTCGACCGCCTGGGCTACCGCTGGGGAGCGGAGGCCGGCCGCTTCCAGCTGAGGGGCCAGGACCTCGCCTTCCTGCTGACCCTGCTGGCTTTCGGGGCGACCCTGGTGATGGTCGCGATGTTCGCAGCGAAGATTTCCGGCGTCGCCGTCTCGGAATCCTTTCGGCTCTGGGGCCGCTATTTCGAGTTCTTCACACCGCTTTTGTGGCTGACCGCCTGGCCCTATGTGCGTGAGGCCGAGGCTTGGCCGGACCGCCATGTCCTGTCGGCTGGAGTGGTGCTGGCCGGCCTGGCCGGGTTGGCGGTGGCGCTCAAGTCAGGGGTGGCGCTGCTGCCCTGGGACGGCACGGCGGTCTCGGCCTTCTTCATCCCCAACTCCCCGCCCTGGCCGGAGATCACGCGCTTTCCGTTCTTCGCCCTGGCGAGCATGGCCACCCTGGGCCTCATCGTCCTGACCCTGGTCAGGGCGCGGACTCTGGCGGTATGGCAGGCCTATTTCGCCGTGCTGGGGATCCTGTCCGTGGGCCTGGATCAGGCCTGGTGGAGCAGCATCGCGATCGATCGCGACGATCTGGTCGCCGAGGCCAAGACGGCGCAGCGCCTGATCGCGCCGATCCCGGGCCCTGTCGCCGTGTTCACGGATGATCCCAATGCGGGCGCCAGCCTGTTCCTGGCTTTCGCCGCGCGGCCGCACCTGATCATGACGGCTCCCGGCGCGGGTCTGGACGCCGCGACCCTGGCGCCCTACCGCACGGCGATCGTCGAAGGCGGCGCCAAGCCGACCGACCCGGCCTGGCGTCTGGTCCAGACCGGGAAGCAGCTCAGGGTCTATCAGCGCGGCAGCTTGGACACGCCCATCAGATAGGCGTCCACCGCCTGGGCGCATTGGCGGCCCTCACGGATCGCCCAGACCACCAGGGACTGGCCGCGCCGCATGTCGCCGCAGGCGAAGATGTTCGGCGTTGAGGTCTTATAGTCGGTGACCGGCGCCTTGACCGCGCTGCGGGCATCGAACTCCACCTCGGCCTGTTCGGTGAAGGCGTTGTGGCGCGGACCCAGGAAGCCCATGGCCAGCAGCACCATGTCGGCCTGCAGGGTGAATTCGCTGCCGGCGATTTCCTGCATGGTCTGGCGACCGTCAGGACCGGCGACCCATTCCAGACGCACGCATTCCAGCGCCACGATCTTGCCGTCCTTGCCGATCGCCCGCTTGGTGGCGACGGCGAAGTCGCGCTCGCAGCCCTCCTCCTGGCTGGACGAGGTGCGCAGGCGCAGCGGCCAATCCGGCCAGGTCATCGACTTGTTCTCGAGCACCGGCGGCTGGGGCATGATCTCCAGCTGGGTGACCGAGAGCGCGCCGTGGCGGTTCGAGGTGCCGATGCAGTCGGAGCCGGTGTCGCCGCCGCCGATCACCACCACATGCTTGCCCTTGGCCGACAGCGTGCCGGACGGTGCGGCGCGTGCCTCGTCGTCGCCGGCGTTGCGCTTGTTCTGCTGGGTCAGGAAGTCCATGGCGAAATGGATGCCGTCCAGCGCGCGGCCTTCGATCTCCAGGTCGCGCGGGTTCTCGGCCCCGCCGGCCATCACCAGCACGTCATAGTCGTCGAGCAGGCGCTGCACCGAGACCGTGACGCCGATCTCCATATTGGTGCGGAAGATCACGCCCTCAGCCTCCATCTGGGCGACGCGGCGGTCGATCAGATGCTTTTCCATCTTGAAGTCGGGAATGCCGTAGCGCATCAGCCCGCCGATCCGGTCGTTCTTCTCGAACACCGAGGGGGCGTGGCCTGCGCGGGCCAGCTGCTGGGCGCAGGCCAGGCCGGCGGGGCCGGAGCCCACCACCGCGACCCGCTTGCCGGTGCCGCGCGGCGACATCTGCGGCGTGATCCAGCCCTCTTCCCAGCCCTTGTCGACGATCTGGCACTCAATCGTCTTGATGGTCACCGGGGTGTCGATGATGTTCAGCGTGCAGGCCGCCTCGCAGGGCGCGGGGCAGATGCGGCCGGTGAACTCCGGGAAGTTGTTGGTCGACTGGAGGTTCTCCAGCGCCGTCTTCCACTGCTCGCGATAGACCAGATTGTTGAAGTCGGGGATCTGGTTATTGACCGGACAGCCATTGTGGCAGAACGGAATCCCGCAATCCATGCAGCGGGCCGCCTGCTTGTTGATGGCCTCAGCCGGCAGCGGGTGGACGAATTCCTTCCAGGTCTTCAGGCGTTCCGCCGGCTTGTCGTAGCCGCGGTCCTGCCGTTCGATTTCCAGGAAGCCAGTGGGCTTGCCCATGACGATACTCCGTTCCTGAAATGCTTATTCGGCGGCGACGGCGGCGGCCGCCTTGCGCGCGGCGGCCATGTCGATGAGGGCGCGCCGATAGTCCTTCGGCATCACCTTCACGAACTGGCCGAGCGAGACGTCCCAGCTGTCCAGGATCATCTTGGCCCGCGCGCTGCCGGTGTGCAGCAGGTGCCGCTCCACCAGGATCTTCAGCCGCTCGGCGTCGAACCGCAGGGGATCGCCCATACCGGCGTTGTCCACTGAGGGCGAGCGACGGACCGGATGGTCGCTCTCGTCCTCGGTGTTGGCCGCCTCGGCCGGCTGGATCTTCTCCAGGTCGACCATGGCGGTGTTGCACAGGGGCGCGAACTTGCCCTTCGGATCGTAGACATAGGCGACGCCGCCCGACATGCCGGCCGCGAAATTGCGGCCCGTGTCGCCCAGCACCACCACCACGCCGCCGGTCATATATTCGCAGCCGTGGTCGCCCAGGCCCTCGACCACCGTCAGGGCGCCGGAATTGCGCACGGCGAAGCGTTCGCCAGCCACGCCCTCGAAATAGGCCTCGCCGGCGATGGCGCCATAGAGCACCGTATTGCCGACGATGATGTTCTCGGTCGGATCGCGATTGGCCTCCGGAGGCTGGCGCACCACCACCCGGCCGCCCGAAAGGCCCTTGCCGACATAGTCGTTGCCGTCGCCGATCAGTTCGAGCGAGACGCCACGGGCCGCGAAGGCGCCGAAGCTCTGGCCCGCCTGGCCCTTGAAGGTCAGGGAGATGGTGTCCTCGGGCAAACCGGCATGGCCGTGGGCGCGAGCCACCTCGCCGGACAGCATGGCGCCCACCGTGCGGTTGACGTTCTTGATGGCGTATTCGCTGCGCATCGGACCCTTGCCGGCGATCGCGTCCGTAGCGTCGGCGATCAGCTGGTTGTCGAGCGCCTTTTCCAGGCCGTGGTTCTGGTGCTCGTGGTTGCGCAGGGCGTCCGGGTCATTGACCGGCACCGCGTACAGGATCCTCGACAGATCGACGCCGCCCGCCTTCCAGTGATCGATGGCCGGCTGCATGTCGAGACGGTCCACCCGGCCGGTCATCTCGGCGACCGTGCGGAAGCCCAGCTGGGCCATGATCTCGCGCAGTTCCTCGGCGACGAAGAAGAAGTAGTTGATCACGTGCTCGGGCTGGCCGGTGAAGCGCGCGCGCAGCACCGGGTCCTGGGTCGCCACCCCCACCGGGCACGTGTTCAGGTGGCACTTGCGCATCATGATGCAGCCGGACGCGATCAGCGGGGCGGTGGCGAAGCCGAACTCGTCGGCCCCCAGCAGGGCGGCGACGGCCACGTCACGACCGGTGCGCAGGCCACCGTCGGCCTGGACCGCGATGCGGGTGCGCAGGCCGTTGAGCAGCAGGGTCTGCTGGGTCTCGGCCAGGCCGATCTCCCAGGGCGAGCCGGCATGGGTCAGCGAGGTGAGCGGCGAGGCGCCGGTGCCGCCCTCGAAGCCGGAGATGGTCACATGGTCGGCGCGCGCCTTGGCGACGCCGGCGGCGACCGTGCCCACGCCCACCTCCGACACCAGCTTCACGGAGATGCGGGCGCGGGGATTGACGTTCTTCAGGTCGTGGATCAGCTGGGCCAGATCCTCGATCGAATAGATGTCGTGGTGCGGCGGCGGGCTGATCAGGCCCACGCCCGGCGTCGAGTGACGGACGCGGGCGATATTGGCGTCGACCTTGTGGCCGGGCAGCTGGCCGCCCTCGCCGGGCTTGGCGCCCTGGGCCATCTTGATCTGGATGTCGTCGGCGTTGACCAGGTACTCGGCGGTCACCCCAAAGCGGCCGGACGCCACCTGCTTGATGGCCGAGCGCATGGAATCGCCGTTGGGCAGAGGCTTGAAGCGGTCGGACTCTTCCCCGCCCTCCCCGGTGTTCGACTTGCCGCCGATCCGGTTCATGGCGATGGCCAGGTTGGTGTGAGCCTCGCGGCTGATCGAGCCAAAGCTCATGGCCCCGGTGGCGAAGCGCTTGACGATCTCGCTGGCCGGTTCGACCTCGGCCAGCGGCACGGCGGTCTCGGCCGGCTTGAAGCGCATCAGGCCACGGATGGTCAGCAGGCGCTCGGACTGTTCATTGATGCCGGCGGCGAAGGCCTTGTACTCGTCGGGCAGGTTGCCGCGCACGGCGTGCTGCAGGCGGCCGACCGTCTCAGGCGTCCAGGCATGGGCCTCGCCGCGCAGGCGGAAGGCATAGGCGCCGCCGACGTCCAGCATGTTGGCGTAGATCGGATTGTCGCCATAGGCGTCGCGATGCCGGCGCACGCATTCCTCGGCCACCTGGTGCAGGCCGATGCCCTCGATGGTGGTCGCGGTGCCGGTGAAATACTGCTCGATCAGTTCCGACGACAGGCCGACCCCGTCAAAGATCTGGGCGCCGCAATAGGACTGGTAGGTCGAGATGCCCATCTTGGACATGACCTTCAGCACGCCCTTGCCGACCGCCTTGATGTAGTTCTTGCGAACCTCATAGGCCGACTGGGTCCAGCCATTGTTGGCCCGCAGCGCTTCCAGGGTCTCGAAGGCCAGATAGGGGTTCACGGCCTCGGCGCCATAGCCGGCCAGGACGCAGAAGTGATGCACTTCGCGCGCTTCGCCGGTCTCGATGACCAGGCCGGTCTGCATGCGCAGGCCCTGGCGGATCAGGTGGTGGTGCACGGCCGCGGTGGCCAGAGCCGCCGGGATCGGGATGCGGTCCGGCGAGGCCTCCCGATCCGACAGGATCAGGATGTTCATGTCGGCCAGCACCGCGTCGGTGGCCTGGCGGCAGAGATGATCCAGCGCCCACTCCAGGCCGGCCGGCCCCTCGGCCGCCGCCCAGGTGGCGTCCAGCGTGGCTGTGCGGAAGGCGCCGTCGAGCAGCTCATTGATCGAGCGGATCTTGGCCAGGTCCTCATTGGTGAGGATCGGCTGGGAGACTTCCAGGCGCTTGTGGGCGCCGGCCTGACGGCCCAGCAGGTTCGGACGCGGGCCAATCATCGAGACCAGGCTCATGACCAGCTCTTCCCGGATCGGATCGATCGGCGGGTTGGTGACCTGGGCGAAGTTCTGCTTGAAATAGTCGTAGAGCAGCTTGGGCCGCTTGGAGAGCACGGCGATCGGCACGTCGCCGCCCATCGAGCCAATCGGGTCCTCGCCCTGCTGGCCCATGGGCTCGAGGAAGAACTGCAGGTCCTCCTGGGTGTAGCCAAAGGCCTGCTGGCGATCGAGCAGGACGGCGGGATCGTTGGAGGCCGGCGGCACGTCGCCGGTCACATTGGCCAGGTCCTCGAGCTTGAACTGGGTGTTGGCCAGCCACTCCTCATAGGGCTCGGCCTCGGACAGGGAGCGCTTGATCTCCTCGTCCTCGATGATGCGGCCCTCTTCCATGTCGATGAGCAGCATCTTGCCCGGCTGCAGCCGCCACTTGCGCACCACCCGCTCCTCCGGAACGGTCAGCACGCCGACCTCCGAGGCCATGATCACATGGTCCTGGTCGGTGATGACGAAGCGGGCCGGACGCAGGCCGTTGCGGTCGAGGGTCGCGCCGATCTGGCGGCCATCGGTGAAGGCCACGGCGGCGGGGCCGTCCCACGGCTCCATCAGGGCGGCGTGGTATTCGTAGAAAGCCTTGCGCTTGGGATCCATCAGCGGATTGCCGGCCCAGGCTTCCGGGATCAGCATCATCACGGCGTGGGCCAGGGGATAGCCGCCGGCCAGCAAGAGCTCCAGCGCATTGTCCAGGCAAGCGGTGTCCGACTGGCCATGCGGGATCAGCGGCCACATCTTGTTGAGGTCGGGGCCGAGGAGATCGCTCTCCAAGGTGCGCCGACGCGCGTTCATCCAGTTCACATTGCCACGCACGGTGTTGATCTCGCCGTTGTGCGCGATGAACCGATAGGGGTGGGCCAGCTTCCAGGACGGGAAGGTGTTGGTCGAGAACCGCTGGTGGACCAGGGCCAGGGCCGATTCCGTGATCGGGTTGATGAGGTCCTCGTAGAAGGTCCCCACCTGATCGGCGAGCAGCAGGCCCTTATAGACCACCGTCCGGGTCGAGAAGGACGGCAGATAGAGCTGGGTCAGGCCCGGCAGGTTCTTCTTGATGGCCAGCTCGGCCAGCGGATTCTGCAGCTGCTTGCGGATCGTCAGCAGCTTCCGCTCGAAGTGGTCCTGATCCTTGATGTTGGGACCACGGCCGACGATGGCCTGGCGGATCACCGGCATCTCGGCCAGGACGGCGGCCCCGAGGCCTTCGGTATTCACCGGCACGTCGCGCCAGGCGATGAAGCGCTGACCCTCGACCTTCAGGAAGTGCTCGAACTGCTGGATGGCGACGCTGCGGGTCGCCTCGTCCTGCGGCAGGAAGCACATGGCCACGGCATAGTGGCCGGGCTCGGGCAGATCGACGCCGGTCTTGCCGGCCCAGTCGCGCAGCAGGGCGTCGGGAATCTGAATCAGAATCCCCGCGCCGTCGCCCACCAGGGGGTCCGCGCCGACCGCGCCGCGATGGTCGAGATTGATCAGGATCTCCAGACCGCAGGCCACGACCTCATGCGATTTGCGGCCCTTGATATTGGCCACAAACCCCACGCCGCACGCGTCATGCTCGTTGCGCGGGTCGTACAGACCTTGCCGTTCCGGAGCACCCATCCACGTCCCTCGCTTCGTCTCGTTCACTATGGCCTCGGCGCGGAAATCAGGCACGCCGAAACGCGGCCGAAAACCCGGCCGTCATAAGCCCGTCGGAGCGCGCCATTAGCGGCAAGATCGACCCTTGTCGATGGGTCTGAAGCTGCGGATTTGAAAAGTTTTTCTACAACCCGGCGTCCAGCAGGGCCTTGTCGGCCCGCCGCACGTCGTTACAGCCGGTCAGGATCATCGCCGTGACCAGCTCATTCTTCAGCGTGCCCAGCATCCTGGAGATCATTTTCTCGCCCCCGGCGCCCAGGGCGTAGGCCCAGGGACGGCCGACGAAGCAGGCCCGCGCCCCCAGGGCCAGGGCCTTGAGCACGTCCAGGCCCGAGCGGACCCCGCCGTCCAGGAACACTTCCAGGTCATCGCCGACGGCGTCAGCGATCCTCGGCAGGGCGGCGATCGAGGATTTCACCCCGTCCAGCTGGCGGCCGCCGTGGTTGGAGACGATCAGCCCTTGCGCGCCGGCCTTGACGGCGTCGCGGGCGTCCTCGGGATCCAGAACCCCCTTGATGATGATCGGCCCGTCCCAGATCTCGCGGACGAAATCGAGGTCGGCCCAGGTGACCGAACGGTCGAAGTTGCGGGCGATCCAGCTGAGGAAGTCATTGACCCGCCGCCCGCCCTGCACCGCGTCCTGGACATTGCCGAGCGTGTGCGGCTGGCCGTTCACATAGACGTCCCAGAACCACTCCAGGTGCGTCGCCCCCTGCCAGCCGGTGTTGAGCGCGCCCGACAGGCCGGTCGCCCCGGTGAAGCCGGAGCGTACATCGCGATAACGTGACCCCGGCAGCGGCAGGTCGACGGTGAAGACCAGCACCGGACAGCCCGCCGCCTTGGCCCGCTCCAACAACGACCGCATATAGCCGCGATCCTTCAGCATATAGAGCTGGAACCAAGGGGCGGTCCCGGTGGCCGCCACTTCCTCCACCGAACAGACCCCGACGGTGGAGAGGCAGAAGGGGATGCCGGCCTGGGCGGCGGCCCGCGCCGCCTGGGTCTCGCCGCGCCGGGCGTACATGCCAGCCATGCCCACCGGCGACAGGCCCAGCGGCATGGCGAGCGTCTGGCCGACCGCCTGGACCGAGGTGTTGATGCTGGTCATGTCGCGCATGACCCGTTGGCGGAGCGCAATGGCCTCCAGGTCCTCGACGTTCCGCTTCAACGTCACCTCGGCATAGGAGCCGCCGTCGATATATTCGAAGAACATCGGCGGCAGCCGTCGGCGCGCCAGCTCGCGATAGTCCGAAACCGACACCGGCGGCATGACGTCTCTCCCCTGTTGCCCCCTGGGTAAGGCAGCGAAGGGGGATTTACAAATGTTCTACTTTTGTTCTAGCGTGGCCAGATGCAGACCCGATTGGCCTTTCCCTCCGACCTGCCCCCCGTACGCGAGCGCCTGCGCGAGGTGTTCGGTCCCCAGAAACCCGGCCAGCGGCTGGATCCGGTGTCCGAGTTGATCAAGGCCATGCTGTCGGTGCGCACCTATGACGAGGTGACCTGGTCAGCCTTCGTGCGGTTGCGCGCCGCCTATCCGGACTGGAAGGCGCTGGCCTGCGCCGAGCCCTGGCAGATCGCGCCGATGATTGATCCGGTGACCTTCTCCGAGCAGAAGGCGCGGCAATTGCCGACCCTGATCCGGGTGATCCTGATCCAGGCCGGCGAGATGAGCCTCGACTTCCTGGGCGAGATGCCGGCCGACGAGGCCATGGCCTGGCTGACCCGCCTGCCAGGCGTGGGGGTCAAGGTGGCGGCGGCGACCCTGAACTTCTCGACCCTGGCCGGTCGCGCCCTGGTGGTCGACACCCACACGCACCGGGTGGCGCGCCGCCTGGGCCTGACGGCGCGCAATGGCGACGCGCTGGAGGCCCAGGCCAGCCTCAGCGCCATGGTTCCGGCCGACTGGTCCTCCGAGGACCTGTTCGAGCTGCATTGGCTGATGAAGCCGCATGGCCAGTCGATCTGCACCCACTTCGATCCGGCCTGTGACCTGTGCGCCCTGCGCGACGCCTGCCCCAGGGTCGGGGTGGCCCAGGACCAGGAACGCAGCGTCACGCCTTTCACGCCGACGCGAGTCCCGCGCTGAATCGCGCGCGGAACCGTTGGAGCCGGACGCGTCCCGCGCTAGGTTCGCCCCGCTGCCGCTGATGCGGATTCGAGGAGCTTTCTATGACCGACGGGACTGCACGACCCTGGGCCCTGATGCGCCACCACGCCGGCTGGGCTGATGTCTTCCTGATCGAGAAGGAATCCGCCGACTCCATCACCGGCGTCTATCCCGACCGCGAGAGCGTCGGCCCGCCGGTGAACTATTCGGTGCGCGCCATCCTCGCCCGTTTCGAGACCCTGGAAGGCGCCCGCGCCGCCCGCGAGGGCGCGGTGCTGGAATGGCGCAAGCACGACGCCGCCGTCCGCGACGCCGAGGCCGCTCTGCGCGACGCCGAGAAGGCCCGTGAGGACGCCTGGCTGAACTGCCTGCGCGGCGCGGCGGGCTGAGACCAGACGCGGCGACGTCAGCGTCGCCGCGATCCGCCCTATTTGAACTTGAAGTGGAAGCCCTTGGCGACCGCATAGGCGAAGGCGGCGGCGACCACCGCCCCCACGACCAGCCGCCAGAGCGGCGCGGCCTTCAGGGGTTCGACCGCCGTGGCGAACACCCGCCGACCGGTGACCATGGCGCCGACCAGGTTCTCGCCCTTCCAGAACCGGTAGTAGGCGATGGCCAGCAGGTGCAGGCCGATCAGGCCCTGCAGCGCCCGAAAGCTCAGCTCGTGGCCCTCGGCGAAGGCTCGCCCCGTGTCGAAGTCGACGAGGTCGGAGAACGGTCCGGACTCGATCCCGTCAATATCCACGGCGAACAGGCCCAGCCCGGCCTGCACCGCCATCACCACCAGCATGGCCACCACGCTCCAGGCGCCCAGCGGGTTGTGACCGGCGGTCTCCCCCGGCTCGCGTGACCTCAGGGTCTTCAGATAGGCGACGGTCGCGCCTGGCCCCTTGAGAAAGCTGGCGAAACGGGCGGTCGACCCGCCCGCAACACCCCACCACAGCCGGAACACCAAGAGCCCGATCACCGCATAGCCGGACAGCCGATGGACCTCCATCTGCTTTCCCGCCGTCAGCCAGGCGACGACGATCAGGATCGCCATCGACCAGTGGAACAGCCGCGTGGGGCCATCCCAGAGCCGCGTCGAGGCGGTCGGTTCCGTGGTGCTCATGGTCTTGCGGTCCGTCTAAGGCTTGGGGGTCAGTGCTGTTCCGGACCGCGGAACTTGGTGTGGCAGCCGCCGCATGCGCCGCCCGTGGCCTTGGCCTGGGCCTTGATCGCCTCGATGTCGCCGCCCTTGGCGACGGTCTCCAGCTTGGCCGACTCGACCTCGAGATTGTGCACGGCGGTGGCGAAGCCGGCGCTGTCGGACCAGATCTCGGCCTTGGCGCGGGTCTTCTGGCCGCTCTCCGGGCCGGAGCCGGCCGGGAACCACTTGTGGACCTGATGGGCGACCTGGCTGACCGTCTTGGCCTGGGCCGCCAGCATCTTGGCGTCGGGCGCGTCAGCCTTGAGCCCGTCATTGAGGGTCTTGAAGGCCGAGCCCATCTTCTTGAAGCCGTCGATCCGGCTGGCGATCACCTTGCCCGCGTCCACCGCCGCCAGGGCCACGCCGCTGCTCGCCGTCACGGCCAGCACCACGCCGACAACCAGGCCAATGGGACGCTTGCGGGCGGATAGGGTCATGGTCTTGGCTCCTGGGGAATCTGGCGGTCTTGAGGTTGCGACATTGGCGCGGCCCCCGCCCGGGCGTCAATCGCCGGCGGGCGGACGCCCGCCTATCGGACCGGGGCGCCCCGCCCCTGGGCTTCGGCGATCAGGGCGCCACAGGCGGCGTCCTTGGCCAGGCCTGGGTCCAGGAAGGGCAGAACGGCCGCCAGGGGGGTGGCGACGGCGGCCAGCAGCACAGATATCCCGCCCTGGGCCACGACCTTGCCGGTCTCGACCCCGATCTTGGGCGAGAGAATCGAGCCACGCACGGTGATCGGCGCCAGGGCCCGGACCAGCCGCGGCTGCTTGGAGCGGCCCTGGATCCGAAAGTCAATCCGCTCGCGATCGAGGTCGATGCGGCCTGATCCGGTCGCCAGGACCGGCCCGGTGTCGAAGACGATCTGGTTGGCGCTCAGCTGGCCGTTCACCGCCCTGAAGTCGGCCACCGCGCAGCGGATCGGAACCACGCCCTGATCCTTGGACCACAACAGCCCCAGCCCCCTGGTGACATTGACGCCCAGCAGTTCGGCGAAGGCCTCCCGGATCTCGCCGCCCGGACTGACCACCAGGATTTCGCCATGGGCGTGGGCGGCGGCGCGGTGGACGGAATCGCCCTCCCCGCTCAGCCGCACCCGGCTCAGCACGGCGCCGGTCAAGGGCCTGCCCTGGATGGGGATCAACTGTTCAAGACGCGCACCGGTCAGCCGCAGATCGACCGTGGTCACCGGGACGGCGCCCCGGGCGTCGAGCTGGGCGCTGCCCGCCACCCGGCCCTGGGCCAGCTGCAGGCTGAGGGGGTCGACATTCAGGAGGCCGCGATCCAGCCCGATCCGCACTGCGCCGCTGCGCAGGGGCAGGTTCGGCGCATGGATGCTGTCGGCGCGGAACGTCACCTCGGCGTCCAGGGAGCGAATCTTCTCCACATTCAGCGTGGTGTCGGGCAGGAGCCGCCGCTCGGCCGCCATGCGACGCCCGACCGCCGCCTGGGCGGCCGACACCGTCTCGCCCCGCCCCCGGGCCGGCGCGCCGCCGAACAGGGTGGCGAGGTCGTCGAAGTCGAGGCTGCGGGACACCAGGTCGGCCTTCAGCAGCGGTCGCGCCCGACCGGTCTCCACCGACAACTGGCCCGCCAGATCGCTGTCGCCCACCCGTCCCGCCAAGCCCGTGATCGCATAGAGCCGATCCCGGCGCTCCAGATGGCCGGTCAGCCGATAGGGCGGCGTATTGGGCAGGGCGACCCGGGTCAGGTCATAGAGATCGGCCAGGTCCGGACCCTGCGCCGACAGGTCCAGGCTGAAGCGGGCCATGTCGAAGGGCTTTGGCACGACGCCCAGGGCGTCCACCTGGGTCGCGCCGGCGCGGACATGGGCCTCGAAGGGATAGGGATGATCGGCGCTGACATTGAGCAGCGGGCCACCGGTGAGCGCCAGGTGAAAGGGTTCGCCGTTCAATCGCCCATCGCCGGCCATCTCAAACCGGCGGTTCGGCTCGCCAGGCCGCTCGGCGGCCGAGATCGCGCCGTCGAACCGGAGGTGGCGCGCCGCGTCGACGATCTGGAGCCGCCCGTCGCTGATCTGGAAATGGCGGATGGGCGGCATGCGGAACGGGCGCTTCGGCGCGACGCCGCCGGAGAAATCCCAGGTCGCCCGGCCCAGGGCGTCCCGACGCAGGCGGATGACCGGCTGGTCCGCCTCCAGCCGCAGCAGCACGATCTGGCCCCGCAGCAGGGACAGGAGCTCGATCTGGACGGTCAGGCGCTGGACGGTGGCGGTCTGATCAGGTCCGGCCCAGGCCGGGTCGCCGATCCGGATGTTCTCGGCGGTCGCCCAGGGCTTCAGCGACCAGAGATGAACCCGCAGGGGGCCGTCGAGCACGACGGTGCGGTGAAGCCGTGCGGAGGCGAAGCCGCCAATGGGCCCCCGTGCAAGATTCCAGTCGACCAGAGCCAAGCCCAGCAGCGCCAGGGCGACCACTGCCGCGAGGCAGCCCGCCGTCCAGGTCAGAATTCGGTCGGCCCGCGCCTGGCCCGGCCAGAGGTTACAGAGGCGCACGGCGGCGCTTCGGCCAACCCGGACCAACCGGGCGCGCGATAGAAGCGGTTCTGACGACAAGCGGCGGTCTCCGCGCGGGCTAGGCATGGGACGCGCCCGCACGGGTGCGCCGAGGGGACGCCCACCTCCGGTTGGCAGGGCGCTTGCAGCGCGCTCGGGACTTTTCTCTCCCTGACACGGCCGATGTGATGCAACGCAGAGCAGGGTCAGGGCGTTCCGCCTCCATCGAACGTCCAACTGCCAATAAAGCGGGCGTTCATCGAAGGTGGGGCATTGTTGACTAAGACCGTCGGCGCTAATGTTGCACCGCACATTCGAGGCTCGTTCGTGTTCTCCTTCTTTAAACGCACCAAGGCCGCGCCGACCGCCCCGACCACCGAGGGTCGGCTGATCTATGCGATTGGCGATGTGCACGGGCGGATCGACGCCCTCGAGGTGCTGCTGCGGACGATCGTGCAGGATGCGCGCGCGACAGCGCCTGCGGCGCGCCCCTTGCTGATCTTTCTAGGGGACTATGTCGACCGTGGCCCCGCCTCCAAAGAGGTGGTCAGCCTGATCATCGCGCTTGGGAAGGAAGCCTCCCTTGAGGTCCGCGCCCTGAAGGGCAACCACGAGGAAGCGCTACTCCAATTCCTGGATGAGCCGGAATTTGGCTCAACCTGGGCCGAATATGGCGGCATCACCACCTTGGCCTCCTATGGCGTGACGCCGCCGACCGGCCGCACGGATCCCGAGGCCTGGGCCGTGGCGTCGCAAGCCCTGGCCAAGGCCATGCCGCGCGATCACCTGGCTTTCTATAACGAGCTCGAACTGATGGCTGTGGTTGGCGACTACGCCTTCGTGCACGCGGGCGTTCGTCCCGGCGTCTCGCTCGCGCACCAGTCCGCCCATGACCTGATGTGGATCCGTCAGGAATTCCTGTCTTCGCCGGGTCGGTTCGAAAAGATCATTGTTCACGGCCACACGCCGATGGAAGAGCCCCAGATGACCAAGGCGCGGATCGGGGTCGATACGGGTGTCTATGCCACGGGCATCCTGACCGCTGTCCGGCTGGATGATCGCGGTGCGACCTTCCTGCAGGCCAAGGTTGGCTATGCCCCGGCCACGAACCCCGTCGCTGCGACCCAGGCCGCCTAGAGCCCTTCCCGGTCTGGTTGGGTCAACGAGACGGGAACAGAAGAGCTCTAAGTCAAAAAATTAGAGCATTTCTTGACCCGAAAAGTGCCTCACACGTTTCGAGAAATGCTCTGGCCTAGTGGCGCACGCCGCGTCCGCTCAGGGCCATGCGTGCAGTCCGCAGAATAATTCCCAGGTCCATGAGCAGCGAGCTTTGCGCCAGATATTCGGCGTCCAGCCGCGCCTTGTCGGGGATCGGCAACTCATCGCGGCCGTTGATCTGCGCCCAGCCGGTAAGGCCTGGGCGCAGGCGATGCACCCCCGCCTCCGTGCGCAGCCGCACCAGATCATCCTGATTGAACAGGGCGGGCCTTGGCCCGACCAGGCTCATGTCTCCGACCAGAACGCTCCACAACTGAGGCAGTTCGTCCAGGCTGGACCGGCGCAGGAACCGGCCAAGCGGGGTGATCCAGTTCTCTGGCTCCGCCAGCAGATGGGTGGCCACATTGGGCGCGCCCAGCCGCATGCTGCGGAATTTCGGCATCTTGAAGATGAGGTTGTCGCGCCCGACCCGTCGCGACCAATGCAGGGCAGGTCCGGGGGATTCCAGGCGTACAGCCACCGCCAGGGCCAACAACAACGGCGACAACACCGCCAGGCCGAGGGCCGATCCGGTAATGTCCAAGGCCCGCTTCAGCAAAACATCCTCCCGCCGCGCGACGCGGCGGGATCAGACGTAATGCACGGGCGCTCCAGAGGCTACGGTTTGGTGGACTTCGCCGACCTGGTCTTGGTCGCCTTCGTCCTGGCCGACGGGGCCGCCGTGCGCGGCGCCGATGACGCCTTGGCCGACGCGGCCTTGGGCTTGGCTATCGGCGCGACCGCTGGCGCTTCCATGGCCACCTCGACGGGCGCGACGTCCAAACCGGGCTCGGGTTCGGGCACGGGTTCCGCCACGGCTTCAGGCTCGGCGGCTGTTTCGAGCACGGGCTCGATCACGGGTTCGGCGATGGCTTCGGCGACCGCCTCGACCGCGGGCTCGATCACCGGCTCAGGCGCGACCTCGACAACCGGCTCGGCCACCGCCTCGATCAAGGCGGCTTCCAGGGCGATCGGCGTTTGCGGTTCGGCCGGCGCCGTCAGCACGGCCTCAAGATTGGTCACCGTCCGCCAGCGGCTGAGCCACCAATAGGCGACCCCGGCCGAGGCCGCGCCGGCGAACATCAGCCACAGGGGTGAGGCCGCGCCGATGGGCAGGGCCAGGGCCTTGGCCGCATCGGCCGGATCAAGGGATTTCTCAAGCGGACTGGTCATCGCGGACGCCTCCGGTCAGGGGGAATTGTGCGATGCAACATAACACAGCCCCGGCCTTCGCAACTGCAAAAAGACGTTACCCCGCCGACCAAACCCGCGCCTGCCCGTTTTCGCCCAAGGTGGCGGTGATCCAGCCGCAGATGCGCTCCAGGGCCGGTTCGACGCCGGGCGGGGCCTTGGCCAGCACCAGGGCGCAGCCGTTCATCTTCAAGGGGTCAGCGAGCGGGCGCATCCGGGCCTCGGCGACGGTCAGGGTCCCGGCGCCCGCCTCCTCCGCCTCGCGCAGGAAGCTGTCGAAGGTCTCCAGGTCCTTGAGCGGCGTCCAGACCAGCACCACGGCCTCGCGATTGCGGCGGGCGACAGCCGCCAGGGTCTCGATGATCTGCTCGTAGTCGTCGGCCCGCTCGAAGGGCGGATCGATCAGGATCAGGGCGCGGCCCCGGGCCGGAACCTGCTCGGCGGCGGCCCTGTAGCCGTCGGCGCAGACCGCGCGGACGCCAGCCCTCCCCTTGAGGGCGGCCTGCAAGGCCTTGTGCTCCTCGTCGCGCAGTTCGCAGGCCAGATAACTGTCGCCGGCTCGCAAAGCCTCCGCGATCAGCCAGGGTGATCCCGGATAGCGGCGGGTCACGCCGCCCCCGTTCAGCTGGCTCACCGCCGCGCGCAAAGGCGCCAAATCGGCCGGCAGGTCCTGGGCCTGCATCAACCGCCCGATCCCGGCCGCCGCTTCGCCGGAGCGCTGGGCCTCCGCACCGCCAAGATCATAGAGCCCGCGCCCGGCGTGGGTGTCGATCACGGTCAGGGGCGCCGGATCGGCCATCAGCCGGGCGAGCAGATCCAGCAGGGCCGCATGCTTCACCAGATCGGCGAAGTTCCCGGCGTGGAAGGCGTGTCGGTAGTTCAAGCGGTTCCAGGTCCCCGGACGTCGCGGCGATGATTGGCGTTCGTGACACGAACCGATCGATTTCCAAAGGCTTGGAATGACGTGGCGTGAGGCGGCGTAGGAGTCTCTCCGATATCCAAACCCGCCAGGCGCTGGACCTTCGAACACACGGTATGCGGGGCTAGCCAGCCCTGGGTTATCAGCGCTAAGTTGCGGTCAACAAGATCAGGGGAGGCCAGTGTGCCCGGGACTAAACTGCGTTTTGGCGCCTTCATCGCGCCCTTCCATCCCATCGACGAGAACCCGACGCTCGCCATTCACCGCGATCTCGAGCTGGTCGAGTGGCTGGACAAGCTGGGTTATGAAGAGGCCTGGATCGGCGAGCACCACTCCGGCGCCTATGAGCTGATCGCCAGCCCCGAAGTGTTCATCGCCGCCGCCGCCGAGCGCACCAAGCACATCCGGCTCGGCACCGGGGTCTCGTCCCTGCCCTATCACCACCCGCTGATGCTGGCCGATCGCATCAACCAGCTGGACCACATGACCCGCGGCCGGGTGATGTTCGGGGTGGGCCCCGGCGCCCTGGTCTCCGACGCCTTCATGATGGGCATTCCGGCCTCCAAGCAGCGCGACCGCATGGACGAGGCGCTCGACGTCCTGGTCAAGCTGCTCAATGGCGAGGTCGTCACCCACAAGTCCGACTGGTTCGAGCTCTCAGAAGCCCGCCTCCAGATGACGCCCTATTCGCGGCCCAGCGTCGAGATCGCGGTGGCCAGCCAGGTCTCGCCCACCGGCGCGCGCGCGGCGGGCAAGCATGGGGCGAGCCTGCTCTCGCTCGGCGCCACCTCGACCGCCGGCTTCAATGCGCTGGCCTCCAACTGGGCGATCGCCGAGGGCCAGGCCACACAGTACGGCAAGACCATGGATCGCGCTGGCTGGCGGCTGGTTGGTCCCATGCACATCGCCGAGACCCGCGAACAGGCCCGGGCCGACGTGCGCTTCGGCCTGGAGAAATGGGCCTATTACTTCAGCGAGATCGCCAATCTGCCGGTCATTCCCGTGGGTGACGGCGATCCCATCGACCGGATGATCGATTCCGGCATGGCCGTGATCGGCACGCCCGATGACGCGGCGGCGCGGATTCAGCAGTTGCTGGACGAAAGCGGCGGCTTCGGCGCCTTCCTGTTCATGGCCCACAACTGGGCCGACTTCGCCACGACCAAGAAGTCCTACGAGCTGTTCGCCCGCTATGTGGCGCCCAGGTTCCAGGGCCTGAACGAGAACCGCCAGACCTCCATGGACTGGGTGCGCTCGAACAAGGCCGAGTTCACGGGCCAGATGCAGGCCGCCGTCGGCGCCCGCATCGTCCAGCACATGATGGAAAAGGGCACGGAGAACATCCGTCCCGAGTTGGTGGAACTGATCACCGGCCAGGCCCCCAAGCCGGCCGAATAGGTCCGGGTCGAAAGCGCCGCCGACCCTCCCTTGAGGCTCGGCGGCGTCGATTTGCTCTAACGCCTCAGCGAAAATCCCACCCGGAAGGTCTGGGGCGCGGCGAAGCTCTCTACGCCGTCCCCGGTCTCGCCGGTCTCGATGCGGGCGTCGGTCAGGTTTTCGGCGGCCAGATAGATCTCCGCCCCCTTGCCCACACTCCAGGCGGCCCGGGCGTCCAGGCTGACGGCCGGCGCCAGCCTGCGGCTGTTCAGGTCGTCCTCGAACCGCTCGCTCTCGAACCGGGTCTCGGCCGACAGGGTCAGCCGCTCCCCCACCCGCCAGTCGCCGCCGGCCGTGACGGTGACCTCGGGGGTCTGGGCCGGGCGTTTGCCGGTCAACTGCGGCGCCTGGGATCCGCCATCCACCCGGGCATGGGCCGCCGACAGGGCGCCGTGCAGCGAGACCGCGCCGAAGTCGCGGGACATGTCGGCCTCCAGGCCCCAGGCGTCGATCTGACCGGCGTTGCGGCGCTGGCGAAGAGTGCCGCCGGCGGGGACGAACCCCGCCACCGGGAAGGTCGCCGGGCCCACGCCCACCGTCACATTGGTGATCGGGTCGACCAGGCGGTTGAAGAACAGGGTCGCGGTCCAGCGCACGGCCGACGCGCCGCCCATCCCCGCCTCCACGCCATAGAGCGTCTCGGGCTTCAGGCCGGGATTGGCTTCAGTGACATCATTGCCGACCCGGAACGGGCGGTGCAGTTCGTTGAGGGTGGGCGCACGAAACCCGGCATAGGTCGCGCCGCGCACCCAAAGGGCGTCGCTCAGGGTCAGCCGCGCGCCGAACCGCGCGGTCGGCAGCACGCCGGACTGATCGGCGGCGCTGGAACTCAGGGTCTGGAGCCCAGTGGCGAGGTCGCGCTCGCGGCGGATGGCGTCGCTCTGACGCCAGGCGTCGACCCGCGCGCCGCCCGTCAGGATCAGGTCACCGCTGTCACGCACGACTTCGCCATAGATCCCGCCCACCGCCGTCCGGCCCCCGGACTCGCGGCCGCGGGTGAAGGCGCCGCCCTGATAGCGGAACCGCTCTTCAGCCTTGCCCTCGGCGAAGCGCGCGTCGGCCCCAAGCTCCCAGGACCACAGCTCGCCCCGCCCCTGCCAGCCGGCATTCAGCCCCCAGCCGACGGCCGGCGTGGAATATTGATCACTGGCCGGGGTGGTCGCCACCCGCTTGGCGGCCACGGCGACGGAAGAGTTGGCCAGGTCGCTGGTGCGCAGCCAGGCCTGCATGCGCCAGCCGCCGCCGCCCGCCACCTGGGCCAAGGACAGGGTCGCCGAGCCGCCGCTGGCGGTCGAGCGCGCGCCTGCCAGGCCCGCGCCCCGCCGTTCCTGGAACCCGCCCAGGCGGACGGCCGCATCTATTCCGGCAAGCGTTCCCTGCAGTCGCGCCGCCGCCGTGACGCTGTCGAGGCTGGTCGGTCGATCGGCCGCGCCACGTGAGGCGCCCCGCACCGGGACAAAGCCGTCGCTGCTCTCGGCCGCGGCGCTGATCAACAGGCCTGGGGTTCCGAAGGCGGCGGCCGCGCGGCCCTCGCCCCGCTGCCCCAGGGCCACGTCCAGGGCGCGCAGCCCGTCGCCGGTCGGTCGCTCCTCAAGCGCGACGACGCCGGTCAGGGCCCCCGCACCATAGGGCCCTGCCCCGGCGCCGCGCACGATGGTGGCGCTGGCCAAGCCCTCCGGCGGCAGAGCCGACCAGATCACCCAGCCGCCGAACGGGTCATTGACCGGTGCGCCGTCCAGAGTGACCAGGGCGCGCCCGGCGCCGGACGGGGCGATCCCGCGCAGGGACAGACCCTGGATGGTCGGATTGGCCGCGTCGCTGCCCGAGCGGCGAAACAGCGAAACCCCCGGCGCGCGCTTCAGGGCGGCGTCGAGCCGGGGCGCGGTCTTCAACGCCTCGGCGTCGAGCTGTTGCACGGCGAACACCGCCTCCCCGCCCAGCGGCGGCAGCCGCGGCGGGTGGACGATGATGGCTTCGATTTCGGGAGGCGGAGGCGGTAGGGGCATGAGCCGAGATTTGCCGCGAAACGGGGCGCGAGGCGACCCTATTCCGCGCGCGCAGCGACAGATCGTCAAACGCCGAAGGTTCCCGCTGGGTCAGTCATAAAACCGTGGCTGGACTTGGCGGGGCCTCGGTCGCACATCGCGGCGCAGGGGGATCGGCCAAGGAGACCAAGCCATGCAGGATCTTTCGCTCCCGCCTTCCATTACCGTCGGCCCCACGAGCCTGGGGGTCTCAGTGCTCACCGAGCATGGGGTGACGGTGCAAGTCAGCTTGCCCCGCCCGCGTGGCCTTCACGACCTGCCGGCCAGCGAGGTGGCGGCGCGCGCGCTCAGACTGGCCTATGTGGCCCTGATGGACGCCGCCCGAACCATGCCGGGCGAGTCCCTTGTCGTCACGGATTGACGTTCAGCTTGATCTTGATGCGGCCGGGATTGGACGCGGCCAAAGTCTGGGGCACCTGGATGTCGGCGGCCAGGCGCAGAGCCTTGGCGGCGCGGACGTCGGTGGTCGGGTCGGCGTCGACAACCCGGCAATCGGTGAGGCTTTGGCCCGAGATCTGGCAATCAAGCACGAAGGCGCTGGCCGGAACGACCTCCGCCGCAGTGGTCTGCGCAGGCGCGCTGGGGGCGGAGAAGGCGGTGGTGAGTGCGAGTACCAGAAGCGACATTTGCCCTCGGCGGTTTACGAAGGTTAATCAAAAGTAAAGACGAACCGAAGGCAAGTGTTTCATTCCGGCCGTCCCGACTCACGGTCCCGCAATCGCCGTGCCGCCTGCGACGGCCTGCTACAGACCTAACTGAACGTTGATCAGTTGATGGGCGCCCGGAGGCCTGATCGCCCGGGATTGTTGCAATGCGGCGCAAACCTACCGCACCGCAACATAGCCCTTGAGCCGGCGGGCGACCTCCCCCAGAACGGGGACAGGCGAAGCGGACGCACACGGATGCGCACCGCCGCCGGAGGAGCGTCGGGAGGTGGTTGAACCCCAACCCCTTTCCGGGAGTAAAACTTATGATGCGTACTGTGACCCTGGCGGCTGTCGCCGCTCTCGCCCTGGCCTCGAGCGCGAACGCTCAAGAGGTTCGGATTTCCCTGGCCGGCAAGTCGGCCGCCCAGATCCACTCCGACATCGTGTCGGCGGCGCGCAATGTCTGCCACAAGGCGACCGCCACCGAGAGCCTGATGCTGGACGCCTATACGCGCTGCATGTCCGGCACCGTGAAGGCCGCCGTGGCCCAGTTGGGCGACCCGCAAGTCGCCGAGCTCGAGCAGGTGCGTCTGGCCCAGCGCTAGAGCACTTCCCGAAAGGTGTGTCGCACTTTTCGGATCCAGAAATGCTCCATCTCTTTGATGTTGCGTCTTCCGAACACCTGAACGAACAGCGCCTCCCAGCCTTGCGGCTGGGAGGCGTCTTCGCATTTAGAACTTCGCTGTCAGACGGGCGGAGAACAGGTTGTTGTCGTAGCCGGCCGACTTGACGGCGCCGGACGAGTCTTCCTTGGAATAGTCATAGGCGACCGAAACGGCGAGGCCCTTGGTGATCGCGATCGAGGTCGAGAGGCCCAGGCCCGTCACATTGTCCGAGCGATCGACGCCCTGGTGGTCGTCCCACTCATAGCTGACATAGGCCGCCACCCCGACCTTGTCGGTCACCTGCCGCGACAGGTTCGCGCCGACGCTGGAGGCGATATAGACCGGCGAATTGGGAACCACGGTCTCCTGCAACGAGCGCGACGCGCTCAAGCCCACCTGGGTGTCGCTGTCGGGGGTCCAGTTCAGATTGGCCGACAGGGAGACATCGGTCACGTCCGAGAACTTGACCTCGTCGAAGCTGCGGGTGGTGTAGCCGATGCTGGCCGAACCGTTGACCGTCTTGGAGAAGGTCTGGGAAACGCCGGCGCTCAGGGTGTAGCCCTTGGAATCGCGGTTGTGCCGGGCGACCGGTGCGGTCAGGTCGTAGTTCAGCTGGGTGAAGTCGGCGCTCAGCGAATAGCTGGTGTTCGAACCCCAGCTATAGGCGACATGCTCGTCCATCACCTTGTGGTCGCGGTCGTCCTGCAGGATCACCGCGCCCGTCTTGGAGCGCACATTCTGATAGTTGAGATTGGTGTAGCGCAGGCCGCCCGAGAGCGTACCGCCCGCGACATCGGTTCCCAGCGACCCGCCATAGGTGTCGACCTTGAATTCGGTGCGCTTGGTGGCGTCGCGGCGGGCGTTCTTGGCGCGGCGGCTTTCGGTGTTCAGCGCGTGGCTGGCGTCAGCGTCGACGGTCAGGCCATTGGCCTTGGCGTGGTAGGCGGCGCCGAAGCCGTAGTCCGCCGTGTCTTCCGTCGAGTTGGACGAGTAGCGCGAGAAGTCGCCATCCAGATAGGCCGAGATCTTGGCGTTCTCCAGCTCATGGCTCAGATCCACCCGGGGCGAGAAGCCGAGCACCGTGTCGCTGGTCTGCTTGGTGGCGACCGCGAAGATGTTGTCATTGGTCTGAGCGGAGGCCGTGGCCGAGACGGAGACTTTCCAGTCCTGATCGGCCGCATGGGCCGCGAGCGGCAGGATGGCGGCCAAGCTCATGGCCGCGGAGAACAGATAGGCGCGCATATGGGAGTTTCCCCTCTTGATAACCTGGCGTCTTAAGACGCTTCGTGAGGGGCGCAGGGTTGGGCCAAGCTGGGCCGTAAATGAAGGCGCAGACTCCCCGGACCGGGGCGCTAAGCCCAGGATGGGGCAGAACTTTTCCGGATGTGGCGGAAAAGTCGAACGCCGTTACGCCACCCTGGACGCATCCGTATCAAGAGGATTGCGGCGTTCCGGACAACGAAACGCCCCAGGGCCTGAGCCTTGGGGCGCTGAGATATCTGGGTGCGGGGACAGGATTTGAACCTGTGACCTTCAGGTTATGAGCCTGACGAGCTACCGGGCTGCTCCACCCCGCGTCAGGGTGTTGATCGTGCTTGAAGGGTTTTGACCTTGCTGCTTGGGGCAGCTTGTTTTGCATCCGTT